>NC_020993.1:736666-1105000 GCF_000367405.1 Rickettsia prowazekii str. Breinl | reverse complement strand
AGTAGTACTAGGATCATCAAATTATTTCAAGCATAATTCAAGATACTGAGTTAAAATAAATCCACATTATTGCTGCTTATTAATTTTTTCTATCATTTATTCTGATCCAGCTTTCAATAACTTTGAATCTTGTGCTTTCCGCATGACAAGTAAAAAGTGACATACCTTAATTTAAAATATTTAGTACAATTATTCCGCTGTTGTAGTTAGTGAGCTCTGCAATATCTCGCAAGCACAAAAACTTTTGCATAAAAATTATAATGCGAGTACAATATATAATGACATACATAATAACTTTTAGGATCAGCAATTATTTAATTAGTACAATTAGCAAATTGTATTTCAAAGACATTCCTCGTAACAGATACTTAAAAACTTTTTTCTAAGTCCTTATTACATCATAAAATTAATACTAAGAAGTGAAGAAATACAATTTAAATGTAATTAGTAATTTTGATTTTCATATCATCGCTATAAAGCTAATGATTTAGTACTCACTACTCTTTCGAAATAAAAATATACTGAATGATCATAGCCTTACATATCATTAAATTTAATGCATTTTCTGATTAAATAATACTGTACTCCTCTGTATCTGTATGATTTTTTTATACAATTTATGTTAGATAAGATAATCTATAAGATGGGGAAATTAATCAGTTAGTTGTAAATAAAAAACCTTTGCAAAACATAATTAACTAAAGACATTTTAAAGTTGTGTCATATATGCACATGATGGTAAAAATTTATGTATTATAAATTGAGATTGTAAAAAATATTGATATCAATAATCTTAGTTATACTGCATAATAGCTATTATCAGTTCTTTGGAACTATAAGTAAATTTTCTGAGAACATCGGTAATACTCTAGAAAATAGCGTGGGGTCAAGTTAGTATTATCACTGACAAAAATCTAATGATCTTTTAGTGTGTGATTATAATCATTGTTACATTAATTAAATAAACTGAAATGCACATAATGATTTAAAGAATAAGTATTGTACCATCATATGATATAGACTGCACAGTAAATTATTGGGTTCTATTACTTTATTAACCAAGATCTAACCACCAGAACGTCTAACCTTCAAATGCAGCTCTTTTAAATCAAATTTAATATCGATTATTGCACCTTCATCTTCTCTGTTTGCAATATCTAAAACACCACAATGCTCTTCTACTATTCTTTTGACTATAGCAAGCCCTACACCCATACCTTTACTACTGGTTGTTACATAGCTTTCGGTAGCTTTGCCTATGAGCTCAGGTGGAAATCCTTTACCGTTATCCATTACAATAACACTGATAAAATCATCTTTAGCATCTAAAATAACATCTATTTTTCCAAATTCTTGTCCTTCTATTGACTCTTCGGCATTTTTTAACACATTAATCATCACTTGATTTATTTGTGTAGCATCACACATAAAATCAAATTGATCTACATTAGAATCGTATGTATACACAATATTATCATTAAGTAATTTACGCGCTTCAATAATATGTTTTACTAAATACACTAATTCACTCTTTGTAAATTTAGGAGCAGGAAGACGTGCAAACAGTACAAATTCGGATACTATATTTTTAATATCGTTAGTATGACGAATAATCATTTTTAAATAACTTTCAAATTCTGACTTCTCATTAATTTCAGAACTAAATTTCTTAAGTAACCTTTCAGAAGCAAGTAAAATAGGAGTTAATGGGTTCTTGATTTCATGCGCTACTTTTTTTGCAACATCAGACCAAGCCATAGCTCTCTGTGCTATAACTAAATCACGCTGCTGACGCGAAAGCTGCTTAATCATTCTATTAAATGCCGCATAAAGCGTTCCTATTTCGTCTTTATCTACCTCATTTTCAGGCACCTGCACTGTTAAATCACCATCTTTAACTTTGTCGGTTGCAGTGACTAATTTTTTAATCGGTTTTACTATTTTAGCAGTAAATAAAACACCAAAATTTATAGCTACAAAAAGGAGTAATAATGCAATAAAGATAAACATTATAGAAAACTTAATCTGTATATTATCTATTTCATTTTTAAGGCTATTATATTCGGCAGCTGCTCCGTTAGTTGCATCTATATGATCGATAATTTTATTATCTACTAGTCTACCGACTAATAAATACACATCATTATATTCTTTTAATTTAATTAACATCCTGATTGTAGTTGGGTCAGATTTTACTTCCACCGGTTCCCCTAAATCAGCTTTTTTAATTAAGTGTGCTGGAATAGTTGCAAATGATAATGAAAAACTTAAATAACTATTAGCTACTATAGTATTAGTGGATTTATTTAAAACTATCGCTTCATCAAGCGAACGCATATCTGCTTCGGTATTAAGTGTTTTAGTAAATAAAGCAGGATTATGAATTAGATCGTAATACATATCGCTTAAATCTTCAGCAACTGCTAAAGCTGTTTCTTTGAGCTGTACTTTATGCTCAGCAATATAAGTTTCAGCTACTATTACAGATTGATCAAGCACTGTAGAAATCTTCTTATCAAACCATGCCTTAACACTAAGATTAAAAAAATAAACAGAAAATACAGAAACAATTATAGTGGGAATAGCAGCGACTAAACTAAATGCAATTACAATACGATTTTGTAATTTAGAACTATCATTATCATTGTTTTTAGTAAAAAACTTTTGAGTTAGTAAAATACCTAAAATCAAAAAAATTGCTAAATCAATTAATAAAAATCCAATGATCGTACTAAAATTCTTTGCTTCTAAAGATATCACATAAAAAGTAGTACAAACTGAAATAATAGATGCTATTGCTAAAGCAAGAATTAGTATTCTACTAGAAAAATAAGAGCGCAAATTTTGTTTTAAATCACTAAGCATAGACATATTGCTATAACAGTTTCTTATAACAGAAAAAACTCATTGGAATAATGCCTACTTTATCATTCATACAGAAACAATGATCCAAAAAATGATATAAATAAAGCTCTTAGAAAACTTTAGGGGATGACATCAAATTATAGGACAACTATAGAAAATTACCAATATAATCTATATAACACTAAAGCTAGAAATATTTCTAGCTTTAATTTAGTATTAAAATCTTTTTGGTTTTACTCTTCATACATTTTCTTTCGAGCAAATTTTCTTATTCTTCTTGCTGCTTCTTGTGCTTTACGAACACGCTTCGCTGACGGTGTTTCATAATAACGCTGTTCTTTCATCTTACGAAAATAAAGCTCTCTTTGTAATTTTTTTTTAAAATTCTTAAGCGTATTGTCACAATTTCCTGCGTGAACATTGACTAGTATCACTAAAATTACTCTCCTAAAAAGATATTGTGGTTTATTGTACTATAACTTATAATTAACTTATATGTCAAGGTTAAAATATGAGTATCAAGTATGAGCATCAAGGAAGAATACAATATAAAAAAAATAAACTTTGTGCAATCTTTACTAGAATTATTACCGTTTAATGAATGGAATAATAATCTACTTGAAGAAGCAGAAGAGAAATGTAGTTTTGAAAAGGGTTATGCTTTAATAATTTTCCCGGACGGATTATCTGAAATAATAGAATTCTTTGAGGACTATTTAGATAAAATAATGTTAGAAAACTTAAAGACAATAGAAGAACCTAAAAAAATAAGAGAAAAAATATCCTTAGCCGTAAAGATTCGAGTTAAAACATTAATTCCTATTATTCATAGTAAGAATGCTTCTTATTTTGCATTAAACCCAATACAAGGAATTAAAGTTGCTGTACGTAGCTGTGATGCTATATGGCGTTATGCCGGCGACAAATCTCTTGATTTTAATTATTATACTAAAAGAGGACTATTACTATCAGTTTATATTTCCTCAATTCTTTTTTATATCCAAGATGAATCAGAACATTATATTGAAACTGACCAATTTATTGAGACCTCTATAAAAAATATAGTAAAAACTTCTGTCCAAATAAAAAAAATACTTGACACTTCAAATATCCCAATAATTAGAATGTTTACGTAGAAAAGTTCTATGAACATTAATTAGATAATAAAACATTAACTCTTCTTACTCTTCATAAAATATCATTATTAAAACAATACTATTATCAATCAGGATCATTTATTGATGCATTTTTAAAATATCAAAAACAAAATCAAGAAATTAAGTATTATACGTATGAGATATAGTAATTATAAGAAAAATAAGTATAAAATATTCTAGTAATGATATTTATGAAAAAATTTTAAATAAAAATAGATTTATCTCGCTTTAGAATTGTTTACATCGACTAGATTTTTCAAATTTTACAAAAATACGCAACACAAGCAAAAATAACAAATATTAACTTTTAATTTAACTTATTACAAATTCATGTGTTCAATATTTGAATATATTTTTCTACAAAAATTATCTTCAAAAATATCAATTTCGTATTACTGAAAAAGAAAAATTGTTATTTTCTTTTAAATATACCTTATACAAAAATATTACAACTTTAGCATTAGAAAGTTCTTGATTGTGCATTGCACTCTTGAAATTTATTAGTTTAGTATAAATTATGTATTTATCTCTTAGTCATTATCTATTATATTAAACCAAATTATAATAATTTCTAGAATAATGACAAATACTAAATATTACCCAGACGTTAGCGCTAATGTGGATTTCGCTGCTATAGAGCAAGAGATACTCAAATTTTGGCAAAATAATAATATATTCCAAAAATCTATTGATTATAGGAATGGAGAATCAGAATTTATTTTTTATGACGGACCACCTTTTGCAAACGGTTTGCCACATTATGGTCATTTGCTTACTGGCTTTATTAAAGACGTATACGCTAGATACAAAACTATAAAAGGTAAGAAAGTTGAGCGTCGTTTTGGCTGGGATTGTCATGGTTTACCTGCTGAAATGCAATCAGAGAAAGAACTTGGTATTTCAGGACGTATTGCAATCACCAACTTTGGTATTGAAAAATTCAATAATCACTGTAGAGCTTCTGTCATGCAATATGCCAGTGAGTGGGAGCAATACGTCACACGTCAAGCAAGATGGGTAGCTTTTAAAAACGCTTATAAAACGATGGATAAAAATTTTATGGAATCCGTTTTATGGGCATTCAAAGAACTATATAATAAAGACTTATTATATGAGTCAATGCGTGTAATGCCATATTCTTGGGCATGCGAAACACCACTTTCTAATTTTGAAACAAGGCTTGATAATGCATATCGTGAACGTACGGATAAAGCAATAACAGTGAGTTTTGTGCTAAATGAGGTTACTCTTATCAACGGCATTATATCGCAGAAGTCAGATATGAAAGAAGGCGATAATTTTAAAGAATATAGAATTCTTGCTTGGACGACGACTCCTTGGACACTTCCGGCAAATTTAGCACTTGCAGTTGGTAGTGATATTGATTATGCATTCGTCGATAAAAATGAGGTTTGTTATATTATAGCTGCCTCATCAGTCGCTAAATATGCAAAAGAATTAGGGCTTAGTGGTAAAGAAAATTTTGAGATAATTAAAGGTTTAAAACTTCAAGGATTAAGCTATAAACCTTTATTCAACTATTTTGAGAATCATCCAAATAGCTTTAAGATATTTGCTAGCGACTTTGTTGTTGAAGGCGACGGAACAGGAATAGTACATATGGCTCCAGGCTTTGGTGAAGATGACCAAATACTTTGTGAATCGAAAGGTATTGAACTTGTTTGCCCTGTTGATAATAGTGGTAAGTTTACAAAAGAGATTCCTGATTTAGAGGGAGTACAAGTATTCGATGCAAATGATAAAATAATAATAAAACTGAAAGAACAAGGAAATTGGATAAAAACTGAGCAGTATATTCATAATTATCCTCATTGCTGGCGCACAGATACGCCTCTTATATATAAAGCTGTTCCATCATGGTATGTAAGGGTTACGAAGTTTAAAGATAGAATGGTTGAATTAAATCAGCAAATAAATTGGATTCCACATAACGTTAAAGATAATTTATTTGGTAAGTGGCTTGAAAATGCTCGTGATTGGTCAATAAGCCGTAATAGATTCTGGGGCACCCCATTACCAGTTTGGAAATCCGATGATCCAAAATATCCACGCATAGATGTTTACGGTTCTATAGAAGAGATTGAGAAAGATTTTGGTGTTAAAATTAATGATTTGCATCGTCCATTTATCGATGAACTTACTAGAACAAATCCCGATGATCCAACAGGTAAGTCGACTATGCGTAGAATAGATGATGTCTTTGATTGCTGGTTTGAAAGCGGCTCCATGCCATATGGACAGGTACATTACCCTTTTGAGAATAAAAAATGGTTTGTAGAGCATTTTCCTGCTGATTTTATAGTTGAATACTCATCTCAAACACGTGGTTGGTTTTATACTTTAATGGTGTTATCTACAGCTTTATTTGATCGTCCACCATTTTTAAATTGTATATGCCACGGCGTAATTTTAGACGCTACAGGTCAAAAATTATCAAAACGTCTAAACAATTATGCCGATCCGCTGGAGCTATTTGATAAATACGGATCAGACGCATTAAGAGTTACAATGCTTTCCTCAAATGTTGTTAAGGGTCAAGAACTGTTAATAGACAAAGACGGTAAGATGGTATTTGATACTCTTCGTCTATTTATAAAACCCATATGGAATGCATACCATTTCTTTACAATATATGCTAACGCCGATTCGCTTAAAGGCACACTTAACTTTGCTTCACAAAACGTACTTGATGTTTATATATTATCTAAGCTTAAAATAGCAGTAAATAAAATTGAAGAAAGTTTAGATAATTTCGATACACAAACGGCTTATCATGCAGTTTCAGAGTTTTTTGAAGTATTAAATAACTGGTATATAAGGCGCAGCCGAGCTAGATTTTGGAAAAACGAAAAAGATACAGATAAGCAAAATGCTTATAATACCCTATATTCATGTTTAAAGATCATGACTATTGCGATGTCGGCACTAATACCTATGATTTCAGAAACTATATATCAGGGATTACATAATACTGCCATCACACAACTTAATTGCTTGCTTTCAGAAGGTAAACATATAGTACAAAATCCAATGTCTGATACACAGGATTACAACACGTCAGTACATCTCTGCAACTACCCAACGCTCTCAGATTTTGAAATAAATTACGAACTTGTGAGCACTATGGATAACGTCCTTGATATTTGCAGTAATAGCCTATTTATTAGGAGCACTGAAAATATCAGAGTAAGGCAGCCACTTGCTTGCATAACTATTATTAGTAAACATAATAATAATCTCAAAGATTTTGAAGATTTAATTAAAGATGAAATCAATGTTAAAACGGTAATATACCGTGATGATCTAGAGAATTATGCACGCAAAAAATTATCTCTTAATTTCGCAATACTTGGTAAACGTCTACCACATAAAATGAAAGCAATTATAGATGCTGCTAAAAAAGGGGAATGGGAAGCTACTACTCTTGGTTTAGCTATATGCGGGGAAATCTTAAATAGTGACGAATATACGCTAATTTTAGAACCATATTCACATATTAAAGGAACAGCAAATTTTGATAATAACAGTAGCTTACTCATACTTAATTTAGAGCTAACATCTGAGTTAATAGAAGAAGGTTACGCTAGAGACATTGTACGATTTATACAATATGCTCGAAAAGAAGCTGATTTCTCTATAACTGACAGGATTTTAATTGAGATAATAAGCGAGTTTGATTTATCTAAGATCATTGATCATTATGGAGACTTTATTAAAGAACAAACTTTAGGCGAGTTTGCTAAAAATTTTACACCTGATTATGTCAGTAAAGTAGCATTAGAGAACAATCAAATACAACTTAAAGTTAAGAGATTATAAATTGTTCATATTTTATTCAATAGAAATTAATACAAAAATACTAAAAAGGAGCAAATATACATTTTTTGAGTCACTAAACATTGCTTCTTCCTCTTTATACAAACATAATAAAAAAGAAAATGAGCGGTCCATAAAAATATAAACGTATTATCAGTAGATCAAAAATATAAAAAATTTTTATAAATTTAATAAAAAAGTATAGTTAATCTAAATATGATGTCAGCAAATAATTATCATAGCAATAAAGTAAATATAAAGAAGCTATAGAAGCGTATAAAAAAATCAATAAATTTGTTATCCTTATGCTTTGTGTAATTTAATATTATATCAAAGTACTTTATTTAATTGCTGTAGTTCTTTTTACAATCTGGACAAATATCTAGAAGTTATAATGTTGATATATAAACTTTTATTATTATCAAAAAAGCATAATATTATTTTGATATTTCTAAAACTGTCTAATAAGACCAATAAATCATTGTTTTATATATTGAGTATTAAATTCAACTTAATAGAATAATATTCTCGAAGCACAAACAAGATTTATTTATATTGAACGATACTTACTGTAGTATTTAGTATGTTATGAGAAAATTTTGACTTAAATAGATAATAGATACTAGTTAATTTAAAAATTAAAATACACTTTACAATTTTAAAATTAGACGAATATATCAAGCAAATTCTAATAATATTTTCCCTCTTACAACATTATCTTTTTCATTAACAAAAATTTTAGCTATTTTTCCGTCTCTTTCAGCTAAAATAAGATTTTCCATTTTCATAGCAGTTAAAATCATAATTTCCTGTCCTATAGTCACCTCTTGCCCTTCTTTCACTTTTATTGCAGCAATCTGACCACTTAAAGGAGCTTGTAGTTCAGAATTTTCTTCTAACACTACTTTTGAAACCATCAACGCTTCAAGTTCTGATATACGCGGAGAGCGTACAAAAGCTTTTACACTAATACCGGCATGCGATAATAAATAACCAGTTCTAATATTTTCAATTTTTACATTTGTCTTCTTACCGTTAATCATAGCAGTAAAAAGTTCATTACCTAAATTCCAATTACTACGAATATATATTCTATCACTTTCGTGACGAATATTATAGCCATTTTCAACAGGTGTAATTAATACTGGGAATAGTTTATCATCAATAGTTACTACCCATCTTGTACCTATTTTGTTAGCCTGATTATTAATATTACCAGAAATTAATGAAGCGCGTCTTTGTTCCGATATATAAATAAAAATAGCAGTTGCTAGAAATACGGTAGTTACTTCTGAAGTAAGACTAGCACCAGAAAAACCATCAGGATATTCTTCTTGAATAAAGGCAGTAGAAATATCACCGCTAACAAAGCGTGGATGTAGCATTACTGCTTCTAAGAAACTAATATTATGAGCGATGCCATTAATTATATAAGAACTTAAAGCAGAACGCATTACCTCAATTGCCTGCTCCCGTGTTTCACCGTAAGTACATAATTTTGCAATCATTGAGTCATAAAACATACTTACTTCACCACCAAGCCCAATCCCTGTATCAATACGGATATTAGGACTCTTTGCAGGTTCAGAATAAGCTATAATTCTACCACTAGAAGGTAAAAACCCTCGACTTGGGTTTTCAGCACAAATTCTTGATTCAAATGCCCAACCTTTTAATTTTATGTCATCCTGGGTAAATGATAACTTCTTACCTGCTGCAATTTTTATCATTTCTTCAACGATATCTATACCGGTAATTAACTCAGTAACAGGATGTTCTACTTGCAATCTAGTATTCATTTCTAAAAAATAGAAATTTTTATTGCTGTCAACTATAAATTCAACGGTACCAGCCGAATAATATCCAACTTTTTGAGACAAGGATATTACTTGTCGATACATTTCATGCCGTATATTTTCAGTAATAAAAGAACTTGGTGCTTCTTCAATTACTTTTTGATGGTGACGCTGTATTGAACATTCACGTTCTCCGAGACATACACTATTGCCATATTGATCCGCAATTAGCTGAATCTCAATATGACGCGGGGTTTGAATTAACTTCTCAATAAATAATCTATCATCACTAAAACTATTAGCAGCTTCAAGCTTTGCTGATTCAAAAGCATTTGCCATTTCAGCTGGATTATTCACCACTCTCATACCACGTCCACCACCACCGGCAGTTGCTTTTACTATTACTGGAAAACCAATTTCTTTAGCAATATCTATAGCTTGTTTAACATCTTTTATAGTACCCATATAACCTGGAACAGTACTCACTCCAGCCTCTATTGCAATTTTCTTTGCTTCGATTTTATCACCCATTTTCTTAATAGTTCCAGCGCTTGGCCCTATTAAAACTACTCCTTCTCTTTTAAGAATATTAGCAAAATTTGGATTTTCCGATAAAAAACCGTATCCGGGGTGTACAGCACTTGCTCCACTCTCACGAATCGCTGAGATAAGGTTTTTAACAGATAAATAGCTTGCAGTAGCAGGAGAATCACCTATATAATAAGCCTCGTCTGCATGCTGTACATACATTGAATTAGTATCAGCTTCAGAATATACAGCAACTGACCCTATGCCCATTTTCTTGAGAGTTCGAATTATCCTAACTGCAATTTCACTACGGTTAGCAATTAAAATTTTATCAAATAATGGTTTTGTCATAATTTTTTGTATCCTAATACCACGCTATATCTAACCACTAGATCTTTTACAGACGATCTTCTTATGTTTCGTTACGGAGCATATTATGGCGACTAAAGCGGCAAATTATCATGTTTCTTCCAAGGTAACGATACTTTTTTAGTACGTAAAAAATTTAACGCCTTACATATTCTCCATCTAGTATTTTGTGGTCTTATAATATCATCTAAATATCCTCTAGATGCTGCAACAAAAGGTGATGTGACTACTTTTCTATATTCATCGATTTTTTGCTTTTTAGCTTCATTGTCTTTACATTCTTCCTTAAATATTATCTCAGCCGCACCCTCTGCACCCATAACAGCAATTTCAGAATTAAACCAAGCATAGTTTATATCACCTCTAAGATGCTTTGAATTCATCACTATATAAGCACCTCCATAAGCCTTGCGTGTAATCACTGTAATCTTCGGCACAGTTGCTTCTGCATAAGCGTATAACAGCTTAGCCCCGTGTTTAATAATACCTTCATGTTCTTGAGATGTACCAGGCAAAAATCCAGGAACGTCAACTAGGCTTACTATGGAAATATTAAAAGCATCACAAAATCTGATAAATCTAGCTGCTTTTCTTGAAGCATTTATATCCAGACATCCTGCTAAATGCAATGGTTGATTAGCGATAAATCCTACAGGATAACCTTCCATATAACCAAAACCGATAATAATATTCTTAGCAAAATCAGGCTGTAATTCAAAAAATTCACCTTCATCAACAATACGTTCAACAAGCTCTTTCATATCGTAAGGCTTATTAGGAGTGTTAGGTATTAAAGTACTCAGAGACATATCTACTCTATCAGCAGGATCAACAGTCGGCCGGACAGGCAGAGTGCTACGATTAGATGAAGGTAGAAAATTAAAGAATTTACGAATTTCGAGTAATGCTTCTATATCATTATTAAATGCAAGGTCGGCAACACCACTCTTAGTAGTATGCATTCTAGCTCCACCAAGCTTTTCTTGAGTTACTTCTTCACCTGTAACAGTTTTTACTACATCAGGACCGGTTACAAACATATAAGAACTATTCTTAACCATGAATATAAAATCGGTTAATGCAGGAGAATAAACAGCACCACCAGCACAAGGTCCCATAATTAAGGTAATTTGTGGAATAACACCAGAAGCTAAAACATTACGCTGGAATAATTCACCATATCCGGCAAGAGCATCAACACCTTCTTGAATTCTTGCGCCACCTGAGTCGTTAATACCGATGACTGGTGCACCAGTTGCTATAGCTTGGTCGATAATATCACAGATTTTTTTAGCATGATATTCACCAAGAGAGCCTCCTAGTACAGTAAAATCTTGGCTATAAATAAATACCAACCTACCATTTATTGTACCGTATCCAGTTACAACACCATCACCTAAAAACTTTTTATTCTGCATCCCAAAATTATCGCATCTATGCGATACAAACATTCCTGTTTCAGTAAAACTATTTGGATCTAATAATACTTCTATGCGTTCACGTGCAGTTAACTTACCTTTTTGATGTTGTGCGTTGATCCTAGCTTCACCGCCCCCTTGCCTTGCAATATTTTTTCTCTCATCTAATAACTCAGGCGAGATTATATTACTTTGATTCATAGCGAGATTAATAGTTTTATTTTTCAAAATACCAATAATATAATATAATAATAATAAAGTAAAAAGATAATTATTATGTCATCTACAGAAGATACAAAAGAAGTACTCAAAAAAGTCAAATCACTTGCTAAATTTGCTAATTTATCAACTCTCTTAAAAAAGAATTTATACAGAAGAAAGAAAGTACAGAAAGAAAAAAATAATAAAAAATATTGATACTAGGTCTTATATCAAAAATGAGAAAATAGAAAATAATTTTTATAAGCAATAAATATGCGTTTATAAAATAAGTAAATTCATTATAAAATCATATAGATGCATCTAATAATATTTGATATATAGAATAATAATAACATATATTATAATAAAAATTTAAATAATCCTCATTAAATATTTATCTAAATTTGACATATTAATATAAATTGATAATATTTGTTGGGTTTAGGCTGCATTACGAGTCCTATGTCATCTCTGTATAGTATTATCTACGTGGATCAGTTTTACGTCTGTCATTCTGTAATTTATTCACGGAATCTCGTTAAAAACACTAATTATTAGTATTTAGTTGCGTTCGTGATATAGTGGACAATCCACAGCACAACGCCGCGTATTTTTGAACTATGTTTTGAAATACCAAGACAGAACGATAAAATCCAATAAAATTGGCTTTTTAAATTATTGAATATCATGGACACAAACAAATTATATCTTTTTAAAGATAGACGATTTTTACCAAATTTTATAGTACAGTTATTCGGTTGTCTTAATGATAATATATTAAAAAATGCTCTCGTAATACTTATAACTTATGGCATTTCAGGAACTCTAAGTAAATATAATAATGTACTGGTTTTAATTACTAATGCTACTTTTGTACTACCTTTCATAATATTCGCAAGCATAGCAGGACAAATTGCTGATAAATACGAACGTGCTAATCTTATGAAAATTCTTAAGATTTATGAAATCGGTATAATTGCCTTTGCAATTTACGGATTTCATCATAATAATCTGTTAATCCTGTTCTGTTCTATTGGCTTAATGGGTATACATTCTACTTTTTTTGGTCCAATCAAATATAGCGTATTACCTGATCACCTAAATAAAGATGAATTACTTGGAGCTAATGGATTTGTTGAAGCTGGTACTTTTATAGGTATTTTCATTGGTACTATAATAGGAAGTTATTATACAATCAGCAATAATTTTATAATTTATTCATTAATTATTATTGCTTTTCTTGGCTTTATTACAAGCCTTTTTGCTCCAAAATCGGACAATGCAAATCATAATATTAAAATAAATTTTAATATTATAGATGAAAGTATAAGTATGATTAAATATTCTAAAGCAAAAAAACAGATATATTTAGCTATACTCGGTATTTCATGGTTTTGGTTTATTGGCGCTGCGATCATTTCACAAATACCTTTGCTTGCTAAGATAACTTTTAAGGCTGATGAGAATGTGGCTAACTTATTTTTAGCTGTTTTTTCTCTTGGTGTTGGAGTAGGATCATTTCTCTGTAGCAAAATATTTGAAAATGAGATTACGGTTAAATATCTATTTATTTCAGCTCTAGGTATTAGTATTTTCGGTATTGATTTATTCTTCGCAAGTAGAATTAGTTCAGTTAACTACGAACCTACTCAGCTAAAAAGTATTTTTGTATTTTTATCTAAAAGACATAATTGGCGAATAGTTATAGATTTATTTTTCTTAGCAATAATAGGCGGGTTATATATCGTTCCACTTTTTGCAATATTACAGCATTATGCGAATCCTGCTCATCGGAGCAGAATTATTGCAGCTAATAACCTCATTAATTCCATTTTCATGGTTGGATCAACAATTATTCTATCTCTATTATTTTATCTAAATTTCACTATACCTTGGATTATATTATTTATTAGCCTAGCTAATATAGTCGTCACTATATATATTTACCGCCTAATACCTGAAGTTAAAATTATTCCTTTTAAGCTATTACGTAGAATATTTCAAATCTGTTTTGATCTTATGTATAAAGTTGAAGTTAAAGGATTTGAAAATTTTCAAAAAGCTGGCAAAAAAGTAGTTGTTGTTGCTAATCATATTTCATATCTCGATCCACCGCTAATTGCTACTTACTTACGAGAAGAGATGATTTTTGCTATTAGTCCAGATATACAAAAAATATGGTGGATTAAACCATTTTTGCATATGGCTAAAACTTTGCCAGTTGATCCAAGTAATCCAATGGCTATCAAGACTTTAGTAAAAGAAGTACAAAAAGATCAGAAAATAGCTATTTTCCCGGAAGGTAGAATAAGTGTTACTGGTTCTTTAATGAAAATCTACGAAGGACCTGGCATGATTGCCGATAAAGCCGATGCAACACTCTTACCTGTAAGAATAGACGGTACTCAATTTACACATCTATCAAAATTAAAAAATATATTAAAAAAGAAAATATTTCCTAAAATTACTATAACAGTGTTACCACCAGTAAAATTCGCTAATATGGATACTGCAAGTAATCAAGAACGACGTAGTTATATATCTAGGACTCTTTATGATATTATGGCTGACATGATGTTTGAGAGTTCAGATTATAAAAATACTTTGTTCTCATCTCTTATAGAAGCTGCTAAAATTCATGGATTTAAAAAAAAAATAGTTGATGATTTTGAAAAAAATACAGTAACTTATCGCGATTTAATATTCAAATCTTTTATCCTAGGTGACTTAATCAAAAAGAATAATATCTTTGGAAGGAATTTAGGCCTAATGTTGCCGAATACTACAAATACATTAATTACTTTTTATGCTATGCAATCTAGTGGTTATGTTCCTGCTATAATTAACTGGAGTAGCGCTATAGGTACTATTATTAACTGCTGTAAACTTGCACAAATTAAAGTAGTTTATACGTCAAAAGAATTTATTGAGAAAGCAAATTTACATAAATTAATAACTAACTTGTTAGATTTCGGAATTAAAATAATATATTTAGAAGATCTTAAAAATCAAATTAGTACAGCTCTAAAACTCAAAGCCAAAATAGGAGGTTATTTTACTCAAACTTATTACAATTATTTTTGTCATAATCGTGATGAAGAAAAACCGGCAGTAATAATTTTTACTTCTGGCACTGAAGGAGAACCTAAAGCAGTATTACTATCTCACAGAAATTTACAAACTAATAGATATCAAATAACCGCTAAAGTACCTTTTAGCCCTGAAGATATAGTATTTAATGCACTACCACTATTTCATTGTTTTGGGCTTAGTGGAGCAATTATTACAACTTTAAACGGCATTAAACTATTTTTATATCCTCATGCATTAAATTATCGCAGTATTCCTGAAGCTATATACGATATTGGAGCAACTATATTAATTTCTACCGATACTTTTTTAAAGGGTTATGCTAATTACGCGCACCCATATGATTTTTTTTCATTACGCTATATATTTGCTGGTAACGAGAAATTAAAAGAAACTACAAGACAATTTTGGCTTAATAAATACGGTATACGTATTTTTGAAGGATATGGAATTACTGAAGCTGCACCTATTATAGCGTGTAATACCCCTATGCATAATAAAGCAGGCACTGTCGGAAGATTATTACCAAAAATCAATTATAAACTTGAAAAAGTAGCAGGTATAAATGAAGGGGGGCGTTTATTAATCAAAGGCCCTAACATCATGCTTGGTTACCTAGACTTAGAAGGGCAACGTAGTCATAAAGAATGGTACGATACAGGAGATATAGTCAAAATCGATTCTGAAGGATATATAACAATTTTAGGACGCTTAAAACGCTTTGCTAAAATAGCAGAGGAAATGATATCTCTTACAAGAATTGAAGAATTTGCAAGCGAAATCGATCCTGATTCATTGCACGCTGCTATTTCTGTGCAAGATAAAAGACATGGGGAAAAAATTATTTTACTTACTACAGGTTCCGATATAAATCAAGAAAACTTTACAAATATGCTATCTAACGCTCAAATTTCTTTATTACATTTACCAAAATTAATCATTACCAATTCAGAAATACCACTGCTTGCAAGTGGAAAAATTGATTATATTGAGATTATGAAAAATATAAACCTACGCGATTTCACGCATTCTGAGTGTTGTGACCTTGATAGGTAAAACCAAAAACTATTGCACCTCATATCTTTCTAAATATAGTATTTTTCACTAGATAAATTAGTTAAGTTACGATATTGCCTTTATTTGTGTTGATTACAGTATTTAAAGCTATTTGAAATTACTTACCTAATAACTCTTGATACTCAATAATTTGCAATAATATTTTCGCATCATGATAAAGTTACTTTAGAAGCGAATCAAAACTTAAATATATAAATATTGATAACTACTTAGATGATTTAATATAAGTATTCCTACCATAATGCTAATATATAGCATACCAGTTAAATATTACACGAATATTAATGCACCATATTGGTTTAGCAATTTTTTGTTATATTAGTCAACTCATAAGAATCGCTTTAAATACAACACACTATAAATCAATGTACCTAATATAATAAACAATGGAGTTAACGGTAAATCAAAGTAGAAAGAGCTAAATGCAGCACAAAAATTAATAAATAAAGAGATAAAAATTGATATTATAATCATCTGAGACGGGCTATATGATACAAACCTGGCTATCATCGCAGGAATAAGTAAAATAGCAGTAACCATAAGTACTCCAACAATCTTTATAGCAGCAAATACAGATAATGAGAGAAGAAGTAAAAATATTAGCTCAATAATATTAACCTTTAAGCCTTGTATAACTGCAATATCTCTATTGATAATTATAAGAAGAATTTGATTATAAAAATAGACTACAAAACTTATTATAGTTATAAGCACTACCACGAGTATAATCAAATCATTAAAAGATACGGATAAAATATCACCAAATAACAAATGCACTATATTATTCTGCAAAGAAGTAAAATAATTAATAATCAAAGCGACAGCTAGCATAAAGCTAGAAATTAAATTAATAACTGCATTTTTCTCAGAATTATTTTTAAAAAAAAACACGAAAAATGAAAAAAGAATTGCAACTATTATTCCTGAATATATTAATGGGAAATGGGCTATAATGCTTATGCTAGCCGCTAAAAAACTACTATGAGCAAGTCCATCACCAAAATAAATATATCGCTTCCATAGTGCTATACATCCTAGTGGGGCAAATATACAGCTAATTAAAATTAAGGCTAGTATTATTAAAGTCATACGAGTATATTATATATAGTGTGTTGCGTCATCAAGTTTAAGACACGTGATGACATTAAAAAGAATCATCAACTATGTCTTCAATCAATAAAAAAGAATTAGAAAAATTTGAGAAAATTTCTCATAATTGGTGGAATAAGAATGGGGAATTCGGTATATTACACCGCATAAACCATATTCGCATTGAATATATCATAGAAAAAATAAAATCAAATTACAATGATATTTCTAAATTACAAATATTAGATGTCGGTTGTGGTGGTGGATTAATTGCAGCGCCTCTAGCATTGCAAGGTTTTAACGTTACGGCCATTGATGCACTAAAAAGTAATGTTGAAACGGCAACTATTTATGCTCAGAAAAATGGCTTAAAGATAAATTATTTACAAGCTACTATAGAAGAATTAGAAAACGATAAGCTATATGATGTAGTAATTTGTCTTGAGGTTATTGAACATGTAGCAAATATACAGCAATTTATACTAAATTTGGTTCAACATATTAAACCAAATGGTATAGCAATAATTTCTACTATGAACCGCACTAAAAAAGCTTATTTATTTGGCATAATAGTTGCTGAATATATTTTAGGTTGGGTGCCAAAAAATACTCATGATTATAGCAAATTTGTAAAACCATCGGAAATTTATGAAATACTTACGGATACTAATATTGAAATTAAAGAGCTGAAAGGTTTAGTATTTAATCTTGCTAAGAATGAATGGAAATTAAGTAATGATATAGATGTAAATTATTTTATGTGTTTGGAAAAGAAAATGAATTCACTTTCCAGTACATGTAATGGCATTCCACAACTTAAGCGTGTGATTTAGTAAAATCTCAACAGTATATATTGCAAATTATTTTCCTAGATACTCTAATCAAATTATAATTTAAAAAGTTCTGAGTATATTCTGAGTTATATATATTTAAAATAATAATAATAAATGACTAACATAATTACTAGATTCGCTCCGTCACCGACTGGGTTTTTACATATAGGGTCAGCGAGAACCGCTCTTTTTAATTATTTGTTTGCAAGACATAATAATGGCAAGTTTTTTCTTCGAATTGAAGACACTGATAAGAAACGGTCAACTAAAGAGGCAGTTGAAGCAATATTCTCAGGTCTAAAATGGCTGGGGCTGAATTGGGACGGTGAAGTTATATTCCAGTCTAAACGTAATTCGCTTTATAAAGAGGCAGCACTAAAATTACTAAAAGAAGGTAAAGCATATTATTGTTTTACTAGACAAGAAGAAATAGCAAAACAACGACAACAAGCTTTAAAAGATAAACAACATTTTATTTTTAATAGCGAATGGCGTGATAAAGGACCATCTACCTACCCTGCTGATATAAAGCCGGTAATACGATTAAAAGTACCTCGTGAAGGCAGTATAACAATACATGATACTTTACAAGGTGAGATAGTAATCGAAAACTCACATATAGACGATATGATACTAATTAGAACAGATGGAACTGCTACTTACATGCTAGCCGTTATAGTAGATGATCATGATATGGGAATAACGCATATTATTAGGGGTGATGATCATTTAACCAATGCAGCAAGGCAAATCGCTATTTATCATGCTTTCGGTTATGAAGTCCCAAATATGACTCATATACCGTTAATTCATGGCGCAGATGGAACAAAATTATCCAAAAGACACGGAGCTTTAGGCGTTGAAGCTTATAAAGATATGGGATATTTACCAGAAAGTTTATGTAATTATTTATTGCGTCTCGGATGGAGTCACGGTGATGATGAAATTATATCAATGAATCAAGCTATAGAATGGTTTAATCTTGCTTCACTTGGTAAATCACCTTCTAAACTTGATTTTGCTAAGATGAATAGTATTAACTCTCATTACTTAAGAATGCTGGACAATGATAGCTTAACTTCAAAAACTGTAGAGATTCTGAAACAAAATTATAAGATTAGTGAAAAAGAGGTAAGTTATATAAAACAAGCAATGCCAAGCTTAATAGTGAGAAGCGAAACATTAAGAGATTTAGCACAGCTTGCTTACATTTATCTCGTAGATTCACCTATGATCTACAGTCAAGATGCGAAAGAAGTAATAAACAATTGCGATAAAGATTTAATCAAACAAGTTATAGAAAACTTAAGCAAACTTGAGCAATTTAATAAGGAATGCGTACAGAATAAATTTAAAGAAATAGCAATTTACAATGGCTTAAAACTAAATGATATTATGAAACCAGTAAGGGCTTTAATAACTGGTATGACTGCTTCACCTAGCGTCTTTGAAATTGCAGAAACTTTAGGAAAAGAAAATATTTTAAAAAGATTAAAAATTATATATTATAATAATCTGAATTTTTGAATTTTTCAAAAAAATCTAAATTTTTCATTACTGCAACAAAAATACTGAGCTTTTATTTTAATATGAGTAACACAACTCTGCTTATTATAACAAAACACTAGGCAATATATTTCAATTTCAATGTGGAGCAAAAAATACAAGGATTAAAGATAATCGTAATAATTCACTAAAATGTTCAAATTCGCAATACATACAGTTTAGCAGTTGTAAAACAAAAATACATAAATTGTCTCAAACTTTATAACTATACAAAAATATCTAAACATGATTTTATCTATAATTTTAGAACGAATAACAAAAGAGAGAGCAAAAGCTCAAATCTAATTTAGAAAATATAGTATAAAAATGGACTGATAAAGACTTATTTTAAATTTGATTTATTAATTTTTATTATAATTTTAACTTTAATTATGATGATCTACCTTCCTAGTACTGAATCAAATAATGCATAAGCATGCTAATAATGTTTTTAGGGCCAACACAATATTCATTTATTGCTTGGTTATTTTCGACTATTTTTAGTTTATAATTCAAAAATGTTGAGATTGCACATAATATGTTCATTTTATAAATTTGTTCTATACTTAATTGGGACACATCTCATTCATTTACTCTATAAGCGCATCTTTAACTTTCATCAGGATTTAGATGAGCTGTACATCTGCATCTACAAAAAGTTTGTACTTAAACCTCAACCAAAATTTCATGAACATACATTAAGAAGTAATGTGGTAATACATAATAATTTTAAAAGAAAGATTAGTACAATGAAACCAGTAGCATATTTTATAGATAAAGTAGAAGAGATGTACTTGTTTAACTTTGTTTTATTAGTTATTACTAAAATATGTAATTTAAAGATTCATTGTGAACAAAAAACTACATACAAAATCAAAATCTATTAAAGTTATTTGGTAATTATTTTTCAATTATTTCTATAATAGATCACTACAATATTGGTATTAACAATGTTACGTATTAATACTTTTAATAACGCATCATTATGCCACTACAAATCGCAAGTATTAGCAAAGTAGTGTCATCAACAAAATGAGTGCATTTAATTTGAGTATCAATTTAGAAATGTATACCACGACAGATATATTTGTGGAAGGAGCTTATTATGTGATCGAAAAAGAAGTATTACATACATAGTACTTTGCTGCAAAATTATAGTTTATCTTTACCATAAAAACACCTAAATAAAGCACAAGCATATATGTTTTAGCAAATACTATAATACTCTCACCACGTTAATTAGACAATTATAATGTAATCCCTGTTTCAATCTGAATATTTTCTTTTTTTGTACAGTAGTAAACCAATGATTGTAGTCCTAACAGGAAATATTACAATATCTTTTAACTATGTCAAAGTATTCAGAGTATTATGATCTTAAGATATTACTATATAACTCAATACTGGATTCAACAAAATATAAAACGAACACAAAATGTTTGCACTTTTAGACTTTAGTAGTGAAAAATATTCTGTTAAATTGTTTTTAACTACAAATGCATAAATATTTGCAAACTGTATACGTTCTAACATCACAGCAATATTGTTGTACTCACGTCAAAAGTGATTTTAGGTGTATTTAGATCATAAACAGTGTTTTATTTTTGTAACATCTAATAAATTATACAAATTAGATTTTCGTTTTAATCATGTTCATTTAACGTCATATCTCTTAGTGTCATTGTTACAAATTATAAATATTTTATAAAATTTTATTAAAAAAATTGCATAATAACAATTCATAATGGTGAGTAAATTTTTAATTTTAAAATGAAATATATGAGAATAAATAAGAATATTTTATTAACTATTTTATATTTGTACTTAAGCGATTATCTATTATTGAGAGTAATGTACTCAATTTATTAATGTGGCTGTGTAAAAAACACAAAAATATAATTTTATTTAAAAATCAAGATATAGTTTAACTTGTGTTTCACCATTAATTACTGATAAATTTAAAAAATAAATATTATATCTTTCTAAAATATTATTAATTTTCTTATAAAAATATTTTATATTAATTGTATGGATATAAATACTCTTTTAAGTTTAAATAATTAGTAGGTTTATGGAAGATATTGATATTTGGCAGAAAAAATTTGAATTTTGTGATTATAGTAAAAAATTAATTGGTCGAATTGAATATTTGAATACTATAGTAGATTCACCTATAGATATAACAGAAGTTGAAAAAGGCATTTATTATACCCGTAAATATCATGCTACTCAAATGCGCCAATCAGGAGAGCCATATTATTCTCATCCTATAGAAGTTGCAATCATGCTTGCAGATTTTACAGCTCTTGAAGCTCCTAAACTTTACAAATCATATATGATGAATGTAGCACTTCTGCATGATACTATTGAGGATACAATACTTACACATGCTGATATTAGCAAAATTTTTGATAAAAATATTGCAGATAACGTAGAACGTTTAACAAGAATTAAGCCATACGGTAAAATTAGCTCCGGTGAAATGTTAAATTTATTAATCCAAGAACAAAGATATGATATTGCACTTATTAAAGTATTTGATCGACTGCATAATTTACAAACTATCAATGCTAAATCTACAGAAAAGGCTTTAGAAACAGTAAAAGAAACTATAGAAAGCTTCTTACTCATAGCAGCTTATTTAGAAATACGAACCGTAGAACAACAACTATTAAATGTTTGCAATAATTTTATCAAGCAACATTTTCCTTCAGAACAAAAGGCAATATTTCGATCGGTTTACGAAATTTCTTTTTTCAACTTCAAAATAATACAAAATAAATTAAAGAGGATGCAATACTACTTTAGAAAGAAAAAAGCTTAAATCAACTAAAAACTATTTTTATATTTCCAGTGTGCAGCGTCACCACTTTCTGCATTATAATGCATATTATAATCACGTATTTGTATCTCTATTTTATAATTATCCTCAGTTATAATAATAGTATGTAAAGATTGATAGCCATTGGGTTTAGGATTAAGGATATAATTTTTAAATTTATCCTTTTCATGATCATAAAGTTCATGAACTATTTTTAAAGCTTTATAACATTTTTCTTCATCTATTACTACTATTCTTATCGCAAAAATATCTGTTAATTCTTCTAACTTTATACCTTTACGATATAATTTATATAAAATTGATATTGGATGTTTTATCCTACCTGTTATTTGAGCCGCAATATCATGTTTAGATAAATTATAACTTAAATGTTTAATAACCCTTTGGAGCAAAACTACCTCCTTAATTTATACTAATTCAGTTAATAGTTATACTTACGAATAACTAAACACCAATTAAAGCAATAAATTTGATTAAATTCTATTAATATTTCTAATTAATTTACTATTTTTTAGTAATATTAATAAAAACTAAGCTTTAGTTGATATTAATAAGGAAATGAAGCTTATGGCAAAATCTATACTACTATACCATTATTATTTTTTCTTTAATACTAAGCATATTATCAGATTGCTTTTAATCTTTTTTTTAAGCTTTACACATAAAATTTAAATTATCTTATTAAAGTATTACTTAACTGTATAAATTATCAAATTTTTTAAAATAAAAATAATTATTTTAATCTTACTAATTTTAACTATCGTAGTTTAATATAATCAAAAGCTAGAAATTTTTATTAATAATTTTTCAATTAAATGAATCCTATAGCTT
Source organism: Rickettsia prowazekii str. Breinl (assembly GCF_000367405.1). Lineage (NCBI taxonomy): Bacteria > Pseudomonadati > Pseudomonadota > Alphaproteobacteria > Rickettsiales > Rickettsiaceae > Rickettsia > Rickettsia prowazekii. The sequence goes on along the minus strand of NC_020993.1, from coordinate 1,081,522 downwards.
CAACAAATTTATTCTTAATAATTAAAGTGTAAAATCACTGCACACATTTTCCAAAGGTTGAGCTATTATAATTAATTATAAAATATTTGCTATCATTTATATAAGATCTATATTATTTGAGGAAGACTTGTGTTAAAAAGAATTAAGCAAAGAATAGCTTTAAAACACATTGTTGCATAAATCAGTTTTTCAGTATACTACTGCAACTGTATAATGTGTTGTACAGAGCGTTGTTAATATATTACTAGAAGGCATTGCATGCGTGAACAGCTAGATAATTGTTCATCTCATAAACTTTTGTAGAGAAACCCAGTACAAATGTGCTATCTCTAAGTAACGGTATCCATTTGTACTAGGTCCCTAAGTCTAGGGGCGACAATTCTTACGAGAAGCAATACAACAAGAATAGTTTATTAGACTTATTGCATAACCTATCTTGAGTAGTTATAAACTTAGAAGTCCATACCACCCATGCCACCCATGCCGCCCATGCCTCCACGCATTGGCATTGGTTCTTCTTTATCAGAAGGTTCATCCACAATTAAAGTTTCTGTGGTAATAATTAAAGAAGCAACAGAAGCAGCATCTTGAAGTGCAGTACGTACTACTTTAGCTGGATCAATAATTCCTGCTTTAATCATATCGACATATTGCATATCTTGAGCATTAAAGCCATAATTTTTATCATTATGTTCTAGTAATTTACCAACTACTACACCACCGTTTTCACCGGCATTTTTAACAATCTGTTTTAGTGGATCTTTTAAAGCTTCTATTACTATTTCAATGCCAGCTTGTTGATCTTTATTTTCTACTTTAAGCTTTGTTAAAGTTTGTGAAGCATGAAGTAACGTTACACCGCCACCAGCAACAACACCTTCCTCAACCGCTGCTCTGGTAGCAGCAAGTGCATCTTCAACACGATCTTTACGCTCTTTCACTTCAACTTCGGTAGCACCGCCAACCTTTAATACTGCCACTCCTCCGGAAAGTTTAGCTAAACGCTCTTGAAGTTTTTCTTTATCATAATCAGAAGTAGTTTCAGCTATTTGAGATTTAATTTGCAATACTCTATCTTCAATATTTTTCTTATCACCGTTACCATCAACAATTACAGTATTTTCTTTAGAAATTGTAACTCTTTTTGCTGTACCTAAATTTTTAATATTTACATTTTCAAGCTTCATACCCAAATCTTCAGTAATAAGCTCACCTTTAGTGAGGATAGCAATATCTTCCATCATTGCTTTTCTTCTATCACCAAAACCAGGAGCTTTTACTGCTGCCACTTTTAAACCACCACGTAATCTATTGACTACAAGCGTCGCAAGTGCTTCACCTTCAACATCCTCAGCAATAATTAATAACGGACGTTGTGATTGCACTACAGCCTCGAGTATAGGCAACATCGGTTGTAAATTTGATAATTTCTTTTCAAATAGTAAGATAAAAGGATTTTCAAGCTCGGCAACCATTTTTTCAGAATTTGTGACAAAATATGGCGATAAATAACCCCTATCAAACATCATACCTTTAACAACTTCAACATCGAAGCTAAAATTCTTTGCCTCTTCAACGGTGATCACGCCTTCTTTGCCGACTTCCTCCATTGCCTTAGCAATTTTTTCGCCGATTTCTTTATCACCATTTGAAGATATAGTTCCAACTTGCGCGATTTCTTCTTGGCTATTGATTTTTTTACTAGATCTTTTAATTTCTTCTACTACTGCATTTACTGCTAAATCCATACCACGCTTTAAATCCATAGGATTATAGCCTGCTGCAACCAACTTATTACCTTCACGAGCCAAAGCTCTAGCAAGTACCGTAGCAGTAGTAGTACCATCACCTGCTACCTCTGCAGCTTTTGTAGCAGCTGATTTTAATAGCTGAGCGCCTGCATTTTTAATTTTATCTTTTAACTCAATCGATTTTGCAACAGTGACACCATCTTTTGTAATTTTCGGTGCACCAAATGATTGCTCGATAAGTACATTTCTACCTTTCGGACCTAAAGTCACCTTTACTGCATCTGCAAGTATATCAATACCTTCGAGCATTTGCTCACGGGCTTTTGAACCGTGTTTAATAAGTTTCGTTGTCATATTTTTTCTCCTAAAAATAATTAATTAATAATACCAAATACATCGCTTTCTTTCATAACGATTAATTTTTCTCCTTTTATTTCAATTTCGGTACCTGCCCATTTACCGTATAAAACTTTATCGCCTACTTTGAGCTCTAAAGGATGAATTTCACCGTTTTTATTAAGCACACCGTTACCTACAGCTACTATTTCACCTTGCATTGGTTTTTCTTTTGCTGTATCTGGAATAATAATTCCACCTTTAGTTTTCTCTTCATTTTCGATAGGCTTTATTGCAATTCTATCATGTAATGGTTTAAAAGACATTTTAACCTCCAATTATTAAATCTTTAAATGTACATACTATATATATTTTATTTTTGTTAGTTCAAGGGGGAAAAATAAAAATTTTTTTTATTAGAGATATATTTTTTTGCAAAATACTCTCAACTAATCTAATATTTAGTTTTACTTCTATTTTAAAGTACAAAAAATCATTATAAATACCACTTTATATGTAGTAAAACAATGATACAGCATAAAAGTTATTATAATTTTGCAATTTTACTTTGCCACTTTTTAATTACTTAATATATATAGATTATTACTAATAAAGATGTAAAACAGGGAAATACCATTAATAAACCATATCATTCCTATCTATAAAAATAGCCAAGGAAAATGCACACTCCAAAAATTGCTATAATAAACCAATATAGATTGGTATCAAATATTGATGTTGCTTTAAATACAAAATGTTTACACCAGTAATCCAACATGATCTTTAGCCAATTACATCAACGATTCAGTGTTTCTTCCATGATATCGGAAACAAGCATAGATGATTTATCAAAGTACTACACCTTCTGTGCCATTATTAAGCATCATATCTACAAAGCTTATCTAACAATACGTTTTGCATAGTAGGCAATTTTAGCAAACGTAATTTCTTACAAGATATACAAGCCATAACTAATATTGAATGAAATATCATGTTTATTATTATGAAGTTTAGCCTGAGGATAAGCATATTCTAAAAAAAAGTTTTACTAAGACTTTAAAAAATATGGTTTATGTTTATCATTCAGAATTCTATCCTACTAGAATATTCTAGAACATAATTAAGAGCATTGGTTTAGTACTTAGTTACTTTTTATGATAAGCATTATATTAAACTAAGACGATATTATACGAGAATAATTTTTAGATAATTATCATATTGATGATAATTTATAGCTTATATTGTAGATAAGTAATTAATGCAATATTTTTGACATTCACTGACTTAATGCTTCATATAACAGCACTAGAACAAGCACTTATAATACTTGCTCTACAAGATATATGTTGCATTGTTTTGTAAAGCAATTTACATATTGCATTATACCTAACTTGATTACAGTATCAAGAAAACCATTTTAAATGCTAAATATTAGTATAATCAAGTAATAGAACGACCAAAAACACGCTTGACAATTGATGCTAATGTACAGAAAACATACCTCTTACTACAAAGTATAAAAAACAAAAAATTTTGCAAGAAAGAGCTTATATTATGCAATATGGAATAAAATCTGCAAATAAATCAATGTTGCAATAAATACAACAAAATATTATTATTTTAATACTGAACAATTAATTGTAATTGGTACAACTTATAAATGCAAGACCATATTTTGCTTTACTAAAATTAAAAAAATTCATTAGATTAATTTTGACCACTAACATCTGAATATATACAGTAACCATTCACTAAATTAAGATTAGTATATAAGAATATTTGACGCTTAAAAATTTTAATTGTACTGTAATTATAAGTTAGATTTTTGTAGTAAAAATTTGACAATTTTACATACATTTAAAGAAATAAATATACACTAAAATTATAAGGATAATACTTGTACAAAGTAGTAGAAATATTAATATATCAATTAATCAAATTATAATTAAAGCTAATCAGTACATCACGTAAATAGGTAATGGTCAATAATTAATTGTAGACCCGGTAGTAGTGTTAGTCTAAGAGAGGTATACTATTAATTAAGTAATCCAGTGTTAAAATGCTAATGTATAACATTTTTTACAATGCATACACGGGAATGGAAGATCCATATTATTCAGCCGCGATCAGCACTTGATTTTGTAGTTTGAATAATTCTACAACTCCACTTTTAGCAAGTTTTAACATTGCTAAAAACTGCTCTTCAGAAAATGGTTCTTTCTCTGCAGTCCCTTGTACTTCAATTAAATTACCATTACATGCAAAAACAAAATTACTATCCACTTCCGCATCACTATCTTCTAAATAATCTAAATCTAGAACCGCATTACCTTTATATATACCGCAAGAAATAGCGGCAATTTGACTAATTAACGGGTTCACTTTTAAAATCCTCTTTTTCATCAACGATCTAATAGCTAGGTGCAATGCTACATAGCTTCCAGTTATCGCCGCAGTTCTAGTACCGCCATCTGCATTAATAACGTCACAATCTATGATAATTTGTCTCTCCCCGAGTTTCTGCAAATTAATTACACATCGCATCGCCCTACCTATCAAACGCTGTATCTCTTGAGTTCTGCCACCTTGTTTTCCGAGTGCAGCTTCTCTTTTTATACGATGCGATGTAGACCCTGGGATCATACCATACTCAGCAGTAATCCATCCTTGATTTTGCCCCCTTAAGAATGGAGGCACAGTAGTTTCACAAGTAGCACTACACATTACATGCGTATTACCGATTTTAATCAGACATGATCCTTCTGCATTAATCAGAGGAGATAATTCTAATGAAATAGGACGTAATTGGTTGCTTTTTCTTCCTGACTGTCTCATAATATAATTTGTACTCCTAATAATATTAAAGAATCGGTATACGAAAGCAAATTTCAAAAAGAGCAAAATGTTTTATTGATCACAACATACATATTTAGTACGAAAAATAAAATAACGTAGCAAATTTTTCAAATTACATGATTATACCGTTGAAAAAAAATTTATTATATCTATATATATCTTAAAAAAGAACACTAATATAAAAAATATTATGAAAGACTATAATATAGAAAACAATAATGTAGAAGAAGAGAATCCTAACGTAGAAACTCAAGTAGTAGACAACGAAGAAATAGTACGCTTAAAAGCCGAGATTGAAGAGTTAAAAGATAAGCTAATTAGGACTACTGCAGAAATAGATAATACAAGAAAGCGGTTAGAAAAAGCCCGTGACGAAGCAAAAGATTACGCAATTGCTACATTTGCTAAAGAATTGCTAAATGTTAGTGATAATCTTGCAAGGGCATTAGCACATAAACCAGCAAATTCTGATGTAGAAGTCACGAATATTATTTCCGGTGTGCAGATGACTAAAGATGAGTTAGATAAAATCTTTCATAAGCATCATATTGAAGAAATCAAGCCAGCAATAGGTTCAATGTTCGACTATAATTTACATAATGCAATTTCACATATAGAACATCCTGATCATGAACCAAATAGTATTATTACTTTAATGCAATCAGGGTATAAAATTAGGGATAGACTACTTCGACCTGCTGCAGTACAAGTAGTTAAAAAACCTTAATGCTAAGGTAGAGCTGAAAGAATTTGCGTTGTAGTTCTACAAAAACTGAAGTATTCTAAGTACTGCATTCCTGCTCTTGTAAACTCTTTACGCTTTTTGAAGCTGATCTTTATATAGAAAATGAGAAGAAGAATATGAATAGAACCGCTGTATTTTGGCTAGTTTTCTTGACACTTTTTATAAGCGGTTTTATGCTAATTACGGATACAATAAAACCATTTTTTATTGCATTTATAATATCTTACTTACTACAACCTGCTATATATTTTATTGAATCAAAACTTGAAATATCAAATAAATTAGCATCAAGCATAATTTATCTGATATTTTTGAGTATATTTTTCTTAATATTCACTATATTAATACCAATAATTTATGGACAAATTTTTACTTTTATCAATAATATCCCAAAATATAAAAATTATTTACAATCAGAAATATTACCTCCAATTATGGGAAAAATTTATTCAATTGAACCCGATATCGCTGATAAAATCAAGCATTCTTTGAGTGATTTTATAAATAGTATATTTACTATACTTGGCAGTATTGCTAATAATTTTTGGCGTTATACAATTATTACTATTAACATATTTGTTTTATTTTTACTTATACCTATAATATTATTCTATTTCCTACGTGATTGGGATAAAATTATTACAAATATGGAATCATTATTACCTATAAAAACTAGACCAAAAATCCTAGAAATATTATCGGCAATTAATAATTTATTATCTTCTTACATAAGAGGACAACTAAATATTTGCTTATTGTTATCTACTTACTATAGCATTGCATTTACCTTAATAGGTATCGATCTTGCTCTTTTACTTGGCATTTTAACAGGATTTTTAGTTATTATTCCTTTGCTTGGTACTTTTATATCATTTCTTTTAACTCTAATTATTGGCTATTTAACTTTCGGCATAACTAGCAAATTACTATATATAATGATAATTTATCTCATTGGAAATATTGGTGAATCTTATATTTTAACCCCTAAAATTATCGGAGATAAAATAGGTTTACATCCTCTTTGGATTATATTCGCTATTTTTGCTTGCGGCAGTTTATTTGGAATTATTGGAATATTTTTTGCTATACCAATTGCAGGAATTACAAAAATTTTACTCTTGAATCTCATTAAATTTTATAAATCTAGTAAGTTCTATAGAACAGACGTCTAAAAAATTCTTATATAGTGCAGCAATATATATTTCATTTTACTCCTTCTAATAAATATCATCCTGATGAATTTATCGTTTCTAGTTCTAATGCGCAAGCTTATAATATTATAAAAAACTGGCAGTATTGCTTTGGCGCAAATCCTTATAAGTTTACTTTATTAATTAAAGGACCTTCTTCATCAGGTAAAACTTATTTAACAAAAATCTGGCAAAATTTAAGCAACGCATATCTTATTAAAGATATTTTTTTTAATGAAGAAATTCTAGAAAAATATAATACTTTTATTATTGAAGATATTGAAAACTGGCAAGAACCGACATTGCTTCATATATTTAATGTTATTAATGAAAAACAAAAATATCTTTTACTTACCTCATCAGATAAAAACAATAATTTTACTTTACCAGATTTATCTTCACGTATCAAATCAGTACTAAGTATTCTATTAAATGCACCTGATGATGAATTAATTAAAATCCTAATATTTAAGCATTTTTCCATTTCTTCAGTAACAATATCTCAACAAATAATAGATTTTCTTTTAGTAAATTTGCCTAGGGAATATTCTAAAATCATAGAAATATTAGAAAATATTAACTATTTTGCTTTAATTTCCAAAAGAAAAATAACAATTTCATTAGTAAAAGAAGTTTTAAATAACTATAAGAATAAAATATGATAACTTTTTGTTTTACTTAAAAATATTCTAACATAACATTCCTATATAGTAACCTTTTGAAAAAATTGTGTATGCATACAAAAAAATTTTAATAGATCATAAAAACATACTGTAGGCTTACAATATATAAAGACTTTTTGAGAGTATTTTAATTTTTTACGAGATACACTATAGAATAGGATACTAGTTAATTTATGTATTTTTCTTTATCTAGAGCCCTTGGATCTCTATTACTCGGTTTGATATAAGATAATATATGTTAGAAATATAAATGATACCACTATTATATTTTCGTTTTCTTATAGGCTTATGGCTATTTCTACTTATGCAAAAGTAAGTCGTATGGACTACTTTTTTGATAGGAACAATATAGTGCCATGTATGTCATCTATGTAAACTATATTAATAATAGGATTGTATTTAACGCAAAGTGTCACATTACTAAACGTTTGTCTATTGTAAAACTTGTATTTGTGTTGTGTATGATAACTTAGATTTCTATGATACTGAAAACATCAGACTTATTCTCATTAACATAACTAAGTATTGATTTATTTTTAGCAAAATTTTAATATTTCTTATTAAGATTTTTATCGCATTAGCATTGATGTGTTTATTTATTCAAACTCAATTAGTAATCATTTATTCTATTTAGTTCATAAATATTATGATAATATAAAACAATACTGATCTATACTTTTAATTCAACTAATTGTAGTGACTTAATACAATAAGCGATTCCAGATTAACATTTTAGTTATATACTTTATCTGAGTCATCTACTCCAGCTTTAATGATTTCAAGCAATGAAAAAACCTTACAATATTTTGCAAAGCTTTTCGTTGATTTGTTGTAGCTCATCAAAAGCAATACTAAAATCTTGTTGTATTAAATAGGTTTCTATAGTTATGTTTTAAGTATTCTATAATAACTTAATTATAATGATTTTTATATTTACACTCATTCATGATAAAATTGAACTGAAATTTGCTACCCTCTAGGATTACAAATTATCTCATTAATTATTTTATCATTTTCTTGTAATGACATTAAATGACTAAATAATATTACTTAGCCATTATGCAAAAATACTATTTATTTAATAGATTGAACTATTGTCACATTTAAGCTTGAGTTTAAGATCGAATGATGTGTTTATTGATATACTAAAAATTTTCAATTGGTGGGCGATGACGGACTCGAACCGCCGACATTCTCGGTGTAAACGAGATACTCTACCAACTGAGCTAATCGCCCATGTTTTAGTACAAATTATTTATAAGAATTTACAAATTTAATCTAGCAAAATTTTAGAAAAATTATTCACTTTTGTATAAATTTTTTATTTGTTTTGATAATCTTCTAATTTTTCTTGAAGCGGTATTTAATTTAATTATATTTTTTTTTACACCTTGCATTATCTTAGACTGCGCAATAGATAAAGCTAGGTTAGCATCTTCTTTATTACCACGACTGATTTCATGTATAACTTTTTTTATAAAAGTTTTTATTGCACTAGATCTTTTTTTATTAATTAGCGTTCTTTTTACTGTTTGTCTAACAACTTTTTTTGCTGAAGAATGATTAGCCATTACCTAGTCCATTTATATTTTAATTTTTAATTTCTTCATTAGCATCTTGATGCACATTGCCTTTAGCATTGATATCTCTATCTACAAATTCAATATATGCTATCGGTGCTAAATCACCATAACGGAACCCAGACTTTACTATTCTAGTATAACCTCCAGGTCTATCTTTATATCGGACACCTAAAATGTTTATAATTTTTTCTACTGCTCTTTTATCTTTTATTTTTGATAAAACGCTTCTTCTCACTGCTAAATCAGGTTTTTTAGCTTTAGTAATTAGAGCTTCAATGTAAGGTCTTAATTCTTTAGCTTTTGGTAGAGTAGTTTTAATTTGTTCATGTATTACAAGTGATACAGCCATGTTAGCAAGCATTGATTGCCTATGACTACTTGTTACATTTAACCTTCTACCTTTAATTCTATGTCGCATTTTTATTAGTCCTTAATTATAAGAATCTTCATAACGTTTAGATAATTCTTGAATATTTTCTGGTGGCCAATCTGGTACATCCATACCAAATCTTAAATTAAACTTTGCCAATATTTCCTTAATCTCATTTAAAGATTTTCTACCAAAATTTGGAGTTCTTAACATATCGGATTCCGTTCTTTTTACTAGATCTCCTATATATATTATATTATCATTTTTTAAACAATTTGCAGATCTAACTGATAATTCCAATTCATCAACTCTCTTAAGTAAATATGGCGAAAATGGTAAAGAATCAGTTTTTACTTGCTTATCCTCTTCTTGCTCTTCAAAAGCAATAAATAATTGTAATTGCTCTTGTAAAATACGTGCAGCTAATCCTACAGCCATTTCAGGTAATACATCACCGTTAGTTTCTACAAACATAATCAATTTATCATAATCAGTAACTTGACCCACCCTAGTATTTTCGACTTTATAAGTAACACTTTTTACTGGGTTAAATAAAGCATCTATAGCTATTTCGCCAATAGGTAAGTTATCCTCATAGCTATTTGTGCTAAGTACATATCCTTTACCAACCTTACATGTTAACTCCATTTCAAGCTGCTTATTCTTAGCTAAATTACAAATTACATGATCCGGATTCAATATTTCTACATCATGCCCTGTATCAATCATACCTGCTGTTACAACACAAGGCCCCATTGCTTTTAATTTTATGATACGTTTTTCCGAAACATGCATTTTGACTTCAATACCCTTAATGTTTAAAATCACTTCTGATACATCTTCTTGTACACCAGGTATAGAAGAAAACTCATGCTCTATAGCAGGAATCTTTATAGAAGTAATGGCCGCACCTTGTAAAGAAGATAATAACACTCTTCTCATAGCATTACCAAGTGTTAAACCAAAACCTCTTTCTAAAGGTTCAACTATAATTTTAGCTTTATTATTGGTTTCCGGGAAATTTTCATATGTGACTCTATTCGGCTTTATTAAAGTATTCCAATTTTTACTTAATGATAACATTTAATACCTATGATTCTCTTATACTCTTCTTCTTTTTGGCGGTCTTACTCCATTATGAGCAATGGATGATACATCTAAAATTGATGTAACCACAAAATTTTGCCCGAATAAAGCACGCATTGCTGATTCACGCTGTGCTCCAGGGCCTCCAATCCTAATAGAAATAGTCTTTAGGCCACATTCTTTTGCCTTTTCCGATGCTTTATCAATCGTTACTTGAGCTGCATAAGGCGTTGCCTTTCTTGCACCCTTAAAACCATTGCCCCCTGCTGATGCAGAAGAAATAGTATTACCTTGAATATCAGTAAATGTTACTATAGTATTATTAAATGACGCTCGGATATGTACAACACCAAGAGTGATAGTCTTTTTCTTTTTCTTAACTTTAATAGTCTGATTCATTTATTTACTCTATACTTAAACTATTATTTTACAGTTTTTTTCTTTCCAGCTATCGCAATAGCTTTACCTTTTCTAGTTCGAGCATTAGAATGTGTATTCTGCCCCCTAACAGGCAACTTACGTATATGCCTAAGCCCTTGATAACATCTTATATCTTTCTTCTTTTTAATATTAAGCGTAACTTCTCGCTTTAAATCACCCTCAACTTTATACTCATTTTCAATAATATTACGTAAGCTTATTAACTCTTGATCAGTCAGCACTTTAACCTTTTTATCTTTTGATATTTTTGCTTTATTACAAATCTCTGCTGCCATAGTTGAACCAAGACCGTAAATATAAGTTAAACTCACAACTAAACGTTTATTATCAGGAATATTAACACTTGCAATTCTTGCCACAAATAATCTCCAAATTTTACTAGTAACTAGAAAATAATATAAAAATCTTTGATGAAGTCAATTTATTTTTAGTATTTTCTGTATATCGTTTTCTATTTCTTGTTCATTTTTATTTGCATTAACTATATAAAAATTACCACTATTTTTATAATAATCTATTAATGGATATGTTTCTGTTTTATATACTTTAATTCTTTTTTTTATTACTTCTTTATTATCGTCCTTCCTATAATCAAATACACTAGAACTGCAAACATCACATACGTGCTCAATTTTAGGCTGCAAGAAATGAATGTTATATATTTTACCGCAATTTTTACAACTATACCTTCCCAAGACCCTTTTAATTAATAATTCATCTGCAACATCAAAATATATTATTTTAATTTGTGGTTTTTGAATAAATGCTTCAAAGAATTTTGCTTGCTCTAAATTACGAGGATATCCATCTAATATATAGCCATTTTTATATTTAGAGGATAATAAAAAAACTTTGATTACCTGATTAACTATTTCATTAGGAATCAGTGCACCTTGCTTAACATAATTATTAATTAATTCTGCTTCACTAGTTGATGTTTTAATAATTGTTCTAAATATATCACCAACTGCTATATGTGGTAAATCAATTTTTTTAGCTATCTTTTTGCCTTGTGTTCCCTTTCCAGCTCCTGGAGGACCTAAAAAAATTACTATCACTATTTAAGCTCATTTTTAATTTTTTAATTTTATTTTTTTCATTAAACCTTCATACTTACTACTAAATAAGTAAGTTTGAATTTGAGTCATAGTATCAAGTACCACATTCACTACAATTAAAAAACTTGTACCTCCTAAAGAAAGAGAAATTACATATTTATTCATTAATAGCTCCGGAATTACACATATTACACTTAAATATATCCCACCTATCACTGTAAGTCTTGTAAGTATATAATCAAAATAATCAGATGTATTTTTTCCTGGTCTTTTACCAGGAATATAAGCACCGTATTTTCTTAAATTATTAGCAGTTTCTTCAGAATTAAATACAATTGCAGTATAAAAAAAACTAAAAAACATAATTAATACTACATATAATAAAATATATACTGGTTTTCCATGACCTAAGTAATAAGTAAGCATACTCATAGTATCTGAATTACTATTAGAAAAACTAGCAAGCGTAGTAGGAAATAGTAAAATTGAACTAGCAAATATTGGTGGTATTACACCAGAAGTATTTAATTTAAGAGGCATATGAGTCGCTTCTCCCCCATAAATTTTATTGCCTACTTGTCTTTTGGGATACTGAACCAATAATTTTCTTTGTGCTTTTTCAAAAAAAATAATTATAGCGATTAATAAAACTACTCCGATACAAACAGTTATTGCTATTAAAGGCGACAATGCGCCTTTTCTTGATAATTCAAACATACTAATAATAGCACTAGGTACTCCAGAAATTATACCTATAAATATAATTAAAGACGTACCATTGCCTATTCCACGTTGCGTAATTTGTTCTCCTAACCACATCAATAGAATTGTGCCTACAACCAAAGTAATCACAGTTGTCACTCTAAAGAAAAACCCCGCTAAAATTACTACAGGACCGGTATTTGTAACCATTGATTCTAAACTTAGAGCAACACCATAAGCTTGGAAAGAAGCAAGCAGAACTGTTAAATACCTTGATAACTGATTTATTTTTCGTTTACCAGTTTCTCCTTCTTTTTTTAAATTTTCTAAAGGTTTATATGCAACCGACATTAATTGGATAATAATTGATGCGGTAATATATGGCATAATTGCTAAAGCAAAAATAGACATTCTACCTAACGACCCGCCAGATAGCATATTGAACATCCCGAGTATGCCAAATTGATTCTTTTCAGCTACACTATTTAAAGCAATTGAATCTATACCTGGTATAGGTATAAAAGACCCAAATCTACATATGATTAGCATGAAAAGAGTAAAAATAATGCGATTAACTAAATCATTACTGGATTTTTTAGAAAAATTTTGCCCCATATATTATAATAATTGTCCACCTACTTTCTCAATTAAATACTTAGCTTTAGAAGAATAAGCATCTAATTTTAATGATAAAGGAGAAGCAAAATCATCACTACAAATAGATAATAACTTTACTAAATTTTTATTATTAATTAAACCAACTTCGAGTAACTTTTCTTTGGTAATAATATCATTAGTACTTAAACGACCATCGGTTAATGCTTCTTCAATATTGTAAATATTTATTATATTATATTTTTTAGTTGAAATACACTTAAAACCTCTTTTAGGTAATCTTTTAATCATAGGTGTTTGACCACCTTCAAAACCTTTTATTGCAACACCTGATCTAGATTTTTGACCTTTAATTCCTCTACCAGCAGTTTTTCCTTTACCACTACCAATACCTCGTGCTATTCTTTTTTTGTTTTTTTTAGCACCTAAATTATTATATAATTCATTTAATTTCATTTAAAAACTCTAATTACATATTTTCTATTTTTAATAAATGTTTTACTTTTTCAACCATCCCTCTGATTGAATTAGTATTTTTAAGAATAACGCTCTTATTAATTTTATTTAAACCAAGCCCAATTAATGTAAATCTTTGATCATACTTACATCCTATAGCACTTTTAATTTGAGTAATTTTTATATTATTGATTTTATTATTCATAACTTCACCTTACCTATGAAACATTTATTCATTAACTTGAATATAAGATTTGATAGATATTTCATGTACTTTTTTATCTCTTCTTATAGCAATAGATTTTGGTGAGGCAAGCTTATTTAATGCATCAAATGTTGCAGAAATCATTGCATAAACATTAGTTGAACCTATTGATTTAGCAACAATATCATGTACACCTAAAGAATCAAAAATCGCTCTCATAGATCCACCCGCTATAACACCTGTACCCGCTTTAGCTCTTCTTAAAATTACTTTAGCAGCCCCACTTTTACCAACAACGTCATGATGAATAGTCCTATTTTGATATAATGGAACCTTCATCATTCGCTTTTTAGCGGCTTGTTTCGCCTTTCCCCGAGCTTCGTTTACTTCTTTAGCTTTCCCATGTCCAGCCCCTACTCTTCCAGCTTTATCACCAACAACTACATAAGCAGAAAAAGCAAATCTTCTACCACCTTTTACTACCTTGGTAACTCTATTGACATCAACTAAAACCTCGCTTAAAGCCTCTTCATTTTTTTTAACTTTAGACATTATTACAACCTATAACCTAAAATTTTATTTTCTCTCTAGCTGCATCAGCTAAAGCTTTTATAATACCGTGATACTTATATCCACCTCTATCAAATACTACTTCTTTTATACCTGCAGAATCAGCTTTTTTTGCTATTTCTTTACCAACTTTGATAGCATTTTCAATATTACAATGAGATTTTTTTATTTTTTTTATTTTTTTATCTAAAGTTGAAGCAGCAGCAATTGTTATAGACTTAGAATCATCAATAATTTGTGCATATATATGTCGACACGATTTAAATATCGATAATCTCATTCTATTAGATGTTTTAGATATTTTATATCTTATCCTACTTTTCCTTTTTTCAAATTTTAGCTTAGCACTACGCATATTTAACTCTTAAATTTAATTTTTCTTACCTTCTTTACGCTGTATAAATTTATTTTCAAATTTAATGCCTTTTCCTTTATAAGGCTCAGGTGGTCTCTGTTTTATAATAATTGAAGCGAATTGTCCTAATTTTTCTTTATCTATCCCTTCAAGAAGAATAATATTCTGCTTAGGCAGATCTATTTTAATATTTGATGGTATTTCAATTTTTGTATTATGGCTTTTAGCAAGCATTAAATTTAAATATTTACCTTTTACCATTGCCCTATAACCGACACCGTTAATTTCAAGCTTTAATTTAAAACCTTCTTTAACTCCAGTGATCATATTACATATTATACTCCTTGCAGTACCCCACATAGCACGTGCATTTTTATTTACAGCTAAAGGTTTTACTACAAGCTTATTTTCTTCCATTATAATAGCTATATTACCTTTAAAAGTTTTCGATAATTCACCTTTAGGACCGGATATTTTTACTTCTAAATCATTTAAACCAACTTTTACACCTTCAGGTATAGTAATCGGCAATTTTCCAACACGTGACATTTTTTACCTTAAAATACTTTACAAATTACTTCACCACCAACATTTTTAATATGAGCTTCTCTATCAGACATAACACCGTAAGGAGTAGAAAGAATATATATGCCCATATTATTATAATATCCTTTCAAATCTTTAATAGCAGAATATACCCTTTTTCCAGGCTTTGATACTCTATGAATTTCGCATATAGAAGCCTCACCGTTTACAGAGTATTTTAAAGCTACTTCAGTATAACTGATATTATTTTTTTGAGTAGTTACATAATCTTTTATATAACCTTCTTTTTGCAATACATCTAAAATTGAAGTTTTAATTTTAGAACTTGGAAAAGAAACATTTATTAATTTACTTTTATAAGCATTTCTAATTCTAGTTAACATATCTGCTACATTATCAGTCATTGACATATTATTTACCTATCCACTTTACCAACTTGCCTTAACTACACCAGGAACTAAACCTCTACCAATTAATTCCCTAAGCTTATTCCTTGATATACCAAATTTTCTTATAACACCCCTTGGTCTACCTGTAAGCTCACATCTATTTCTTATTCTAGTAGATGATGAATTTCTAGGTAATTGTGCCAGTGCAATTATCAAAGGAAAACGCTGTTCTAATGAAAGACTTTTATCATAAATTTTACTTTTTAGTTCTGACCGTTTATTATGTAAACTTTGTGATTTTTTCTGCCTACTTTTGTTCTTTTGTATAGAACTTACTTTTGCCATTATATATACTCTAAAAATTAATTATAAAAAGGTAAATTAAATCCTGATAATAAAAACTTACTTTCTTGATCTGTTTTAGCAGATGTAACGATTGTAATATCCATACCCCTTATTGTATCGATTTTATCGTAATTAATTTCAGGAAAAACTATCTGCTCTTTTAATCCAAAAGTAAAATTCCCTTTACCATCAAAACTCTTATAAGAAAAGCCACGAAATTCTTTAACACGAGGTAATGCAACAATTACTAACCTTTCTAAAAAATCATACATTCTATCTTTACGTAATGTAACCTTGCATCCTATTTTCATATTTTCACGTAACTTAAAGGTTGCGATAGATTTTCTTGCTAAAGTTACAACTGGCTTTTGACCTGAAATTAAAGTAAGGTCATTTAGTGCATTATTAATTACTTTGGAATCTGCTATTGCTTCCCCTACGCCCATATTTATAACAATTTTTTTAATTTTCGGTATTTCATGTTTATTTTTAAAAGAAAATTCTTTTTTTAAGCTTTCAATGATTTTTTGCTTATATAATTCTTTAAACCTTAACATTATTACCTACCTTCCCAATAATTTCCCCTGATTTTTTTGCAACTCTAACCTTAGAACCATCTTCTAAGAATTTAAAAGCTACTTTAGTAGGATTACCAGTTTTTGGATCGATGTGTGCAATATTTGAGATATGTATAGGTGATTCCTGAGTTATTATCCCGCCTTCACTCATTTTATTAGGTTTAGTATGCTTTTTTACTAAATTTACTCCAGAAACAACTACTGTATTTTCTTCCGGAAAAACTTTTAATACCTTACCTTTTTTGCCTTTATACTTTCCAGTAATAATAACAACTTCATCACCTTTTTTTACTTTTAATTTAATCATAACACTTCCTCTGCAAGCGACATTATTCTAACATATTTCTTTGCTCTAAGTTCTCTTGTAACAGGACCAAACACTCTGGTTCCTATAGGCTCATCTTGTTTATTCAAAAGTACTAATGCATTTTTATCAAATTTTATTGTACTACCGTCAGATCTGACTACTCCCGTCTTTGTACGCACGATCACACCTTTATAAACATCACCTTTTTTAACCTTGCCACCTGGTATCGCTTCTTTAATAGATACCACTATAACATCACCAAGCTTTGCCATCATATGATGAGAGCCACCTAAAACTTTAATACACATAACTTTTTTAGCACCAGAATTATCTGCCACTTCCAAAATGCTCTGCATTTGAATCATAAACTACTTCCTTTTATACATGAGAGTTAAAATAAACAATTTACATTATTAAGTCAAAAGTTATTCCAAATTTAGCACTACCCATGTTTTTGTTTTTGAGATAGGACGACTTTCAACTATACTAACTTTATCTCCTTCTTTATATTTATTTTCTATATCATGAGCAGCATATTTTTTAGATACTTTCACGAATTTTTTATAAATAGGATGCTTAAACTTTCTTTCTACTTTTACTGTAACTGTCTTATCAGTTTTTGAACTTATAACCACGCCTTGTAACACTCTTTTCGGCATTTTAATATTCCTCACTATTAGATCTTTTTGTTAATTCAGTTTTAATACGTGCTATAGACTTCTTGACTAACGAAAACCTACTAGTATTTTTTAACTCTCCTAAAGCTTGTTGAAATCTTAAATTAAATAACTCTTTTTTTAAAAGATTAAGGTTTTTATAAAGCTCTTCTATTGTTTCAGTAGACAACTTACTTCTTAATAATTTTAAATCATTCATAACGTCTCACTATCCTTGTTCTAACAGGTAATTTTGCACTTGCAAGTTCTAAAGCTCTAAGTGCAATATTTTCTTCTACTCCTTCAATTTCAAACATAATTCTTCCAGGCGAAACTCTAACTGCAAAAAATTCAGGTGTACCTTTACCTTTACCCATTCTTACTTCAGCAGGTTTCTTAGAAACTGGCACATCCGGAAAAATTCTAATCCATAACCTACCTTGCCTTTTCATACATCTAGTAGCAGCTTTTCTTCCTGCTTCTATTTGTCTTGCAGTAACACGCCAACCATCTATAGATTTAAGACCAAATGATCCAAAAGCAAGTGTCATACCTGCTTTTGCTTTTGACATAACTCTACCTTTATGAGCTTTTCTAAATTTTTGTTTTTTTGGAGCTAACATTTGAATACTTAAAATTAATTATATCTTTTATTTTCTTTATATTCACCTTTATAAATCCACACTTTAACACCTATAACTCCATAAGTTGTTATAGCCTCAGCTGTTGAATAATCAATATCAGCTCTTAAAGTATGTAATGGCATTCTACCTTCTATATACCACTCGGTTCTAGCAATCTCAGCACCACCAAGGCGCCCTGAACAACTTACTCTTATACCTTGTCCACCTTGTTTAAATGAAGCCTGAATTGCTGTTTTCATAGCTTTTCTAAAAGAAACTCTTTTTTCAAGCTGTGCTGCTATAGTTTGAGCTACTATAGCAGCATCTATATTAAATTTTCTAACTTCATGAATATTGATATAAACTTCTTTTAAAAAAGTCATGTTTTCTATAGCTTTTTTTAGCTTATCAATTTCAGTACCATTTTTACCTATAATAATATTTGGTTTTTTTGCATTAATATTAATTATAATACTTTTATTAGAAGGACGTTCAATTAAAACTCGACTAATTTGAGCTTGATTAAACCACTTATTTATTAAATCTCTAATTTTAAGATCTTGTATAAAAAGAGTTTTATAATGTTTTTCTGCATATAAGATTGAATCCCAATCTTTAATTAAAGTAGGTCCAACTCTAAAACCATGTGCACAAACTTTCTGCCCCATTTTAATTATCCTCTTTTTCTGTAACAGTTATATAAAGATTACTAAAAAACTTATTTATTCTAGTTGCTCTGCCTTTTGCTCTTGGCATAATCCTTTTCATTACTACTGACTTACCTACAGTAGCTTTAGTAATAATTAATCTATCTATGTCTAAACCTAAATTATTTTCAGCATTTGCAATAGCAGATTGTAGACAATCTTTTACAATTTTTGCAATTCTTTTAGGAGAAAAAGTTAATTGTACTAATGCTTCAGATACTTTCATATTTCTAATAAAGGACGCAACTAAATTAAGTTTCCTTGGGCTTACTCTAATAGATTTAGCTTTTGCCGTAGCAAAATTTTTATTTTTCTGTATCATACAAAATCTTTATTTTCTTTTAACTTTTTTATCGGCTCCATGACCATGAAATGTTCTAGTAGGAGCAAATTCACCTAATTTTCTTCCAACCATTTCTTCATTTATATAAACCGGGATAAATTTATTGCCATTATGAACAGAAAATGTAAATCCTACAAAAATAGGTAAAATTGTTGATCTTCTAGACCAAGTTTTAATCATTTCAGATTTACCTGATTTCATTAATTTTTGAACTTTCTTTATTAAATAACCATCCACAAAAGGCCCTTTCCATATTGAACGTGCCATACCAATACCTAATTAATTAAAAATCTATTTTCTTTTTTTTACAATAAATTTTGAAGTGCGTTTATTTTTACGTGTCTTCTTACCTTTAGTTGAGAATCCCCAAGGAGTCACAGGATGACGACCTCCTGAAGTTTTTCCTTCACCACCTCCATGAGGGTGATCCACAGGATTCATTGCTACACCTCTAACATGTGGCCTCCAACCAAGCCATCTATTTCTACCTGCTTTACCTAAATTAATATTTTTTTGATCCGGATTAGATATACTACCTATAGTAGCTTTACAATCTAAAGGTACTAACCTAAATTCACCTGATCTTAATTTAATCTGAGCGTACCCTGAATCTTTACCAACTAATTCTACTGAAGTACCTGCAGAACGTGCAATTTGTCCACCTTTACCAATTTTCATTTCAACATTATGTAAAGTAGTGCCGATAGGAATGGATTTTAAAGGCAAACAATTTCCTATTTTGATATCAGCAGCTTGACTTGAAATGACTCTATCACCTATAGATAATTTTTGCGGTGCTAAAATATAAGAATATTCTCCATCATCATATTTTATTAAAGCAATAAAAGCAGTCCTATTAGGATCATATTCTATTCTTTCAACAATAGCAGAAATATCTATTTTCTTTCTTTTAAAATCAATAACACGATATAATTTTTTGTGCCCACCACCTCTGTGCCAAGAAGTAATTCTTCCTTGCTGATTGCGTCCACCAGTTTTTGACATGCCTTTAGTCAAAGTTTTTAAAGGTCTACCTTTCCATAAATTCGTTTTATCAACTTGCACTAGCTCTCTAAGAGAAGGAGTAATTGGATTAAAATTTTTTAAAGCCATTTATTTAATTCCTCCGGCATAATCTATATTATGATCTTTTTCTAATGTAACAATAGCTTTTTTTCTATTGATTTGAGTCCCTATAATTCCTTTAAATCGTTTTTTCTTACCTTTAATATTTAAAATATTAACTTTTTTTACTTTTACTTTAAATATTGCTTCTATAGCCCTTTTAAGGCTCAATTTTTTAGCAAACTTATTTACATAAAAAGTATATTTATTTTGTTCAGAAATACTTGTAGTTTTTTCCGTAATAATAGGTTTTCTAATTAAATCGTAGTATTTATATACACTCATCTTAACCTCTCTTCTAAAAAGCTAACCGCTTCTTGTGATAAGAGTACATACTCATGTCGTATGATATCATAAACATTAGCTCCTATTTGTGGGACAATTAACGTATTATAAATATTTTTTGTAGCTAAAGAAAAATTAATATCTACTTTATTTCCATCAATTACAAAAAAACTCTGACCTTGAAATTTACTTAATAAATTTACAAGAATAGACGTTTTAGGCTTATCTAACTTTAAAGAATCTATTATTAATAATTTCTCTTCAGCATATTTCTCAGATAAAGCATGGATTAAACCAAGTTTTCGTACTTTTTTAGGTAATTTTATTGCATGACTCCGTACCTTAGGTCCATGTGATATACCACCACCACGCATCTGTACAGACCTAAGAGAACCTTGTCGTGCATTACCTGTACCTTTTTGCTTAAAAGGTTTTTTTGTTGTCCCTGATACTTCAGATACTGTTTTAGTTTTATGGTTACCAAACATTGCTTTAGCTCTTTGCCAATCGATAACCTGCTTTATTATATCATCTCTGATAAATTCAACAGCAAATATATCTTTATTTAAAGTAATCTCACCAACTTCTTCATTAGCAAGACTTAATATTTTAGTTTTCATCTTTATTTAACCTTATGCAGTCTTATCTAAAACTTCTATATAAATCATTTAATATTGCATGACGCTTTGTTAATTTTAAATCCTAAATCTGAATAACATCTAAGAGATTATTATTAAATAAACTTACGATAATTTAATTATTTTGCACTATAAATCACTAAATATTTATAGTATTTATGTAATGTAAACACCTTATTTCGTAAAAAAAAGCTCTTGGAATCAAAACAATCTAATCAAATATTCATGCGATAGTTATTGCAGCCTTTTTTATTGCATCTTTTACTAAAAGATACGAATTTTTGTGACCAGGTATACTACCCTGAATCATAATCAGCTTACGATTTGTATCAACAGCAAATATTTTTAAATTTTGAATAGTAACTTTATTACATCCCATATGACCAGCCATTTTTTTTCCTTTAAAAACCTTTCCTGGATCTTGTCTTTGGCCTGTAGAACCATGTGAACGATGTGATATAGAAACACCATGTGAAGCCTCAAGACCTCTAAAATTATGTCTTTTCATACTACCGGCAAACCCTTTACCTATAGTAGTCGCAGTAATATCAACAAATTGCCCCACCCTAAAATGGTCTACTTCTAGAATTGATGCGATATCAATAAAATTATCTTCAGAAATTCTAAATTCTTTTAATTTAGTTTTAGGAGCTATTTTAGCATTAGCAAAAACTTGTTTCATAGGTTTAGTAACTTTAGATATTTTTTGATCTTTTACACCTATAACCAAAGCATTATATCCATGTTTTGCTAGAGTTTTATGCCCAACTACTTGACAATCATCAACTTTTACTAAAGTTAAAGAAATTCTTTCGCCTTTATCATTAAAAACACTAGTCATACCAACTTTTTGAGCAATTATACCTGTTCTCATTTATTCCCCACTTTCTAATTCAATCACTACATCAACACCTGCTGCTAAATCAACTTTACTTAATGCATCAACAACTGCTGGATTTGGATCATCTATAACTAATAATCTTTTATGCTTTCTAATTTCAAATTGTTCTCTTGACTTTTTATGTACATGAGGGGATCTATTGACAGTAAATCTTTCAATTTTTCTAGGTAAAGGAATAGGACCATTAATAGTAGCAAATGTTCTTTTAACAGCACTAACTATCTCTTTTGTAGCTTGGTCAAGACTACGGTGATCAAACGACTTTAAACGAATTTTGATTTTATTTTTCATTCATTAAACCTAATATTTAAACAGCAAGATGTTTTTCAGATATTAAAATACAAATACCTATTATTTTTTAATAATAGGTATTTGTAAAATAAATTAATTATTTATTTTAGTTACTATACCGGCTCCTACTGTTCTACCACCTTCACGTATAGAGAATTTTAACCCTTCTTGCATAGCAATCGGCTTAATTAATTCTACTGAAAAAGTAGCATTATCTCCAGGCATAACCATCTGCTTATCAGAAGGCAATTTTATTGTGCCGGTAACATCTGTTGTTCTAAAATAGAACTGTGGGCGATAATCATTAGTAAATGGGGTATGACGTCCACCTTCCTCTTTACTAAGCACATACACTTCAGCTTCAAATTTATCATGCGGTTTTATGCTCCCAGGTTTTGCAAGTACTTGTCCTCTTTCTACTTCTTCTCTTTTTGTACCACGTAGTAATATACCGACATTATCTCCAGATTGTCCTTCATCAAGTAATTTTCTGAACATTTCTACACCTGTACAAGTCGTTTTTTGCGTATTTTTTAGACCTACTATTTCAATTTCTTCACCCACCTTAATTATGCCTGACTCCACTCTACCAGTTACAACGGTACCTCTGCCTGAAATAGAAAATACATCCTCTATTGGCATTAAAAAAGGTTTATCTGTAGCTCTTATAGGCTGAGGTATATAGCTATCTACTGCATTCATTAACTCATTAATAGCTTTTTCACCTTCAGGTTTTCCTTCTAAAGCTTGAAGTGCAGAACCTTTAATAATAGGTATTTCATTACCAGGGAAACCATATTTTGATAATAATTCTCTTACTTCCATCTCAACTAATTCTAATAGGTCAGGATCATCTACCATATCTACTTTATTCAAAAATACTACCATAGCAGGTACACCTACCTGTTTTGCCAGTAATATATGTTCTCTAGTTTGAGGCATAGGACCATCAGCAGCAGAAACTACTAATATAGCACCATCCATCTGAGCGGCACCAGTTATCATATTCTTGACATAATCAGCATGTCCAGGACAATCTACGTGTGCATAGTGCCTATTTTGAGTCTCATATTCTACGTGCGCAGTAGAAATAGTAATACCTCTTTCTTTTTCTTCAGGAGCAGCATCAATTTGATCATACGCTGTAGCTTTTGCTCCACCTGTTTTAGCAAGTATTATAGTTATTGCTGCGGTTAAGGAAGTTTTACCGTGGTCTACGTGACCAATCGTACCTATATTAACATGCGGTTTAGTACGTTCAAATTTTGCTTTTGCCATATTATTACTCTCTACAATTTTTAGGTTTAATACAAGTTATTAGTGCATTTTTTTTGCTAAATTTATTTGTTACCACTATCTCTGGAGCGGGTGATGGGAATCGAACCCACACAGCCAGCTTGGAAGGCTGGAACTCTACCATTGAGCTACACCCGCATTGGACACTATTAAATATATAACAGTGCTATATCATTTTTCAGATTATAAAAAATAACATATAAATCTATCTTTTAAATAGATATATTTCCCTGAACCATTAAGTGGTGGAGGGAGAAGGATTCGAACCTTCGAACGCTTACGCGGGCAGATTTACAGTCTGCTGCCATTGACCACTCGGCCACCCCTCCTAAAGAACTTTACTGTATTAAATAGAGTAATTCACTTTAAAATACAAATATAGTATTAGGACTTAATAAACTTTGCCGAATCATCAAATAAACAAATAGCAGCTTGCACATTTATTTAATTTAGTTGTAACTTTCTATAATAAATAGTAATTTCTGTCAAGAACAAATTAATGACGGTTTTCAATAAGATGCAAAATAAACAGCTTGATTATAAAAATAGTTATTATATGTATGGGAAACATCCTGTGCTTTCTGCTATCAATAATCCAAAACGTCAAATTGAAAATATTTTATGCACTAAGGAATTTTTTGATATAAATAAAAAATTAATAGGTACTAGATCTTATGAAATTGTTAATAACTATATTTTATCTAAATTACTGAAACACCAAACACATCAAGGCATAGCTGCAAAAGTAAGACCAATTTTTTCTTATAATCTAGACGACATAGATATTAATAAACCACAATGTAAAATTGTGATTTTAGATCAAATCACAGATACACAAAATATTGGAGCAATTATTCGAAGTGCAGCTGCTTTTTATATAAATGCTATAATATTACCTCAAGATAATTCTCCAAATGAAAGCGGTAGCATTGCGAAAGCAGCATGCGGCACTTTAGAATTAATACCTATCATTAAAGTGACTAACTTATGCTCATATATGAATTATCTTAAAAAACGTGGCTTTTGGATTATCGGAGTAACAGGTTATGCAAAGGAATACTTTACTGATAAATTAATTTCTGACAAAATAGCATTAGTATTTGGGGCGGAAGATAAAGGTATGCGAAGATTAGTTAAAGAAACATGTGATTATTTAGCTAAAATACCTATTTCGAAGAGTGTAGAAAGTCTTAATGTTGCAAATGCTGCTTCTATAATTTTTCATTCATTACATAAATATTTTTAATAATTCAATAACTATTATTGAGAATTGTGCAAAGTAATTTAGACAAATCTCTAAATGTACTTAGAGAAGAAGCAATAACAACACCTAACTTGAAACAATTTCTTTGATATATCAAGGTAAGTATTAATTACTAAACCTATATATAGAATCATCTAACGTACATTAGCAAAAATTTTATAGTTTTAATCTTAATCTTATGATAAATAAGTATATCTAATCTTTATTGCTAAGAATCTAAAAAGCTTCTTTAACAGAGAATATTACAGCTTTGCTAAATTAAGCAAAAAATTAGACTTGAATACAGTAAGTAATAATTTTATAAAAAATAGATAAAAATTGTACAATTTATGAAAAATTACAGAATCGAAAGTGACTCTTTTGGAGAAATTCAAATAGAAGAAAAATTTTATTGGGGTGCTCAAACTCAAAGATCTTTAAACAATTTTAAAATAAGCAAGCAAAAAATGCCAAAAATTTTAATTCGTGCTCTTGCTATTTTAAAAAAATGTGCTGCACAGGTTAATTACGAGTTTGGTGATTTAGAATATAAAATAGCTACAAGTATAGATAAAGCAATTGATAGAATCCTAGCAGGCGAATTTGAAGATAATTTTCCTTTAGTAGTTTGGCAAACAGGGTCAGGTACACAAACAAACATGAATATGAACGAGGTTATTGCATCTATTGCTAATGAAGAATTAACTGGTAAGAAAGGTGGTAAATTCCCAGTACATCCTAACGATCATGTTAATAAAGGGCAATCATCCAACGACTCTTTTCCAACAGCTATGCATATAGCAACTGTACTTGCAACTAAACAGCAGCTTATACCAGCTTTGAATAATTTACTTACATATTTGCAAGACAAGTCAAAAGATTGGGATAAAATCATAAAAATAGGACGCACTCACTTGCAGGATGCAACTCCTTTAACACTTAAACAGGAATTCTCAGGATATATTACACAAATAGAGTATGCTTTAGAACGCATAGAAGATGCACTAAAAAAAGTTTATCTACTTGCTCAAGGCGGAACAGCAGTCGGTACAGGTATTAATTCAAAAATAGGCTTTGATATAAAATTTGCTCAAAAAGTTGCAGAGTTTACTCAACAACCATTTAAAACTGCTCCTAATAAATTTGAAAGTTTAGCAGCACATGATGCACTAGTAGAATTTTCTGGAACTCTTAATACTATAGCAGTTAGCTTAATGAAAATAGCAAATGATATAAGATTGCTCGGCTCCGGTCCAAGATGCGGTCTTGGTGAACTGCATTTACCAGAAAACGAACCTGGTTCTTCTATTATGCCAGGTAAAGTAAACCCTACACAAGTTGAAGCATTAACAATGGTGTGCACTCAGGTGATGGGTAATCATGTGACTGTGACTATTGCTGGCTCAAATGGGCATCTTGAACTTAACGTATTTAAACCAGTGATAATATACAATATCCTACAATCTATAGAGCTATTATCTGATAGCGTAAATAGTTTTGTTACACACTGTGTTAAAGGATTAGAGCCCAATATAGCACGCATTAATACTTTACGTGATAAATCTCTAATGCTTGTTACAGTTCTTAATCCACATATAGGCTATGATAATGCTGCAAAAATTGCTAAAGAAGCACATAAGTATGGGATCACTTTAAAAGAAGCAGCTAAAAAACTCAATTTTTTATCAGAAGAAGAATTTGATAAAATAGTAGTACCTGAAAAAATGATTTCCTAATCTTAATATTAGATTAGAGACTAAAAATATCTTTTAATGTTAATATAGGATAAAAACGCATTTTATGTATATACGACTTGTAACAAATTGATAATTTGTGAGTATAATATGCTACAGCGCTTTCACCAAATAATAAAAAACCCATGTTACTACAGCAATCCAGCAATACATAAGTATATACAATAAATTTGTAAAATTAATAACTCGATTTATTAAGCTTTGTTATGAACTCTTTTAGCTAGGAAAGATATAGAAATTTTTTCAACTTTTTCTAGGCAATAATTGATATATTAATTAAATTTTTCTTCACATAGCCTTTATATTTGATTATACTTAAAACATTAATGATATAAAAATTATAATGGTTTTAAATATAAAAGCTCCTGAAAATATAGTATTAAAGCCGACCATTACTGTTTTTGGTGTCGGAGGTGCAGGTAGTAATGCAGTAAATAATATGATTCATGCTAATCTACAAGGTGCTAATTTTGTAGTAGCGAATACTGATGCACAATCCCTTGAGCATTCTTTATGCATTAACAAAATACAATTAGGCGTTTCTACTACTAGAGGTCTTGGTGCAGGTGCATCACCTGAGGTTGGCGCGCTTGCTGCTCAAGAATCAGAAAATGAAATTCGTAGTTCACTAGAAAATAGCAATATGGTATTTATTACAGCAGGTATGGGAGGTGGTACAGGTACTGGGTCTGCACCTATTATTGCACGCATTGCGAAAGAACTAGGCATCCTTACGGTTGGGGTAGTGACTAAACCTTTCCACTTTGAAGGAGGTCATCGTATGAAAACAGCTGATAAAGGAATTATTGAACTACAGCAATTCGTTGATACTTTAATTGTAATACCGAACCAAAATCTATTCCGTATCGCTAACGAACAAACAACATTTGCTGATGCTTTCAAAATGGCAGATGACGTATTACATGCAGGTGTTAGAGGAGTAACAGATTTAATGATTATGCCTGGACTGATTAATCTTGATTTTGCTGACATTAAAGCAGTAATGAGCGAAATGGGTAAAGCAATGATGGGTACAGGTGAAGATAGTGGGGAAGATAGAGCTATTAAAGCAGCAGAATCTGCAATTTCAAATCCATTGCTAGATCATAGCTCAATGTGCGGTGCGAGAGGTGTATTAATCAATATTACTGGCGGTCCTGACATGACATTATTTGAAGTGGATAACGCTGCTAATAGAATTAGAGAAGAAGTAGATAACATTGATGCTAATATTATTTTTGGTTCAACATTTAATCCAGAACTCAAAGGGATTATCAGAGTATCAGTTGTTGCGACAGGTATTGATGCCGATAAAGTACCAAAATATAAACTCGCAATAGATAAAAATACCAATACACTTCCTGAAGAAACTTACAATGAGTCTATAATACAACATACACAAATAGAAACAATTCCTTCGTTTAATAGCTACAGTACTGAAAATATTGAAATTAATGAATCTTCAATAAAGCAAGATTATACTGAAAATGAACAAGAACTACGATTACATGTAAATGCTGTCAACAAACCTGAAAATAACTCACAGAAATCATCATTTTTAGGGAAGATATGGGAGTCGCTACGTACTTCAAATAATCAAACTTTAGAACGCAAAAATGTTATTGTGAATACTGTAGATCAAGATAATAAAGAATCTGATATTCATGACATACCAGCGTTTTTAAGAAAGAAACGTGATTAGATTTACCAATGAAGAATACAACTTCCAAATAATATAAAAAGCATTATTCTATAGCATCACTCATCGATTATGTAGATACAAAAATTTATGTTTTATCTTGATTATATCAAAGATATTTAAAGTTCTTGAGCTATACAAATCAAATTGATACTTTTAAATCTTAAGAAGATACATAAAAAATTTTTAGGTATCAGTAGATATTAGAATATAGGCTTTAGATATTAATAGAATAATACATTATGCCAAATTAGATTTTTAAAGGAATCCAATCAAAATAATGTTATAAAATAAGCTTTAGCACAAACTCTCTTATTTAATAGAAACGCTATCTAATTTTTTTAGTGATAAAAATATAAGTATAAAATTTGTGATGAACACGACAAATAATATATTGTCACACTATGTAAAAATAAGCCTAATTTCAGCTTTAAATTAGAGTATTTAAGCTAAATTATTTTTTAAACATTTTTTTATAAAGATATTACTAAATAATAAACAGATAACAATTACTTAAAATCCTCTTCTACAGCTTTAACTTCTTGCACTTCTGGTATAAAATGTTTCAGCATTGATTCAATGCCGTTTTTTAAGGTAATAGTAGAACTAGGACATCCAAGACATGCACCACGAAGTGCTAATTTCACTACACCGCTTTCAAAACCTTTATATATTATATCACCACCATCTTGAGTAACAAATGGACGCACTCTAGTTTCAATAGTCTCGATGATTTGCTTTTCTATTTCTGAAAGCATATCAAGATTATGTTTTTCATCATCTATTTTAGTATTTTCGTTAAATACAGGAAATCCTGAAATAAAATGATCCATAATAACCATTAAAATTTCAGGCTTTATAACTTGCCAATTACCTCGAGCTTGTTTAGTTACTGTGATAAAATCACTACCCAGAAAAACTGATTTCACATTATTAATATGGAATAGCGATTCTGCAAGTGCGCTTCTTCCTTTAACTTCAGCAAGCTCACTAAAAAAGACCGGCTGATCAACACTTATTTCTTGTCCAGGAAAAAATTTTATTGCATCAGGATTTGGAGTTTCTTCAGTTTGAATAAACATAATTACAGTAATAAATTTGTTGATAAATGATAATTTAGGTTATACACTATTTATAGTTTTAGGTAAATATAGAATTAATATATAAGCAGGAATAAAACATAATCCTGCTACGATAAAAAAATAACTCCATCCAAGATAAGTAGCTGCATATCCTGAGATACTACCTATCAATATAGTACCAACATTGGTAATAGATGTAATTAAAGCAATTTGAGTTATGCAATATCTAGAACTACAACATTTTAGTTGATAAGAAAAAAATGGTGACATAGTAAGCCCTTTAGTAAATTCTTGACAAAAGACAGCTATATAAAGACTTGTAATATCCTGATTCAAAAAATAAAGATATATGAAAGATAAACTAGATAAAGCATGATATATTAATACTCTCTTAAGTAAGTAAGAATATTCATATTTTCTACATAAAAATCCACCTATAACGCCACCAAAGATAGTAGCACACATACCAAAGGCTTTATAACCAACAGCTAAATCTTGTTTAGTATAACCAATGTCGAGATAAAACATATTAGGCATAATTGAGAGAAAACTATCTTGAAGACGATATAAAAGCATGAAACTAATAATTACTATACATTTTGGTTTCTTTATAAAGTCATAAAAAGCATTTAAAAATCTATCAAAGTCATTATCAATAATCTTATCTTTAAATTTAAGCGGATAGAATATAATTAACAGTAACGACGGTATACATAAAATTGCCATAGTGCGATAAACATCCTGCCAAGATATGATAGTAGACAAATATAAAGCTCCAGAACCAGAAATAAGTATACCAATTCTAAAACCAGTAGTACAAGCCGCTTCACTTATGCCCCAATTTTTATCGGTAATCAATAACATTTGTGAAGACTGAATTAACATATCATAAATAGATGAAAAAAACGCTAAAACTACTAAGCACAAAACAAAAGGTATAAAATTAGTATTAGGATTAAAACTTGTTAGAACATATACGCAAAAAATACAATTAATCAGCGTGATCACTAAACAATACTTGTAACCTCTATTACTTAAGGTAGAAAAACTTATTTTTTCAAGTAAAGGTCCCCATAAAAACTTAAATATGTGAATAAAATTAACTAAACCGAAAAGTCCAATAGTAATTTTATCAAAATCGGATTCTCGCAGCCAAAAAGAAAGTGTTGAACCAGTTAGTAAATAAATTAAACCACCAGGAAAAGCAATTATTAATATAAATAAAATATTAAATATAGATTTAAATCGGGCAAACTTAAAATTTATGAATTGAGCCTCCTTATATAAAATGACTTAATTATAACAAAAAATTAGCAATGAAATGGTGAATAATATAGAGTTATGAATTAGATCAAATCGTACTACGATACCTGTTACAGTCAAAAGTTCTTCTACCACTACTATCAAAAGAATTAAACTTCTTACTGTCACAAATGCTAGTTCTTTTACCAAATGATCTTTTACGTTTTTTTTTATCACTTCTGAACGCACTACGTGGTGTAGATTCACCTTTATTTACTAAACGATCAATTGCACGCCATCTAACAACATCATCAGGAGAAATAAAAGACAGTGCATGTCCGATAGCACCTGCTCTACCAGTTCTACCTATCCTATGTAAATAATCTTCAGGACACATAGGTAAATCATAATTAATAACATGCTGTGTATGAGGAATATCAAGTCCACGTGCTGCTACATCAGTTGCTACCATTATTCTATGATTTAACTTACGAAATGATAAAATTACTCTTTCACGTTGACTCTGACTTAAATCACCATGTATAGCTTCTGCTTTATGATTTTCATATTTTAACATTTTAGCCAATTGATCTGCAGAGCGTTTAGTCTTCACAAAAATAATTACCGATCCTACTCTATTACCAAGTTGCTTAGTTAATTCACTAAATTTTTCTTTATTAGAAACATGCATTAATTCTTGTTTTATTTCTGCTGCTGCTTTATTAGTTGCGCCTACCATAATACGTACTGGATTGTTTAAATATTTTTGAGAAACAGCAATAATATGTTTTGGCATAGTCGCAGAAAACATTAAAACTTGTCTTTTTTCTGGCAAAAATTTATTAATTTCTTCTAGCTGTTCTTTCATGCCCATATCAAGCATTCTATCCATTTCATCCAGCACTATTATACCTATATGCTCAATTTTTAAACTTCTTCTATTTAAGTGCTCGATAATACGCCCTGGTGTACCGATAATAACTTTCGGATTTTTTTTTAATTGCATAAATTGTTTAAACATAGGTTCACCACCTATTAAAACTGCACTATTCATTTTATAGGCTGTAGTTACTTTATTTAAAGTACTGTGTATTTGCGTTGCTAATTCTCTAGTCGGCACGAGAATTAAAGCAGTAGTTTTGTTTTTAATAAATGCATCAATTAAAGGTAATAAATAAGCAAGGGTTTTTCCTGACCCTGTTTGGCTAGAAGCAAGTATATCTGCCCCAGACATTGCAACTGGAATAGATTGCTTCTGTATTTCAGTTGGCTCAGTTATATTCATTGTCTCAAGAGCAATAATTAATTCTTTAGATAAATTAAAATTTTTCATTATATAATCCAATATAGTTTTAAATCAAAATATGCATATTATTGATGAGAACTGCTTACATACTACATTGATTAATAAGAACAGGACATGTGCAATGCTCTCTCATAGAAATAAAGTAGAAATGATGATCCCATAAGATTTATTTATATAAAAAATAAGTTTATAGTAAAATAACTACATAATAATTATCTTGAATCAAAAAATATGCTTAAACTAGATTACAAGATACCAACTAAATATATAAAACGATAATGAATAATGAAACTATTTTAGAATCTTATTCAAACCAGCATGATATATGAAATTCAGGACATATACATGCCATTTACTATACTTATAGGTTATTATAAGACAAAAATTATTTACTATTTTAAGATAATTATAAGATACCACAAATTATAAACAATTTAGGATAACTGATTTTAGTATTATTTAACTCTGAGATTAACAGCATAGGCTTTGCCTTGTTTTTCTTCAATGTCAAAAATTACTTCTTGTCCTTCTTCAAGGCTATGTAAACCTGCTGCGTCTATAGCTGATTTATGTACAAATACATCTTTCCCGCCATTATCCTGTTCAATAAATCCAAAATTCTTTGTAGAATTATACCATTTAACTTTACCTACTATATTTGTAGCCATAAAAACCTTTATTCGATAGAAATTACTTACTTGAACTTAAATACACACTTATAATAACTGAAACTCAAATTTTAAGCCTCACCTAATATAATTAGGTGATAAATTCATTATGCAAAACTACCTTACCTTAAGATATTTGTCAATAAACATGTCAATAACATGCAATAGAAAGTATTACTTTCTCAATTTAATCTATCATATTATTACTAATTTGTCACTATTTAAGTTAATTATATAATAAATTAATGAGTAAATTCACTATTTTACTTAGCTTTACATATCAGACTAATAATTAACGATAAAAGTACTTGCTTTTTTATATTTTTTTTATTAATCTCTGCACTGAGCAAATGAAGTCTTAATATCAATAATTGCCCGCGTGATGGAATGGTAGACATAACGGACTTAAAATCCGTGGAGCGTAAGCTCTTGCCGGTTCAAGTCCGGCCGCGGGTACCATTAAAAGCATATGTTAGACAAATTTACTAATGCATAAGATAGTAAACGCACTTCATCAAGAGTTTTATTCTCAGAATCCAACACAATAATTAAATGTAAATTCACAACTAAGTAGTAGCTTTAGCATTGCTTCGATAAAACTTAATTATTATATGCTGCCATATCTAATATTATTGCTAAGTATTATCTTCTTCATACTCTTAATCTCTTCTCTAACAATTTAGTATTCACTCCTAATTAAAAAGTTTTAGATTCTTGAGTGAGGCATGGGACAAGATATTTTGCTCAAATACTATTTTTCATTTTTGCCACTACCTTTTTCTATAAACATCTTTAAAAGTACCTTATATTCCCAATTTCTATATACTCCCTTTTGAGTTTCAATCATTATATTCTACAGCTTTTAAATTAGTGAGCATCAATTTTTCCAATTTTAAAAATACTTTATTATTACTGATGTGCAGTATACAAATAATTCTTACGCAATAATATGCTCGTAAAAATCGGGATAATATTTATTGTCTTATAATACAGTCCAAATTAACCCTTTTGTCTCTTATTAAGTACTTGTACTTTTTCTGTTAATACGTGTATGTGTATACTAAACATGTTGAGTATTTAAGGAGGACTTTGCTATGGTCAAATACTATAAGATAACTGATTGGTGCAGTAGTTACATATTAACCACTTAAATAATTTCAGTGCTATACCAAAATGCACTGTTATCTGTTATATTATACATAAAATTTTGATCTAAAATTCTAAATCTTTCTTAGAAGTTCTAATATTCCGGTTTCCCTTATAAAAAGTTATTTCTATAATGCTTTTTTCTATCTTTGTTGAGTTTATTACTAAAATTTTCTTTTATTCTTTAAATTTTAAGCAAATTATATAGCTTCCATAATTTTTTTTTCTTATAGTTACATACTGTTGAATATTTTAAACACTTTTAAAAAGTTTAAGATTTTTATTTTGATAAAAATCATTTAATCGTATTGTTTGTAAATCTATTGAATAACATTCGTTATTATGATAAATAGCTTGCAACTGACAATAAAGCGCCTGAACTTAAACCTGATTATTTTAGAGAATTTTAGAGAATATGTAAGGTGTATATAGTTTTTAATTATTATATCGCAATTGAATCTTATGATATCTCTATTAAATAAATAGAAAACACTTTAAAACACATGTATAGCCTTTATTTAACAAAGATAAACAAATCTTTAGTCTTATAAAATTCAGAACCTGATAATACTCATACTATCAAATATGCACTATAAAAACTGTAATAACACTTGATCTATAAAATAACAAGTATACTGAAAAGGGAAAAGCAAGGAATATTAGATATGCAAAAATCTAAATATTATTTACTGGTGTTGTGCTAGTGCTTATATTTTATTATTTATGAATACATAAATATTGATTTACAATAAATTTTCACAGCATATACCAAAACTAACTCTCTTCTAGATAACTAAGTATAATATAACTACATCCTCTACCATATCAATATTTATAATATTATCAAACCAATATGGTTTATAACCCATAAACAATCAGCACATTACCTCGATATTCTCACAATAATTAATTATGAAATGTGAAACCAAATTCATCGATTTCACCGGTGATTGTACCATACATATAACTCAGAACTACATCATTGATCTTTGCTTTAATTCTAGCACATTAATTTTTAATTATCTAATATTTATATTTTTAAGATTAAAGAAATTAATTTAAAAACCTTTATTACAAGAAATTTCAAAAAAATCTTAGCACTTGCAACAAAAAAGCATTTAATTATTTATGAAAACAATACATCAACTTTTTCATAGCAATATAGTAATGCAGTATAGCTTAAAAAGCAAAATACTAATGGTATATATACTCTATCTTAATTTCATGTCTTATATGACACCGTTATCATTTTGATGTGTCAATTATCTTATTACAAAGCACAAATTATTAACAAGTCTTTAAAAGAATATCTGCATATCTTTATCAAAAAGTGTTTTTATTCAAAAATAACTGCAGTAGATAAAAATGCTTATTATATAAATACAAGATCATAATCACATGCTCTAATTGAAAATGAGAAGCAATTAAACGAATTTATTTAAACTATTTTTGATGATTTTATCAAAATCCGTAAGCGTTTAATATCTAAAATGGGTATTATATATTCCACCCTATCTTTAACCTATAAAAACGCAACTTATCTGTTAGAAAATCATCAATCATTGATATTATATTAAATCACAACTAATGATTAAAAATTGTTGACATATTTTAAGTATCTTAATATCGTAATTTACCTAAATGATATTTAAACTCTATCATTAATTTTTAATGAACTGAAGATAAGGTAACACATGAAAAATAAAGAAGAATCCAATATATTACCTGAGTTTATAATTGATGAAGAGGAAAGAAAGCAATTAAAAGCTAAAAACTCTAAACAAGAACTTAAATTAATATTAATAACTTTTACAATCATTTTAACTAGCTTTTTAACATTTTGTTATTTCTTCTTTAACTATATAGAAGAGAAAGCAGCAGAGTATAAATTACAGCGAGAGGTAGAACCAAAAAAAATAGATCAACTGAATGATTAAAGCTTATTATATCTGAGGTTATGAGTAAACGAATTTAGACCGATAATTTAATTCTTTTTTTCTGCAAATTCTAAGAATATTTTACAAAATGAATAACTATTTCTAAAAAAATCTTATTAATGCTCACTGAAAAGCTTTTAATTACTAATTAAATTTTATTTACTTATAACTTCATAGCAATTCTTAAATAATCCTTAGGGGTAAGATTTTCAGCGCGATCATTACAGTTGATTTTCAACTGAGTTAATACTTCATGTATATTAGGTATGAGATTTCTTAGTGAAGATTTGATCATTTTACGTCGTCCTGCAAAAACAAGTTTTGTTATTTGCTCAACTTTATTTATCAAAGCAATAGACGGTGGATTTTCTAAAGGTATTATTTTAACTATTGCAGAATATACTTTAGGATGTGGATAGAAAGCAGTAGGTGCGACATTAAAGCATTTTTCGACTTTAGCTAATATCTGACATATTACCGATAATCTGCCATATGCTTTAGTTGAAGGTATAGCACAAATACGTTCTACTACTTCCTTTTGCAACATTAATGTCATATTAGTAATTAGTTTCACTTCTTTCAGCAATCTAATCACTAACTCAGTACCTATATGATATGGTAAATTAGAAATTACAGTTACTTTATCATAGATTAAATCAGTTAAATTTATTTTAAGGACATCTTGTTTAATAATATTGAGATTAGGATAATATTCTTGAATCTCATTAAGTAGTGGTATGCAGCGCTCATCAATTTCTATCACGGTTAAGGATTTAGGATTTTTCTGCAAAATTGACCTAGTTAAACCTCCTATACCCGGCCCTATTTCTATCACATTACTATTTTCTAAAACATTACTAGCCCGTATAATTTTATCACATAGGCTACTATCAAAAATAAAATTTTGTCCATGTTTTTTCAGAGGATTAATTTTATGAGATGTAGCATGTTTTACGATCGAAGGAAGCATGGATTTATTTTAAACGTTTACATAAATAACAAAACTCATTATTAAATTGCAGAACCAAAATCATGCAATCCAGTATAAAAATAACTATTAATAATAAAACATTATCAAAAACCTAATATTGACACCTAAGATGGGAACATTATTCTTATAGCCGCTTTTTTACGCATATTTTTAAATATTTTTTGTGCTTTTTGCGAAATCTTTTTATTTGTTAGGAAGTTTACTACATAATTATTTTCATCTGCATTAACATTTAAGATTTTTTTACTGCACACTAATATTATTTCGAACTTGTTATTTACTTCAAAAACATTACTAGCTTTATCAGGTATTAAATCCTTTACAATAGTTTGTTTTACTCCTTCTATGTTACTAAGCTTACTGGTAATAATTTGCATAGTAGCAAATTTATCGTAAAGCGTTCTTTTGACATCAGAACATTTTTTTAACCGATTTTTTAAATGATTCATCTTCGTAAATGCTTTATTACTACCATCTTTAGATCTGAATACTTGCATTAAAATTTCTACGTCTTTTTGATCGCTAGATAAAATTGCAACATCTATTTCTTTATTACTTACTTGTACTGATCGTGATAAACTTGATAAAATATTCATTTTAATCAACTCAGATTTAATTTGCAAAATAAAACTTTCAGGATTCACAGATTTATTTTTTAGATACTGTAGCAGAGAACCATGAGCCATTTTATTACGATCTTCAATAGATTTAATAGCATTATCTATCTCGTCTTGCGGGATTTCTCTATCACCTGCATATTGAAAAAGTAAAGATTCATCAATTAAGCTGTTGATTGCTAAGTCATTCAGTTGCTTATCTTGATCAGCAGTTAAATTTTCAATATTATTTAATGCCATAATCATTTTTTTTCTAGCATGGAACTCATTAAGAGTAATAGGTTTATCATTTACTGAGGCTACTATACTAGTCAATGATGCTTGTGCTACATTAAAAGTGAAAAAAACAGTAATGATTAATAATAATTTATGCATATTTCTCGACTCACATAACGTAATAATTTAAATAGATTTATATGGATACTAACTTATTGGAAATAACGCAATAATTAACTAAGCAATCCAGTTCAAAATTTCTCAATAGCACTTTATATTACTTTTTCTGGATTTCTAAATTGCTTAACAATAATAACTATCCACACAAGCACAATGCTAAACTCACATATTCAAAACCTTTAAACTAACAGCAACAGTAGGGGAAGATGTAGTCTTTTTGATTCCTCTACTCCCATCAGCTAGATAATCGGAATAAATCTTTGTAGTAATTCTAACACAATCTTTAGCATATGTCACTCTAATAGTTCGAGTAAATAGATTTGGAGAACGTCTAGAGAGATCAATGCGTGTCGCAAAGCCTATAGTCCAATTTTCTGCTAACTGATAATTTATGACTCCATAAAATTGTCGCACTCTATTATTTGATACTTTTATACTTTCTACAGAATAATATTTTTTAAGATTAGTAAGCTGAATAAAACTACCTAAAAAGTTAATCTTATTATAGTTAAAATTACCACCAACTTCATCTCTAATAGGCCTAAAATATCTATCTTGCCGGAAGTTATAAAACACTTCTAAATTATTAGAAAGATTACCTAATATCTGCCCTACATTTTCTGTATCATCAGTAGGCAAATCTATACTATATCGTGTATTACGAGACTGTCCTAAAAATAATTTTAAATAATTATCTTCTTGAAGAATACTAGCATTTAAGCCATAACTTAATCTATTACCAAAATCATAACAATCAATACCGCTATAACGATTTGATAAAAAGATATTTTTCTCTGATAATTCATACTTAACAGGATCAATTATAACAAATTGTTTATCTTGCTTAGATAATTTACGTCCAATACTAAAAGAAACAATCGGCTCAATAAGTAAATTTATCGTTTTAATATTACCTACTAACGGATAACGCCATAAAGTTTGCAATTCCGGTATATTCCTTTGCAATGCTTGATTTTTTCTTTGCTTATCTAGATAAGAACTTCTAGCAAGATAAAAATCACCTCTATCTTTTGCTATAAAATTTAAAATTTGCCCTGAAGAAGTTAGTACATTATGCATAAATGATAATTGTAAAGATGTACGAGCCACTTGTTCTCCTATCCTTGCTTTATACATTAACGTATTATTTTCAACAACGATATAGCTGTCACCATTATCATTAAGATGTATAACATTTTTTGTATTGATTTTTGGGAATACTAACGGATCAGTATATTTACTATCATTACTACCCAATCCTTGAAAACTTAATACTTCTATCGCAAAATAATCAGCACCAAGAATTTTATATAAAAACATTTTAGAAGTTAAATATGAAGAGTAGTTATTATAATAATTTTTTAAATAAGCTTTATCTGATGTACGTTCTATTCTAAAACCGTAATCATAAGTTTGATCTCTACTAATAAAATTACCGCTTGCTATATAATGATAAGAAGAGACTTTTCTATTTTTTACTACACTTCCGTCTTTCTTAAGCAAATAAGGTAACTGCCCGTAACTACCTTGAAAGTTCATATTATCGGTATCATTCAGACGATAACGTGCTTCTAACTCATAAGTTTGATATTTACTAGCAATTCTTGGAGTAAGGGTAAAATCAATATTAGGTTTTGCACGCAGATATATTGGAATACCAAATCCTTTATTTTTAACATCAGGTACTAATAATCCCGAAGTTGCAGGTGCAGAAGGAGTCGGATGAAAAAAATATGGCAAGTAAAAAATCGGTACACCATATACTTCAAAAAATACGTTTTTATAAACTATTCTATGCTCTGCAGACTTAATATAAGTATCATTAGCCGCAATTTGCCAGATAGGTTTGCTATTACAAGTAACATCGCAAGGGGTAAATTCAGCACCATACAACTTAAGGTTATTTTCATCTATTCTTTCCGCAAGTTTAGCAATTAAGAGATTATGATCGCCGACAAGCAAAATGAATTCAGATATAATACCTTTCTTAAATTCATTTTTTAAAACCGCTTTATCACCCTCTATTATTCTGTTTTGTTTATCCTTAATACGAATATTACCTTCTGCCCATAAAATATCATTTTTTACATCATAAAGTAAATTATTTGTTGTCAATAAATACTCATCAGTAATAATTTTTATATTACCTTTAGCATATATAAAATTCTTATTTTCATTATACTCTACGAACACGGAATCGGCAATTAGATTATATTTAACGCTTTGATTTTGCTTAAACTGTTGAGTAAAACTAGCTAGAGGTAATAGTACGATAATAATTAGGTATATTAGTCGCATTTATTATGTTATCTAAATATTCAATAGTTAAAAACTATAGCAAGCTATTATTAATATAGCAAATATTTAAAATTTTACTTGCTCTTTTACAGTGGAAGGTTATTTTATGTATATCCACAACACAATCAATAGTATCTTAGACAAAACGTGTAATACAGATTCCATGAATAAAGTCACGTGATGAAATAATATCAACATGATAGACAATTGCATTGCAAATCAAGCATCTAAAGAGTTCTCAGTTAGTGAGATTTCTAATAAAATTAAAGAATTATTAGAAAATAATTTTGGCTATATTAAGGTAAAAGGAGAAATTTCTGGTTTAAAAAGAGCTAGTTCAGGTCATGCTTATTTTAACTTAAAAGAAAATACTGCCATTTTAGCTTGTACTTGTTGGCGCCCTATTCTTGCTAAAATAAAATTTCCTTTAAATGACGGCATGGAAGTAGTAATTGGTGGTAAACTCTCAAGTTACTCAGGTAATTCACGCTATCAATTATCGGTAGATAATTTGCAACCTGCAGGACTTGGAGCTATGCTACAAATTCTTAATGAGCGCAAAACCCGTTTAGAAAAAGAAGGACTCTTTAATAAGAAACGTATTCCTATACCTTTTTTACCTGATAAAATAGGCGTTATCACTTCAATAACCGGAGCTGTTATTAAAGATATTATTCATCGTATTCGTGAACGTTTTCCGACGCGGATAATAATATGGCAGGTTAGCGTGCAAGGGGAAAATTCCGGCCATGAAATGGCGGAAGCAATTGAAGGATTTAACAATTTAGAAGAGATACATAAACCAAGTGTGATAATTGTTGCTAGAGGTGGGGGTTCTATAGAAGATCTTTGGTCATTTAACGATGAGATATTAGTACGTGCTGCTTATAACTCAAAAATTCCTATTATTTCTGCAGTAGGTCATGAAGCAGATTATACTTTAATAGATCTAGCAGCAGACAAAAGAGCCCCAACACCTACTGCTGCAGCAGAATTTGCTGTACCTGTACGATCTATTTTGAATAATACAATCCAATCTTATGAAAAAATATTATTTAATAATACTAACCGATTAATTAAATATCACGAACAAAGTATAGTAAATTACGATAAAATACACAGCTATTTCTCCTATTATATAAATAATAGGCAGCAATTACTAGACGAAATCGGTTTTAATTTGCTAGATGTTTTAATACGATTTATTGCTCTCAAAGAAACAAAAATTAAATCTTTTTCTAAAGAAAGGATCAATTATGCTAAAATCATCAATTACAAAATATTAGAATTAACACATCAAACAGCGTATCTATTCAAATCGGTAAATAATACCTTGAAAAACTTTGAATATAAACTAGAATTAAACAGTACATTACTTGCAAGCCTTGATTATCATAACGTATTAAAACGAGGTTTTGCTATAGTTAAAGGAGACGCAGGAAATTTCTTATCTTCTAAATCTGCCGCCACAAATGAGCAGAGTCTAAATATTAAATTTTTTGATGGTGAAATTAATGTAGTATTATCATGCCATGACTTGAACACGAGATCCAATTAAGTTAAAATTATTTAGTAAAATATTGATTCTAAAAAATACATACAATGTAGATTGTAAAGCTTTTTATTTTTATACTTCTAATTACTAAAAATTTTTATGCTTTAAGCATAGGCATAAATGGACAGCACAAAACTTTAAGATGCAGAAAAATATATTATAACTAGTATCAATGTCAATTCGATATTCAAAGTACTGACATAACAGCAGGAGCATTATTACTTCTGATAGAAGTAATAATGCTTATTTCGTCTTGAAGAGTTATCATTATTTATTATTGAATCACTTTGCACAAAGTTAAATTTCCAAAATGTTAATGAACTAACGCACAAATACGTCTATTTAATCTTAGATTAGAAATAGCAAGGTACTGTATACGGAGTGCATAAATTTAGGAAGTTTTGATATAATGAAAGAAATCAATATATTATTATAACATAATATTGAATTGATAAACGTAATAATTAAGCAAGAAATTGATAGTTTCATTAGTGATCGAATTTCCAGTATAAAATGAAGACTTCAGGCAGTACAATAATACAATAAACAGTGATATATTAGGAATACCATGAAATATTAAAACTCTACTAAATTTAATGTTCAGCAAAAACGTACCTCAAATATCGTTAAACAATTTAATTTTGATATCGATGATTTTCTCGCAAGTAACGAATATAAAAAATTTATTCAATAATGTAGTTGCAATTTGCTATGGATTTGGGCAAGCAACTTTTATAATTATATGAGTGGCAATGATATCTAGAAAACTATAACTTTTTGGGTACCATTCTTTGCTTTCATTACTGCTCATTTCGGTACAATATTACGAGATTTTATCATTAAGGCTCTTCAATTAAGAGAATACTAATAAGGTTAATATCGGAATCACTGTATTATGGAGTATAGCTTTTAGCGTATTATTAGATAGCTACGGTAGTAGTTCCAATTATCATACAATAAAATACTCAATAATTGTAGTAATATCTGGGAGCATTTATTACTAGTAGACTATAAGTATGATCTACTTGAGTGGGAATGCAATAATAAAAAATTAAAAGATAAAAAGCCTAGAAAAAATAAAATGAAAATAGCTACTTGGAATATTAACTCTATAAAAACAAGACTTAATTTATTGCGTAACTTTTTATCTAAAGAGAATCCGGACATTTTATTATTACAAGAGATAAAATGTGAAACAGAAAAATTTCCTTTTAATGAATTATCTGATTTACCTTATCATTTTTATGTTCACGGACAAAAATCATATAATGGCGTTGCTATAATTTCAAAATTTCCAGCTGATCAAATCATTAAGGACTTTCAGAATAATTACTGCAACGATCAAGCAAGATTCCTAGAAATAAAATTATCATCACCTATAGGATATAGTAATATCATCTCACTCTATGCTCCTAACGGTTCATTTGTCGGTAGCAATAAATTTGTAGAAAAGCTTAAATTTTATGATAATTTTATCAATTATCTATCTACTAAAAAATCTTGTTACGAAAAAACTATCATAGGTGGTGACTTCAATATTGCACCATTCGATATAGACGTATATTCTAAGGTACTCACTGAAACTACTTGTTGTACTGAGGTTGAACAAAAAAAATTGCGTACTATTCTTAATTCTGGATTTGAGGATTTGTATAGATTAATGCATCCGGATAAACAAGAATTTTCATGGTGGGATTATAGAGCAGGATGTTTTGAACAAAATAAAGGTATGAGAATTGATATGATTCTTGGTTGTAATAATACAATTGACTATTTAGAAAGATGCTATATGGATTATAATTTAAGGACTCAAAAAAAACCTTCAGATCATATACCGATAATTGCAAGTTTTTGCCATAGCTTGTCTACTAAATCTGGCATCAAATACTAAAATTATTCGGTATTTATTTTTATTCTGTTGATAAACTCTATTATTATAATAGAACTTGTAACACTAAACAATTTGTTTTTGCTCTATGCACCACACCAATGAGCATTATATCAAACACTTTTTGTAAAAAATATATGTCAGGGAAACTAATAAAATTTTATGAGAAATATATGACTATTGTCGGTACAATTGGCAATTTTATGTTTTATATACAGGCTAATAAGATTTGGGCCTACACATCTTCATATTCCGTTTCGATACCAACCTTCAATATAAGTGTTATTGCTTTTTGTAATTGGCTTATATACAACATATTAATAATAAATACACCTATTATAATAGATGTAGTTATCAGAGAATTAATTCTTCTCTTAACCATAATAATATATTAATAATGACTAAAAAAATCATTACTTTAGTTGGTCGTCCTAATGTAGGCAAATCAACACTTTTTAATAGATTAAGTATACGTAAAAAGGCTATCGTTCATGATTTACCAGGGGTAACTAGAGATAGAAAATATACCGATGGTAAAATTGGCTCTTTTGAATTTTTGTTAATTGATACCCCAGGACTTGAAGAGAATCCTGATAACATGGGAGAGAGGTTAATGGGACAAACTACTCAAGC
This sequence comes from Rickettsia prowazekii str. Breinl, assembly GCF_000367405.1. NCBI lineage: Bacteria > Pseudomonadati > Pseudomonadota > Alphaproteobacteria > Rickettsiales > Rickettsiaceae > Rickettsia > Rickettsia prowazekii. The sequence continues at coordinate 1,037,035 of NC_020993.1, read as the reverse complement.
AATTTTAGAGGCAGATCTAATTTGCTTTATGGTTGACGGTAAAAGTGGAGTATTACCTGATGATAAGCTACTGAGTAACTTTGTTCGCAAATACAATAAGCATTGTATATTGGTAGTTAATAAGTGTGAAAAAGCTTTTGATTTTGATAAAGAGTACTACAAATTAGGCTTTGATAGTATTGTGATTATCTCTGCAGAGCATGGCATAGGATTAATTGATTTATATGACGCAATTATTTCTAAATTATCTGTAGAAGAATCAATTGAGCGAAATATAGCAGATCCGTTCAGAGGAGATTGTTTGCAGATAGTAGTTAGTGGCAGACCTAACGCTGGAAAATCTACTTTTATAAATGCTATTATTAATGATGAAAGATTATTAACAGGTCCTGAAGCAGGAATTACGCGTGAATCAATTGAAGTTGATTGGCAATATAAAAATACTCATATTAAATTGATTGATACGGCAGGACTCCGTAAAAAATCTACTATCACAGCATCTTTAGAAAAATTATCGACATCAGATACTATTAACTCTATTAAATTTGCTAATACCGTAATCTTAATGATTGATGCTTTAGCTCATGTAAAACAGCAAGATTTTAATATTGCAAGCCATATTGTAAATGAGGGAAGAAGTATAATTATAGTAGTTAATAAATGGGATTTAGTTAAAGAATCTGAAAAAGAAGCGTTTCAGAAAGAATTTTATTATCAGATAAATACTCATCTACCTCAAATTAAAGGTGTCCCAGTTCTATTTATCTCAGCTATAAATAAACAAAATATTGAGCAAGTTTTAGATGCTTGTCTTAAAATTTATAAAATTTGGAATAAGAAAATAACAACCAACAAATTAAATAAATGGCTTGATTTTACTACAAAAATACATCCATTGCCTCTACAAAAATGTGGTAGAAGAGTACGTATAAAATATATGACACAAATAAAAACACGCCCACCTACTTTCAAGTTATTCTCCAACAATCCAGGAAAAATTACTGATAGTTATACTAGGTATTTAGTAAACAATATGCGTGATGCTTTTGATATGCATGGTATTCCTATCAGATTTACTTACGTAAAAAACAAAAATCCTTATGTATAAAATTAAATATTTTTAGTAAATGAGATATATTGAAGCTGTTTAAATACGAGTGAGCTAAAATAATGTTATTGCAAGAGATTTCATTTACAAGTACAAGTCAAGATTACCTTACAATGGTTTTGTGATTATAATTACTTAAACCAATTTTAAGATCTCCAAATAATAAAATGATTAGCTAGACTCTATATATTGATATTCATAAATCTAGTTATAATCATAAAAAGATTTTTACTAGTACAGACACTAACGTTTCAACCTACATGCACCATACATCACCAATATAATATAGTTATTGAGTGTAATGCAAAATTGATTTAATGCGTGATTAGTTATATATAGATTATAATCATAATGAAGCAATCATATTACTCGCGTTGATTAATCAATAAAGATATTTTTAAGCCATATCTTCTTTTATAAGTTTTAGTAGTATTACAGAAGATCTGCGGCAATTAATTTTTCAAACTTGACCTATTCTATGTTACCTTTTAGCATATTCGTATTATGATCCTTAATCTAGGAGGCAATACGAATTTATCATTTTTATAATCAACAAAAAAGTTCGTAACAAGATATATGCTTAATAAATAAACCTATTAGTTTTATAAAAATTGCTTAAGAAATATAAAATATGATATTAACTCATATTTTAAGTAATATCATTTACACTATTTAAGTAGTGCTTGATCAAACGTAATAACTTCGCTTCAGGACTTAGATTTTTTACTGCCCATTTTTTAATCCAAGGTTCAGCTAACTGCCACATATTAACATTACTGTCTAACTGTCTTCCTATCCCTTCCACCATTATTAAAGTCTTTTGTAAGATCAATAAATCTGGCTGTACTTCCATGCCGAAATCTTCCGTGATTTTAAATAAATGCGTCAACAACTTGCCAATTGAAATATTTTTTGTTGGTGTTCCTACTATAGGTTCAGTCACTGCTCTACAACTTCCAGCGAACAAATCTAAATCAGTATTTGCAGGAATATAACCTGCTCTTAAATGTACTTTAGCGACTAATTTATAATCACGTTTTAAAAAGGCAAATAGAATTTCTGCAACTGATAAACGATCTTTTTCTTTAAGTCTACCCATAATACCAAAATCAAGCAGAATAATCTTACCTTGGTTATTGACTAAAATATTACCTGCGTGTAAATCTGCATGAAAAAAGCCGTCTCTGTAAGCTTGATTGAAAAACATTACAGCAAAATCCTGAGCTATTTTTTTAGGTTCTAAGTTCATTTCTTTTAGAAGCGAAATATCATATATAGAAGTTCCATCCAACCACTCAGTAGTTAGTATATTTTCTGACGTTAAATCCCAATATATTTTAGGGATTATCACGTTAATATCATGTCGCATATTATCCTTAAGCTCAGAAGCTGCTGCTGCTTCTAGCCTCAAATCAAGCTCAAATCTCATAGTTTCATGGAATTTGTCGATTACTGTAATAGGTTTTAGCCTTTTTGCTTTAGAAAATTTTGAGATAATTTTTGCAAAAAAATATAGTAACTTAATATCTCTATTATATTTTTTCCGAATATCAGGACGCAAAATTTTTAATGCTACATATCCACCAGTTATAAGTTGTGCTTTATGTACTTGTGAGATTGAGGCAGCAGCGATTGGATTGTTGTCGAAGTGTAGGAAAGGAAGAGATACATTACAAGTATTTGTAGAATGCTTTTCAACATTTTGTTTGTGCTCCGAAATTATCGCATCGGCACTTTTCTCACCCTTACAATGATCAATAAATGATTTATATATCAATTTTCGAGCCACCGCTCCATCAAAAGGAGGTAGTTTATCTTGCAGTAATCTTAAATAACATGCTATCTCTGCTCCTACTAAATCTGCTCTTGTTGAAAGAGTTTGTCCAAATTTTATATAAATAGGTCCAAGATCAGTTAAACAATCTGTTAAACGTTTACCGTAATCTTCACGTGATTTTTTTATTAATGAACTTGGAGCAAAAAACAAAGCTAATATATAACCTATAAATCTAAAATATTTAGGACTTCTTGAATCAATGAGAATTTGTTTTTTACTGACTATACGGAAAATACGTATTAAATTTAAAAAAATACTTATCATATTTTATATGCACTGTGAATAGCAACTATTCCACCACTCAAATTTTTATAATGTACCTCTTCAAAACCAGATTCTTTAATCATTATTCTAAAATCATCTTGTGATGGGAATAAAGCTATACTTTCGACCAAATATTCATATGCTTCTTTATTGCCTGCGATTATTTGACCTATACTAGGTATAATATTAAATGAGTAGAATTTATAAAAATCTTTTAAGATGCCCTCTTTTACTTTTGAAAACTCAAGACATACAAACTTCCCCATAGGCTTTAATACCCTATAAGCTTCCTTCAAAGCTTTATTAATGTCAGGTACGTTTCTAATACCAAATGCTATAGTATAATAATCGAAACTATTATCTGAGAATGGCAACTCTTCAGCATTTGCTACAATAAATTTAATGTTCTGAAATAGATTTAGATCAATTGATTTCTTTTTAGCATTATTTAACATCTCTTCATTTATGTCACTTAAAATTAGAGAAATATTATTACCTCGATCTTTTGCTTTTTTAGCGAGTTTTAAAGCAATATCGCCACTACCGCTAGCGACATCTAATATATTAGAGTTAAGATTTGGAATTTGCATAATAAACTCATCTTTCCACAGACGATGTAAGCCAATACTCATTAAATCATTCATTAAATCATACTTATCAGCTACTCTAGAAAAAATGTTATTTATTAACCATTGTTTTTTAGTGTAATCTACTTTCTTAAAGCCAAAGTTTGTGTTGTACATGTATATATGATTAAAAATATAGTAACATAATGATTCTTTATTTACTGTCATTCTTAGTATAAACAGTGTGAATCAAGTACTTTAACGTTGCAAGCATTATCATAAAAAAGCTTGCACATTAAGCTTTTTTAGCATAGATCAATAGTTTTACCTACATAACATTGAGGTATTTAGGTCAAGACACGTATAGTAACATATTTATGATTGATCCACGCATGTAATATTTGCTTACAATATTACTTAAGTTTCAATTTTTGGACATTAGTTTTATCAAAATCATAGATAAACTCTTTAATAAGCGGTACTATAAACTGTTTAAATTTACTTCCACTAAATACTCCATAATGCCCTACACCGTTTTGTAAATGATATCTTTTCATTGATTCAGATATATTTACACAAAGTTTTAAAGCAGCTTTTGTTTGACCTACTGCCGCAATATCATCTAATTCTCCTTCAATACCAAGTAAAGCACATTTAGTAATATGTTTTAAATCAATCGGACGCTTCTCAGAAATAAATTTACCTCTTGCTAATGAAAATTGTTGAAATACTTCATCTATAGTTTGTAAGTAAAATTCTGCTGGCATATCCATACCTGATAAATACTCATCATAAAATTTAATAATATAATCAGCTTTTTGATAATCAGAATTTAATAAACTTTGCCATAATTCTAAATGTGAATCTATATGACGTAATAAGTTTAAACTTATAAATCCGGTAAGTTGTAGGAACCCTGGATATACTTTTCTACCATATCCGGGATAGTTTGGTGGCACCTGCATTGTAAGCATCTCACAGAACCATTCCAAACTTTTACTGAGTGCGAATTCATTAACTACAGTTGGATTTTTTCTAGCATCGATAGGACCACCAATCAAAATCATCGAACTCGGCACATTTGGACTATTATTTTCTGACATTAAACTAATGGCAGCAAGCAATGGAACAGTAGGTTGGCAAACTGCCATAGTGTGAATATTCTGTCCCATAAAATTTATAAACTCAATTAGGTAATCAATATAATCATCCATATCAAAATGCCCTGCTTCAAGCGGTACATAATTGGCTTCTGTCCAATCTGTAATATAAATATCAGTATACGGTAATAATGCATGCACTGTTGATCTAAGTAAAGTAGCATGATGTCCTGCCATAGGTGCTACTATTAATAATTTAGGTAGTTCTTTTTTAAAACCTATTTTTTGAAAATGCCTTAGTTCACAAAAAGGTTTCTTAAAAATAACTTGTTCATTAATATTATAAGTTTTATCATTAATAATTGTTTCAAGAATATTAAATTCAGGTTTTGTATATTTTCTAGTCATGCGTTCGCAAAGCGTTAAATACGCATGTATAATTCTTGCAAAACCGTTATCTTCTAGAGGCTCATGTTCATATAATTCTTTTAGAATTTTTATACCTAAATGCATTGGAGCAATTTGTGCTCTAAGCCACTCTAAAATATAATATGTATAATTAGTACTTAAATCACAATGCATCATAATCTCCAAATTTAAAAAAATTAATAATATTTAGTTTAACATCAAAAACTCATTCAGTAATATTAATTTTAAAATTCACCACTAAGTTTTTATAGATACGTGATAATAATGGTCTATATAGACGTTTATTTTTGTTTTACTGCAAAATTTATTTACGTGTTTTAGTATGCAAGCAAGTACTAGTTTTTATAAAATGTGTCAATATTTTAATTTTTTTAATTATATTTTGCTAATAATCTATAAGATAGATATCTGATCTTTTCTAATAAGCATCAATATTTTCAACTATTAAAATAAAACTATATCATGTCCATTCCACAATATTTAAAGTTAATAACTAATATCATATTTCTATGTTTTTGTGACTTTAAATTATCAATCTTGATGATTTTAAGTATATAAGTATAATTTATACTATTAGTAGTAAATCAGCAGATAAGATAAGAAGAATTGAATTTAAAATAACAATGTATCTTCAAATTTATGTCAACAGTATACACGCTAGTAATGAGGATTAACAGTAAGAGACAACGTAGCAAATTTTTTAAATTAAACTAACCTGCTTTTCAAATTTTGAAAATAATATTTTGAAGTTATGAGTAGTAACATTTTCTACTTCTTGTGAAGTAATATTTTTGAGTTCGGCAACTTTCTCGGCAACATATCTAACAAATGCTGGTTCATTTTGTTTGCCGCGCATAGGAGTAGGAGCTAAGTAAGGAGAATCTGTTTCTATTAATAACCTATCAAGTGGTATATATTTAACTATCTCTTGCAAATTTGTTGCATTCTTAAAAGTTATAATCCCTGACACTGAAATATATAAACCTATATCTAACATTTTTGCCGCTAGATTCTTTGAAGAGGCGAAGCAATGTATTAAACCTGAAAATTTGCTATTATGCATTGCTGATGTTAAAATATCAATAGTATCTTCATCTGCTTCTCTTGTATGAACAATAATAGGTAGATTAGTAGCTGATGCTGCACTTATATGTGCTATAAATGAATCTCGTTGTAATTTTTTATTATAAGGCTGGTGATAATAATCAAGTCCTGTTTCCCCTATACCGATAATTTTCTGATGGTTGGTAAGCTCTATTATTTCTAAATCCGTAATTAGTCTTTTCTTGTCATTAACCTCACATGGATGCACACCAACACTTGCAAAAACATTTTTATATTGTTCAGCTATTTTTAAAACAATAGGTAAATCTTCAAGCTTAGTGCAGATAGTTTGTATATATTGTACATTATTTTCTAATGCTCTTTGAATGAAAGAATCTAAAAACACCGTATCATACATTTTAGTATCAAAAAAACAACTAGAATTAGTTGTTTTAATATTTTTACTAGATATTGTGATCGAACCACAGGATGAAAAATTAGTAAGTAAATTAAGATGACAATGTGAATCTATTAACATATTATACAATTAATAAGGGTAATAGTATGACTTTACTATGGTATCTAACTCAAAACGATAAATTAGAGCTTTTAATTTTTAAAATAGTCTTTTTTACTCGACACCATGTACAAATCATAATATTACTAGTTAAACTTTGGAAAAATTATACTAGGCTCTAAAATATTACTACCTGCTTTTAAAGCATGATCACGTACTAGATGTTTAAATAATCTCTCTTCTTTAGATACTCCTAACTGATCTAACATTTTATTTGCTGAATTTGGTACAAAAGGCTGAAGCATTATTGCAATATAACGTAGTACTTCTAACAGAGAATATAACACCTCTAACATCTTATCAGGATCAGTTGTTTTTAAATTCCAAGGCGCTTCATTAGTAATATAGATATTTGCATCTTCAGCCAAATTAATAATATTTTCAAGAATTTTATTAATCTCTGTTTTATCCATCAATAAAATATTCTCTTGAGCAAATTTAATTGCGGTTTTTAAAATCGGGAGCTCATATATTTTATCTATAACACCTGACTTAATCAAAGGAACTTTAGCATCATTATTCTTATAAACAAAAGATACAATACGATGTAATAAATTACCTATTTTATTTGAAAGTTCACTATTAATACGTGTAATTAAATTATTACGAGCAAAATTAGCATCTGCCCCAAAAATGACTTCACGCATAAGAAAATACCTAACCTGATCAACACCAAATTCATCGATTAATGTAATCGGATCAATGGTATTACCCAGAGATTTAGAAATCTTCTGTCCCTCATTAGTCCACCAACCATGTACCATAATTGCCTTTGGCAGTGGAATTTCCGCAGCCATTAAGAAAGCAGGCCAATATACAGCATGAAAACGCAATATATCCTTACCTACTATTTGTAAATTAGCAGGCCAAAACTTGGCATAATTACTTTGTTTATCAGGATAACCAAGTGCTGAAATATAATTAACAAGTGCATCTAGCCAAACATAAATTACATGTTTTCTATTATTTGGTACTTTGATTCCCCAATGAAAAGTAGTGCGTGATATGGATAAATCTTTTAGACCTGATTTAATAAAGCTAATTACTTCATTACGCCTTGATATTGGTCTGACAAAATCAGGGTTTAGCTCATAAAACTCAAGTAATTTATCTTGCCATTTTGCAAGATTAAAGAAATAGCTTGGTTCTTTAACCCATTCAACAGGCGCTCCAGTTGGTGCTAATTTATCTTCATTTATCTCTGATTCATCATAAAAAGCCTCATCACGCACTGAATACCAACCCTCATAAAATCCTTCATAGATTGCACCATTATCTAGTAATTTCTTCCAAAAAACGGCTACAGCTTTTTTGTGTCTATTTTCAGTTGTTCTAATAAAATCATCATTAGAAATATTCATTGCAACCATAAGATCACGAAAATTTTGTGACGTCTTATCAGTAAATGTTTGAGGATCAATATTTTGATTAATAGCTGCTTTTTCTACTTTTTGTCCATGTTCATCAGTACCTGTTAGAAACATTACATCCTTACCGCAAAAACGCATAAAACGGGCAATAACATCACTTGCAACACTAGTATAAGCGTGACCGATATGGGCAACATCATTAACATAATATATAGGGGTAGTAATATAGTAAGTATTTTTCATAAATGCTTTTGTATTAACTCATGTACTTCAAGTGGGCTTAAATGTGAAGCTTTAATTGTTTTAATTCTCTCAGGAAATCTATTACTTAATTCTTTAAAGCAAGTATAGATTTTTTTATAAAAATCTATACTTCTTATATCAAATTTATTACTCATATTCCGTGCATTCACTCTCTTAATAGCAGTATGCGGTTCTACATCAATAAAAAACGTAATATCTGGCATAAGAGAAGGCATCAAAGTTTTGTGCAAACTATACACTAAATCTATACCATTTTCTAGCTCTAATCCTTGATAACATGCAGTTGAATCAATAAACCTATCACATATTACTATATATCCATCTTTTAGTGCAGGAATAATCTTACGTGCCATATGATCATAACGTGCTGCCATAGCTTGTAATAACTCAGACATCGGTAATAATTCCTCATTCACTAAAATTTCACGCATTTTTTCAGCAACAGTAGTACCACCAACTTCACGAGTTAAAATAACAGGAATTTTTTGAGATTTTAAATATTCATAGAGCATTTTAGATTGGGTAGATTTGCCTATCCCATCCACTCCCTCAAAGGTAATAAACTTGCCTTGTGTTAATTTGTTCATTAAAAATTGCAATTTTAAAAACTAAAGCATAATCATATCTTTAAAAAAATTATTTACTATTATTTTTTAATTGCATGATATACTTACTTGAATAACCACTTAATTATTAGCAAATACTTTACTTTAAAATCTACAATAAATATAGATTTAAATAATGATATTATCATGAATATGGTAAAAGAAACAATATACAATAAAATATTACAGGAAAAAATTAAATGTAGAATCAATCAAAATCTGAGAAGAATAAGCAAAAGGCTTAGATATATCTTCTCCTGATCAAGAATTACATTTAAAACTTAATTTTTGATTTTTAAAACTTTTGCTAAATCATTTTGATAAAGAACGCTTAATTATGTATAAAATAAACGAGGTAAAGTATAATAAAGGCACAAACGTATTAATTATAAGACTACGGTATTGCATATTATTTATTACTTTTCTTTAAAAAATTACTTGAATAAAATTAATATTTAGCACTGCAATTATTTATTATTACGAAGTTAAGTTTAGAACATACTAAAACACATGGTGATCTATTTAAATGAGCAATTCGTTAAGCAAAAGGGATTTTTCCATCATAATCGGTAATGCTATGGATCATTTCGATACTGCACTTTATGGATTTCTAGCACCACTACTTGCAAGTTTTTTTTACCCGAATCATGATAAAGTTGTGGCCTTAATTCTTACCTATAGTGTACTTGCTACGTCTTTATTTACACGGCCTATAGGTTCTTATTTCTTTGGCGTTATTGCTAAAAAATATGGAAGTATTTTTGCTTTATCTCATTCATTAATCGGAATTGCGTACACTACTGTTTTGATAGGCTTAATACCATCTCATGCACAAATAGGATGGTTTGCTCCGCTATTATTAGTAGTGCTTAGAATATTACAAGGAATATATTCTGAAGGCGAATGCGCAATTGCTCAATTAGTTATTTTAGAGAATAAAGAAGAAAAAAATGCGTTTAAAGCTTCATACCTTTATCAAACCTCAACTATGTTAGGTATTATTCTTGCTTCATTTATCAGTAGCATAGTTTTAAATCTGGAATATAATGAATATTGGAGATTATGTTTTATATTCGGCGGTCTTACAGGATTTATAGGTGCTTTTCTAAGAAAGAGTGAGACAATGGTATTCAACGACTTGGTTACAGAACCTAGCAAATCACTCAATAATCTAGATCTCGTGATCAAACAACGTGATAATATTATGGTAATGTGTACTTTTGCAGAAATGAAATTTTTAAATGATCTAACTACAATTTGGAACAACAAACTAAGTATCTTACGTATTAGTGTTGCTGTAGGGTTCTCATATATGAGCTACAGCGTACCTTTCGTTTTTATGAATAGTTTTATTCCACTTATTACAAATATATCTATTGCAAAAATGATGGAATTTAATACTGAATTTCTGATTTTTGATATGGTTATGATTCCAATAATAGGTCATCTCACAAAAAAATTAAATTATCATAAAATACTAAATGGTACTCTTATTATAATGAGTTTAAGCATAATTCCTTTATGGTTATTCTTGAATAATGCATCTATATGGTACGTTCATTTTGTACGTATTTGGATTATAATACTTGGTGTCAGCTTCTTAGCGCCTTTAAACTGCTGGCTCAATAATCTATTTAAAACTAACGACAAATACATGTTAGTAGGTATCGGAAGCAGTATCGGTGCTTCACTAATAGGACGCCTTACATCATCAATTTGCCTAATGCTATGGCATATAACCAACAATTCCTTATCAATTGGAATTTATATAGCGATAGTCTCAATGATAACCTTATGTGCAGTTAAAAGAGTAGTTACAACATCCTGCATGACAAAGCAATAATCCAATAAAACATATAAAATTCACAATCAGAATTTAACAAAACGCCATAATTAAAAGGACACCTACATAATTATTAGCGCTAAATCTTTTTATACAATTCACAGGATTTTTGATATCAAGAGTTGCTATTTGCAATATTAGTAAAATTAAAGCAGCTAAAACAGGTAAATAATCGATATTAAAATTAGCAATTTTTGTTGCTAGAATAAATAACAATATAAAACCTATATAACATATATAAAGCCAAAACTTAGGATTCTTATTCTCTAAATATATGCTTAAAGATTTTACTCCTATTTTCTTATCATCTTTTATATCCATATATCCGTAAATCGTATCATATCCAATCGCCCAAAAGCAACATGCTAAATACATAATAATTGCTTCTGTATCAAGTTTATCCTGCACTGCTCCATAAGCTACTAATACTCCTAGTTTAAATGTAAAACCTAGAAAGATTTGCGGGAAGTAAGTAATACGTTTCATTAATGGGTATAGAATAATCATTATTACTGCAAAGAATCCAGTATATATGGCTGTTTTGTTTAAAAGTAGCAAAATACTAAGCGAGATAATACTAAGAATCAATAGTATAAAAATAGCATAAAATACAGATACAGCACCACTGGCCAAAGGTCGTTTTTTAGTCCTCTCAACATACTTATCAAATTTTCGATCAAATATATCGTTAATAATACATCCGCTACTTCTAGCTGTTATACTACCGAAAATAAATAACGGTAATAAATAAGCTAATTCCATGTTAGAAGGATTTGCCAGCAATAATCCAAATAAAGCAGGAAAAAAATCTAGCAAATAAGCTACCGGCTTATCTGCACGCATTAATTTAAAGATAATTAAAAGTTTATTTAGCATTAACATATTAAGTTTAAATAAATACAGATAATTTAAATAAAATACGCAACAAAAATAAATCTACTAGATTTTTATAGCTAAAAACTCAAGCATGATTAATTAGTAAAAATAATAATGACAGTCAAATAGCAGCTATAAGGAGTTTTTATTATTTACCTAAGCATTTTAAATGCTAGTACATCTATCTAACTGTAGAGTACAACAATAGTGTAATAGGATATAAATTACAATTATTGATTATTGGATGATTTTGAGTTTATGCTAATATATCCGCATTTAGTTATTTACAACTGTAAAAAAGTGTATAATGCTAAAAAAATTTGAGCGATTTCTTCATAAGACAATAGAAAAGCAATAAATTACTTGAGCTGAGGGTTTATTTACTAATTTCAGATCATGAAATCGTCACAAAAAGTATTTATCTAAAATATTGGATAAAGCAAAATGTTATATTTTATTTAACTTAAATCATTTTTATTATATATTATTATAATACTTTAAAAATAATCAGAATTATTATCATAGTATTGAATCAACATCTATTACCACAACATAAGAATATTATTATGAAAACTATAGCATATACATGTAAATATGCTGGAAGGAGTCATGGTATAAAATAAGAACACTTATTGCGCACATAACAAAGTGGTAATATAGCAAAACAAATTTGTTCTCAAGTAAAGAATCAAGGACTAAAAATTTCTATGATTGATTAGGTTAAAGATATTAAAGAAACTTTTATGCATTCAATTATAAAAAAGTAATTTAACGACGATAAGTTACATGCTGTACAAATGCTAAATCTCTAAACCAAAGCGAAACAACACATCTTGTCATAATCATACATAATCTTTATAATAATATTCTTAACACGAATAAAGAATATGAAAGAATTTCCAAAGCATTACAATTTTACCGAAAATGAGAAAAAGTGGCAGAACATTTGGCAAGAGCTACAAATTTATGCGTATGATCCAAATATTTCAAAAGCAGAAATCTACATAGTGGATACGCCACCACCTACTGTGTCAGGGCAATTACATATTGGGCATATTTATAGCTATACGCAAACAGATTTTATTGTACGTTTTCAACGTATGATAGGTAAAAATATCTTTTATCCTATTGGTTTTGACGATAATGGACTACCAACCGAGAGACTTGTTGAAAAGCAGAAGCAGATTAAAGCTTATAATATGGAGAGAGATGAGTTTATAAAAATTTGCCTGGAAGTTGTAAAGAATGAAGAAGCAAAATTTAGAAGTTTATTCAAACAAATAGCTTTATCTGTTGATTGGAGTTTAGAGTACCAAACTATCAGTCCATTATCACGGAAAATATCACAAATGTCTTTTCTTGATTTACTACATAAAGGAGAAGTTTATCGTGCTAATCAACCAATTTTATGGGATACTGTAGATGGTACTGCTCTTGCTCAAGCAGATATTGAAGATAAGCAGAAAATCTCTTCTATGAATTATATTACATTTAAAACCGAGCAAGGAGACCAGCTTACTATAGCCACTACAAGACCTGAGTTATTACCAGCGTGCGTAGCGGTATTTTATCACCCTGACGATGTGCGTTATAAGCATCTAGCAGATAAATCAGCTATAACGCCACTCTTTAATGAGAAAGTTCCAATCCTAGCTGATCCTTTAGTACAACAAGATAAAGGTACAGGACTGGTAATGTGTTGTACATTTGGTGATCAAACAGATATTACATGGTGGAAGTCACATAATCTACCATTAAAAACCATTATCACTAAAAAAGGGACTATAAATTTCCCTCATAAACTTGATATAGATGGCTTAACAATTAAAGAAGCACGTACAAAAATAATAGATATTTTAAAAGAACAGAGTTTACTTACTAAACAAGAAGAAATTATACAAACCGTAAAATGTGCCGAGAGATCAGGTGCTCCTCTTGAGATATTAACCGTCACACAATGGTTTATTAAAACGATAACTCATAAAGAAGCATTACTTAAAAGAACAAACGAACTAAACTGGTATCCTAAAAATATGAAAATGCGCTTAGAGAATTGGATTAATTCTCTAAGCTGGGATTGGTGCATCAGTCGACAACGTTATTTTGGTGTACCGTTTCCTATTTGGTACTCTAAAAGGATTGGCGAAGAAGGTAAAATTTTATATGCTGATATCTCACAACTACCTGTTGACCCACTAAAAGATTTACCTATAGGTTATAGTAAGGAGGAAGTCGATCCTGACTTAGATGTTATGGATACTTGGGCGACAAGTTCTGTTTCACCTCAACTTTCTACCTATGGCATCTCTGAAGATTTAGCAATTAATAAAGTAAGACACGATAAATTATTTCCGATGGATTTAAGACCACAAGCACATGAAATTATTAGGACTTGGGCATTTTATACAATCCTGAAATCGCATTTGCATCAAAATATTTTACCATGGAAAAATATCATGGTAAGCGGTTGGTGTTTAGCTGAAGATCGCAGTAAAATGTCAAAATCGAAGGGCAATGTTTTAGTCCCTGAAAAATTGCTAGCACGATATGGTGCTGACGTAATACGTTATTGGTCAGCAAATTCAAAACTTGGAGCTGACACTGCTTACTCAGAAGACGTAATGAAAAATGGGAAAAGACTTGTAAACAAGCTATGGAATGCTGCTAAATTTGTTTCTATACATTTTGATAAACTTACAAGTGAAGATAAAAAAGTGAGTTTGTTTGATATAAAAGAGAAAATTACTAACGAATTTGATCAATGGATGATTAATAAGCTAGTAGCACTAGTTAAACTAGCTACAAATGCACTACAAAATTACGAATATGCAAACGCTATTTATCTAACAGAAAAATTCTTTTGGTCTATATTTTGTGATAATTATTTAGAAATAAGCAAAACAAGAAGCTATGACGAGGCGAACAAAAACCCACAAGGACAATATAGTAGCATATTAACTTTATATCATATTATGCAAACCTTACTGAAACTATTTGCTCCTTTCATGCCTCATATTACCGAAGAACTATATCAAATATTATATAACAAAAATTCTATTCACATGCAAGGTAACTGGATTAATTATGGTGACTTAAACTATGAAATCGATGTACAAGGACCAGAAGGACTGCTTGAAATACTAGATATCGTCAGAAAATTTAAAGCTGAGTATAATCTATCTATAAAAGCACCAATAAAATTGCTTGAAGTTAGTGGCATAGTATTATCTACAGAATTAGTAGAAGATTTAAAAAACGTCACATCAGCAGAAGAAATACAATTTAAGGCAAAAGATGATCAAATTAAAGTCAATATTAAACTTTTTGTATAACATAACTAATAGAGATGGATTTAAAGGATACAAGGAATGCAACGCTGCTGCATACAAAAACGTATGTAATGATTCAAGTACCAAATCAACGTCTAAATTAGCTTTAATAATAAGTTATACACAAAATCTATTATCATTTAAAAACATTATAGGCTTAATGTTAATTATATTTGCAGGTATATTATTTTATGCTTATATATTACAACATGAATGGCAATATGTAACCTTAAGTGATGAACAAGTAAAAAAATATAGGATTAGTCCAAAAAATGCACTGAGCCTTTATCAGCTCATGAAAGATACTCATGAGTTACTAACTAAAAATAATATTAAGTATTGGATAGAAAGTGGCACTCTGCTTGGAGCTGTTAGACACCAAGGCATCATTCCTTTTGATGATGATTTAGATATCGGGATTATGCATGAAGACGAAATACATTTACAACAAATATTACCACAATTTGAGCAATTAGGATATCGTGTCAAACATAATAAAATCTATGTAATTTGTGGAGAAAGATGCTTAGATATTTTTTTATTTCATAAGGAAAAGGATAAATTTATTCATGTTATATATGATAAATATCCAAATGACTTTTTTTATGATCATGAATTATATCCTTTAAAAAAATATAAATTTGGTAGTATAGAAGTCTATGGTCCATCTGATCCTATAGGCAATTTAAATAGACAATATCCAGAATGGGATAAATATGCAATAATATACAGTCCTCATAGTTTACATCTACCTTTTTTATCAAATATTGAAAAAAAGACTAAATTTATACTTACTCCAGAATTGTTAAAGCCAGCTCAACCGCTTGGACCTTTAGAAGACAGAGTAAATCTTTTTTGAAAATATTAAATCAGAATTGAAAATGTAATTTCAGGTTCAAAGGTGATGAAATTAAATACGGTATTATCATTTAAAAACATTATAGGCTTAATGTTAATTATATTTGCAGGTATATTATTTTATGCTTATATATTACAACATGAATGGCAATATGTAACCTTAAGTGATGAACAAGTAAAAAAATATAGGATTAGTCCAAAAAATGCACTGAGCCTTTATCAGCTCATGAAAGATACTCATGAGTTACTAACTAAAAATAATATTAAGTATTGGATAGAAAGTGGCACTCTGCTTGGAGCTGTTAGACACCAAGGCATCATTCCTTTTGATGATGATTTAGATATCGGGATTATGCATGAAGACGAAATACATTTACAACAAATATTACCACAATTTGAGCAACTCGGCTATACTGTTTCCTATGAGAGAGCTTATAATATATGCAAAAAAACTTGTTTAGATATTTTTATTGTCCATAAAGAAAAAATCAAATTTATATATACTAATATAATGCTTCGAGATAAGTATCCGGAACATTTCTTTTATGATCATGAATTATATCCTTTAAAAAAATATAAATTTGGTAGTATAGAAGTCTATGGTCCATCTGATCCTATAAGCAATTTAAATAGACAATATCCAGAATGGGAT
The DNA here is from genome assembly GCF_000367405.1 of Rickettsia prowazekii str. Breinl. NCBI lineage: Bacteria > Pseudomonadati > Pseudomonadota > Alphaproteobacteria > Rickettsiales > Rickettsiaceae > Rickettsia > Rickettsia prowazekii. The sequence goes on along the minus strand of NC_020993.1, from coordinate 1,020,313 downwards.
AAATATGCAATAATATACAGTCCTCATAGTTTACATCTACCTTTTTTATCAAATATTGAAAAAAAGACTAAATTTATACTTACTCCAGAATTGTTAAAGCCAGCTCAACCGCTTGGACCTTTAGAAGATCATGTGAATATAGTGAATTCAGCTAAATTTATTCGTATTTACAAGGATATAGATGATCATTAAATGTTGAATTTATTATAACCATTCCAATATTTATAACAAAATGATCACATAAATTATAAAACACATGCCTAGTTTATTACTACTTACTACAACTATACTACTTATTTTATGCGTTTTAATAATTTGGTTTTATATAAAAACTCATACCTTAAAAAGGCAGTTACAATTCTTGTCGGAACAGAATCTAGAAATTAATAATAATAATCGATTACTGAATCAAGAAAAAATAGCTTATTTACAAAAAATTGAGCAATTGAAGTGTAAAGTAGAGTATCAAGAGCAGATGATTAAGGACTCAGAAAAAATAAGAGAAGAGTCATTTACATCAGCTAAAGCTGCGTTATTTGATTTAGGTAAGGATTTATCTAAACAATTAATCGAAATTCATAAAATAGAAAATAATACAGCAAGAGAGCTAGCCGAGCAAAATATCACGACCGCTTCTCGCAAATTTAATAGTGAGCTTGAACGATTAATTACGATGGTTGGGGCATTAAATAAAGATATTGAGCAATCAAAAAGTACAGTTGATTTGATAAAACAGTCACTACTTTCGCCTATCGGGGCAGGGTTGCTTTCTGAAATTACACTTGAGAATATCCTCAAATCTTCAGGATTACGTCCTAATTTAGATTTTATAATGCAATATGGTCTCACTACATCAGATAGTGTCAAGCTAAGACCTGATGCAATCATTTTTCTTCCTTCAGGCAATTTAATGGTTATTGATTCCAAAGCTTCAAAGTTTCTAGTAGACTCTCAGGATAATAGCGTGAATCTTAGTAAAACTATGAACTATCATTTGAAATCTCTCGCTAATAAAGACTATGCTGAAAATATTTTAACTACTCTAAACAAAAAGGCTCACAACTTTAACAATGTTATTACTTTAATGTTTTTGCCAACTGAACAAGCGGTTGAAAAGGTTATTGCAGCCAATCCTGAATTTTTACAAAAAGCTTGGGGATGTAATATTTTTCCGGTAGGGCCTGCAGGACTGATGAATATGTTATCATTTGCAAAATTTCAAATTACCGATAATCGTCGGTCAGAAAATTATAAGGTAATAATTTCAGAAGTTAGAAAATTGTTAAGTTCTATAGGTACTATAGCTGATTATTCCAAAAAATTTGGTTATAACCTACAAAATATGGTTACTAATTATGATAAATTTGCTGCCTCGTTTAACCGTAATTTAATGTCAAGAGTGAAAACTATTCAAAAACTTGGTATTGATTCAGGAGATAAAGCGATGCCTGCTACCTTAGAGCGTTATCAGATTGTTTCTTCTAAATCAGAAATTATTGAAGTAGATGCAGAAAATCCAACACAAATAGAAGAATAATATATAATTAAATGTTAATGTTCCATAGTGGTGCGGTGTCAAAATATTTTTTTATGTAAGCCATATCTATTATTAAAGCTCCTAAAAAAGAAAATACACATGTTATAAGTGTAAGTTTAATTAAGGCATGGATTGATTTTACAATAGACATAAAAACGTACAAATTGTTATAGTGATCATAATAATTATAACATTATTATTGTGTTATGGTAGAAGAACTGTTAGTAATTAACAAATAAGAATACCTTGAATATATCAAAAAATAAACAGCATTTTGCTCATTTCTTCATCTTAGCATTTTCACTCTATGAAAACTATGTGCTACATAATAAGATATCTCATAAATTGTCTCTGTAATCTCAATACTGAATCTACAATTAGACTAAAATGAAAAATTTGTTATTACTATTTCAAAATCAAACATATGTTTTGATATATATTAGCGTGAAACTTTTACAAGCTTATTTATTACGTAATATCTAATATTATAACTAAAGATTATTCAGAAGGAGATTGATACAATAATATTGATAAATGTGATAATTATATATTACAATCAGATTGTACAAACTTCAGAAAATCATTATATTATACTCAAAGAAAAGCTAATCAAATTTATTAAATAACCTATAATGCAACCAATTAAAAATATTTAATATTAACAATTAATAAGTATTTAATTAAAAAGTGCTCAAAAATGTTTGACGCAAAATATATTACTGTAGCAATTCATAATGAATAAAAAAACTCTTATACTTTAAGCAGTACAGCCATAGCTCACCTAGGCTTTTAAATACATTGGACACTGCATTCTGAAGATTAAATTATTTAGAATTGGAATTACACATTAGACCTATTCGAAACATCTAATTCTAGAAGTAATAATATGCACCCCCCCTCGACTTTTTACTCCTATACTATGCTTGGCGTGTTATCCCAACAAAAATCTTATTCATCTTCTCTAAAAAGCACATAAAATAGCAAAAATCAATCAGAAATATCTACACAACCTAGTGGTTGTAATTCTTCTGTATGTGCAATATCAATAACTATATCATCATTTGTATCATCATTTGTACCTGATGCAATTTTATTAAGCCAAGTAAGGGTAGTAGCAGTTTTTTCAGCAATATTCTTGCCTGCACTACTAATGGCATTACCAACATTTAAATCCGATATAGCAGTTGTTAAAACATCTATTAAAGTTGCAAGACTCAAAAGTTTTAAATCTTTAATTGACTCAAACATTATTAATGGTACTATCGCTACAGTCAATCTTGCCGCATCATTATAGTAAAATTTTTGAAAAAACATATCATGAGCTAATTTTTCACCTGTAATATTTTCTATCAGTTTATTGCCATAATATGTTGATACTAATAAAGAAGCAAGACGCATAAATTTAACAGAAGTAGATGCATAAAACATGGGATCTTCATAGAATGCTAATTCTTGATTACGAAAATAAAAACAGATATAATCTAAAATAAGTGTTGTCATTGCCGAACACATAACAACACTCTTCCATCCATAATAGGTGTTAATATCTAATTTAATATTGTTCAAATCTATATCTTCGTTAGTAAGCTTATGATATATTGTTTGCAGTTTTATTTGCGTATTCCTATCTTGTGCAGAATGCTTATATAATAAATAAAAATATGGTTTAATTTCTTTAGATGTAAATTTCTTATTCTCAATTAAAGCAGGTACAATTTCATGATGCAAAAATTTAATTAATTTAGTTTGCATAAAATTTGTAACTTTACTTTGTTCTTCTACTACTCCTGCAACTGCTGACCATCGTAAAGCCGTATATAAAATTATACGATTAACAATATCATTATTTAATAGATCAATAGGCTGTAAACCTAAATTAGAAGCATACCTAAAGCAACTTGCAGCTGTATTTATAGGATCATTAGCAAAACTTGGGGTGCAATCAAATAAAAATTTGATATCCTGTGCATTTTGGTCACTATTCTTTAATTCCTGAAACATATTATTATTAATCTCTTTAGTTTGTCTATTTGATAAGACTGTGCCAGGAAAAGATGCTAAAATTTGTAACATAGCAAGAATAGTAGAAGGTAAAGCACATAATTCATACCAAGGATCTTTTTCATCAATTACATACGAACGTAAAGCGATTACACCACCTACAAGAGTAGCATAAGTAGCTGCTATTTTACCTGAATGATTGCTAACTAAATCTGATTTAGCAGTTAACCAAGAAGCAATTTTGTGCTCTTCATTATATTTATTAGTAGCTTTCTCTATTTTAGTAAGACTTTGCTCTAATGAATTAAGATAATTTGTAAAATTTAAGTGAGTTTTTTTAACTATATTAAATTCGGCTTCAGAATAGGAATGTAAACTTAAAGTCTTCGCTACTAATATTGATTTAGCTAGATAGCGGTATAAAAAATACTCTCTAGTTAGAGGATATACAATAGAATCAATTTTTTTTGCTACTTGCACTAAGTTTTCAAATTTATCTAAATTATCACTTAAAAATACTTGTACTTTAGAAAAAATGATATTAAATTCTAGTGAATTTATATCACCGATATCATCTAGGATAGAATCAATTATATTCTTGTTTTTGATTCCTATTAACTTCTTGAGTTTTGTATGTAAAAAATCATCGTAATTATTTATCGTTTCAAAACAATTGATCCATTGTGAATGACTAATATGCTTATCTTGATACTTCCCTGTAGCAGCTATTTTACTTAATACTGTTTCTAAATATTGAGTATAAATAACACTTTGATCTATTTTCTTTAAATCCTTAAAATTTTTATCACAGAACCATATTTTAAATACCTCACCTAAATCAAAACTCACAAGTGCTTTAGTAGTTTTATATAATCTTATGCCTAAATTTGATATATCATGATAATATTTCATCATTACTTCTAGTTTATTACTAATAACTGCTAGTGTATTACTCATAATTTCAATTAATTAAATAAATAAGTTAAAATACGAGATATACAAGCATATTAATATTTTTTCAATCCTTTTATATACAAGTATTTATAATAATTTTATTATGATATAACATTAAAAGCACACAAGTATCATGATGGTTTATTATATAGAATAGTATTAGTTATGGACATAACATATTTTTATTTGGAAGATTATCTAATGAATGATATAAAAATTTCAGCATCTAAGTCATATCAATTTAATACTAGTAACAGTAGATAAATATTGATTAACTCGAATTATTAAAGAATGATTATATAAGTAATATACTGAGAATGCTGAAGCTACAAAAAATCCTACAACCAAAAGGTATATATATAATTGTGATATACAATAGGCACTACAGAACTATGAAATACAAAATAAATATAATAATACTGAAATACTAATGTAAAAAGTATTATTATATTGCAACTCTAGGAATAAGTTATAAAAAACAATACTTAAACTTCAAAAGCAATTGATATTTACAAAAATTTAAAATACAGAAAATCACTACATGATACCTATTGCTGTACTTTATTACTTAATTAATAGGTGATAGTTTATGCATATTGACAGTAATTATTTACTAATAAAGGGAAAGAAAATCGATAAATTATAGTTAGATTATGAATTAGTTACCATTAAAAAATTTCCTCTAATATTAGAGGATCTAAATTATGAGATTTTTAATACAAATTATTAATATTGCTGATAAAAAAGTTTTATCCACCTGATTTCTATAATTCCTAGAAACTAGTAAAAATGTTTTGTAACTAAACCTGCAATAATTATATATGGCATACTAAATTGCACTATTAATCGGTTATTTAAAAAAATATCTTATGAATATTTATAGCGGGAATCATTCCTAGTACTTTTGATTATGATGCTAGTATGTCAACTTATAGGATAATGTGCAAGCTACTTTACATATTATTCTATTAATTACACCAATATTATTGATAGAGACGCTTGGTCTGATATTTTAAAATATTCAATAATATTGCTTACCTCATATTAATTGCTATAATTAAATAATAGCGTATACATTTTAAGGGTACTAGAAATTTGTATTGCATTTTTATGTAAAAATTTGCAAATAAAACCTGTGATTTGAAGAAAAAGAAATATATAACTTGCACTTATTCAATCATACTTGGTGATAATTTTCTAATTTATGGTTTATCTAAACTTACCCCTCCAATACATCTTGAAGTATTCCAAAATACCTACTGACACTGACTATCAGTGTAGTTTAATTATTATTTTTCATAATAATTGATAATAAATTAGTATTATCCTATGTTTGTTAATGCTACACAGCTACCATTCTAGCTAACTTGAATGTGAAACCTACTGTAAAATACTAAAAAAAGGTACATGTATTGTGCCATGTAACTAACAATACCTCAAATGAATGACATGGAGCAAAAATAATCTTTACGCAGGTATATCCTCAATAATCGGTTGCTTTTTATTTAATTTTGTAGAAATGATAGAGGTCATGCACGGTTCTATTAAGCCATCCACCACCTCTTTTGTAATAGTAACACGCTGTTTTTTAAGCTCAGCAACTTTATACATACTATCTAGTAAAAGATGTTCAAGTATTGAACGTAAACCTCTTGCACCCGTCTTCTTAACTAAAGCTTTTTCAGCAATAGCTTCTAGAGCTGAATAGTCAATTACAAGATCAGCATCATCAAGCTCAAATTGTTTCTGATATTGTTTTACTATAGCATTCTTAGGCTTAGTGAGAATTGTAATTAAAGCTTCTTTGTCTAACTCATCTAAAGTAGTAATAATTGGTAACCTACCGATAAACTCAGGAATTAAACCAAATTTAGTTAAATCTTCAATCTCTAGAGACTTAAGAATTTCATTATTACTTTTCTCTTTATCGATATTGATGTTAGCTGCAAATCCTATAGAGCTATGATTAGTTCTTGATCTAATAATGCGATCAATTCCCATAAAAGCGCCACCACAAATAAATAAGATATTTGAAGTATCTAACTGTACAAAATCTTGTTGTGGGTGTTTTCTACCACCTTGAGGAGGTACAGAAGCAACTGTTCCTTCCATAATTTTAAGTAATGCCTGTTGCACTCCTTCACCTGATACATCTCGCGTAATAGAAGGATTATCCGATTTACGAGCGATTTTATCAACCTCATCAATATAAATTATACCCTTTTGTGCTTTTGCTATATTAAATTCAGCTGATATTAATAAGCGTAGTAATATATTTTCAACATCTTCACCGACATAACCCGCTTCAGTTAAAGAAGTAGCATCTGCCATAGTAAAAGGTACATCTAAAATTTTAGCGAGCGTTTGAGCTAGTAAAGTTTTTCCTGAACCAGTAGGACCAATCAGTAAGATATTCGACTTATTAAGCTCAACATCATTATTGCCAGATTGTACATATTCAAGTCTCTTATAATGATTGTAAACCGCTACCGCTAAAATCTTTTTAGCTTGGTCTTGTCCAACTACGTAATCATTTAAAATTTTACATATTTTTTGCGGTGTTGGAATTGAAGCAGTAATTTGCTTTAAAGCAACTTTGCTCTCTTCTTTCATAATATCTGTACATAAATCTATACATTCATCACAAATAAATACTGCAGGACCTGCTATCAGTTTTTTTACTTCATGTTGTTTTTTACTGCAAAACGAACAAATTAATTCTTTTTTATCAGCGTCTACTACCATTAATTTTCTTTTTTAAGTTTATACATATTGTAATCCCACTTATTGATTGCGGGTTGTTGTGTTAAAGATTTCGTCCTGAGATACCGCTACCAAGTAGCGGAATGAAAGTATAATTTATACTACTCTTGCGTACATATAATAGTCTTTATGCTTATTGGCAATTATTTCGTATTTTTTAAGGATTCCTTCCTTAGAAAAACCACATCTCTCAAGAAGATTAACCGAACGAAAATTATCTGTAATTACTGTTGCTTGGACTCGTATAATACCTATACAATCCGCAAATTTTAAAATATTCTTTATAGATTTTAACATAATACCTTGTCCCCAAAAATTAGGATCTAGATCATAACTTATTTCTGCTCTATGATGTTCTAGATTTATTATATTAAAACCAGCAGTACCTATTAATTTATTATCAGTTTTAAGTGCAATCCCCCAATAAAAACTTCTATGAAGTGTATATAAATTAGACCAATAAAATATTTCTTTTCTAGCTTCTTCTAGGTCTTTAGGTCTATTACTCTCGGTTATATAAAGACCCATTTCCGACCTACTCATATAACACAAATAATCTTGTACATCACTTTCTGCTAATTCCCTTAGGACTATATTTCCTAGATCAAACACAGGAAAAGTGGTATGTAAATATCCAATGTTTATCATACATATTTAATTGGGTCTTGTATATTATTCTTTTTAAAAGCATCAAGTCTTATAATACAAGCAAGGCAATTACCGCAAGATAAATCATCTTCAGTAGGTGAATAACATGATATAGTATTTTTGTAATCTACACCCAGCTTCAGACCAGTTCTAATTATTTGTTCTTTAGTCATATCAATTAAAGGCGCATGAATAGTAATTTTTTTACCTTGTACTCCCATATTTGTTGCTAAATTTACCATTTTCTCAAAGGATTGAATATACTCAGGGCAACAATCAGGATAATTTGCTGAATCGCTTGTGTGAACACCTATAAAAATGTCTTGTGATCCTATTACTTCTGCAAAACCGACCGCATAACTTAAAAATATCGTATTACGTGCAGGAACATAAGTAACAGGTACAATTTCCGGTAATGCGTTTATCCCATGATAATATGGGACATCTATATTATCATCGGTTAAAGCAGAACCTCCAAAAGCTCGTAAATCTATATCAACAATCTTATGCTGCTTAACATTATATTTTTTTATAAGCTCTTTAACTTTCCGCAATTCTGCATTATTACGCTGTCCATAATTAAAACTCATAGCATAAATTTCATAGCACATTTCACTTGCTATTGCAAGAACCGTAGCAGAATCTGTGCCGCCACTAAGCAAATTAACTGATTTTTTCATTGTTGACCACTCAAGCTTGATACACACGCTTAGCAACGCTAAACATAGACCGGAAACTATTGCCTAGACTTTGCTAAAGTAATACACTCATAACCATTTATATAACTTTCTTTCATTAAAGTCCAAGCTTCTTGTAATTCTTACAGTATTTTTCATGTGGATTGCCAAAAACCTATACACTCATCGCGCTGCAAATCATGTAAGCTTCCTTTTGTTTTTAAATTTTAGTAATAATGAAAATTAGAGAAACATAATCATTTAGGATTGTTGTATAAATTCATATTTTCTATATAATATTCTTGACTAAATCCTTCTGATAATCTAGATTAACATTGTTAATTTTATGGCGAGTGTAGCTCAGTTGGTTAGAGCATCAGGTTGTGGTTCTGAGGGCCACGGGTTCGAATCCCGTCACTCGCCCCATGTTTTACAGTTGTTATGTGATTACTAATTATTAGTAATTGTGAAAAGACATTATTGCATAGATTGGAAAACACACTATTTTTCATTCTGTGTCCAGTATCCAGAAAATAACAAAAAACGAGCCATAGACCTATAGTTTCTTATGGATATCAAACTTTTATATAGACTAGCTAAATATTTAAGGTTCTATAAAAAAGACTTGATCATTGTTATGATCTCCTTACTTAGCGTATCAGCTTCATTATTACTCATCGGCAGTATTTTTAGAGATTTAATCGATAGAGGTTTAGCTGAAGATAATATTTTATCGGTTAATAAATCTATATTATATATATGTTTATTAATTGTTATCTTAAGTGTAGCTAGTTTTTTTCGCTCATATTTTATCAATAATGTTGCTGAAAAGATAGTTAATCAAATACGCAAAGAAGCTTATAGTAATTTAATTAATTATGAAATTGAAGAGTATGAAGAATTAAAAATTGGCGATATCATTTCACGTCTTACAAATGATATAGATCAAATAGCTACACTCATAGTGAATTTCTTATCTTTTTTAATTCGTAATTCTGTAATGTTAATCGGTAGCATTACTTTAATGTTTTTTGAAAGCTTTAAACTTGCTTCAATAGTAATTATTACTATTCCTATTTTATTAGTACCTTTAATTAAATTTGGTAAACATGTTAAGGCTTTGTCTAAAAAGGCTCTAGAATCTAAATCACTTTTAGTATCAGATATTGATGAAACTTTTAATAATATTAGAGTTATTTATGCTTTTAATCATCAAATAAATAAAATTGCTGATTTTGATACTAAACTACAAAGCTATTTAATATACTGCAAAACACGTTTAAAAATTCGTGCTTTATTCTTTGCAATTTCAATAGCTGTGATATTTCTCACAATTACTTTAATTGTTTGGATTGGTGCATCAGATATAGTACAAGGAGATTTATCCGCAGGACAAATTATATCGTTTATTTATTATGCAATTATTGCAGGGGTCAGCTCTGGCGGTATTTTTGAACTACTAAGCGAAATGCATTTACCTACTACAGCCCTTGAAAGAATAATTACAATTATAGATAAAACATCCATAGTACATAATAATTATTATGCATTAAATAATTCCGATGCAATATCAATAGAATTTAAAAATGTAGATTTTACCTATAATTCAAGACCTAATTTAAAAGTTATTAATAATATGTCTTTGAAAATCAATTCTAATAAGTTTGTTGGTATTGTAGGTAGATCAGGTGCAGGAAAAAGTACTTTGATACAATTATTACTGCGTTTTTATCGTCAAGAAAACGGCACTATTCTTATTAACAATCAAGATATCTCTTTTGTAAAGCCTACTGATATTCGTAAATTCATTGCATATGTCCCACAAGAAGCGAGCATTTTTTCCGACACTATAAAATCAAATATTATATTCGGTAATAATAAAGCAAGTGACTATGAAATAAATGAGATAATAAAAATCACAGGAATAGAAGAATTTTCTACTAAACTGCATGACGGCATCAATACAAAAATAGGTGAAAAAGGAGTTAGATTATCCGGTGGACAAAAACAAAGGATAGCTATCGCTAGAGCATTATTACGTAAACCAAAAATTTTACTTCTTGATGAAGCAATGAGTGCTTTAGATACAATGAGCGAACAGAAATTATTAAACGCTATATAAAAAATAATGAAAGGAAACATTATTATATCAATTGCACACAGAATTAGTAGCATAGAATCTGCTGATTATATTCTAGTAATAGATAAAGGAGGGGTGGTTACTGAAGGATCACATTATGATTTATCCAAAAACTCAGAAATCTATCGCAATATTTGTCGAGAGCAATTAACTATATAAAATAGTATATCTATCTAGGTACACAGAGAGTAATTAAAAAGATCCATGTGGATGCAGAAAACTAAGAATAGAATGTATACTTAGTATAGATATTGTTGAAATTAATCGAATATATAATTGATATATTTGTTACAATGAAAGCACTATAGTATTAAAAATTTAAATTTTAATGTAATTTAGCTTGAAAGCTACCATGGCTTTGTTATAATTAATATCACAAACACAAAACAAAAAGGTTTACAAAATGAAAAATTTATTAAAGATTTTATTAATTATAGCTTTCGCAAACCCAGTATTTGCTTCATCAATGCAAATGCCTGACCCAGCTTCAGTAACAACAACTCAAATACATGCTATGAGTACTAACGCTCAACAAGATTGGATTGCTAGTTTAACAGCAAATCAGTATAATATGTTAAGTCCTGATGTCCAAAAGTGGGTAATGGAGAATACTACTGATGCTCAAAAACAAGCTTTAGGGATTAATCAATAATATTTTTAAAAATTGATATGGGACTGTTAAGGAAATAAATTGAATTAACCTTAAAATTTATTTAATTAATAGTCTCGTATATTAGGAATAATTCTAATATATCGCTAGAAATTCTGCTTTCACTTCCCTTTAATCTTCCTGTTATCGTGTCATGTATATAACTCTTAATAAATAAAAAATTGTTAGATAATTATCTATATTAATTTATTCTTGCTTTTGTAAAAAAGAATACATTAATTATTGTGTGCTATAAGAATATCAAAAACTAATATGTCGTGTTGCTTTACTAGCATGACTACTAAGATGTTGTTTCGTATATTGATAAAATCTAACGTATCATGATCTAGCTTGCTCATGCATTCCATAATAAAAACAATAAAAATACTTGTATTTTTCTACACAAGCGCAGAAGAGAACATAAAAATTAATAAATCATGCAACAATGCATAACATAGATGAAGATGCAATCGATCAGACTTTCTGATACAATAATCTTTGCTTGAAATAACATAAAACTAACAACGACTTATGCAATTACTTATTACTGTAATCTTCATGGAAATACTTGCTGGATCAGAAATAGATTTATTTATCCCAAGTTTTCCTGAAATACAAGATACATTTAACCTTTCAACTTTTATGACAGAGTTACTACTCGGAGTGAATCTAATCTCTTATTGTATTACTTCACTTATAGTCGGTAATTTAGGAGATAAGTACGGACGTAGACCAATTATTATAATTGGTCTACTAATTTTTAATCTTGGTAGTTTATTTTGTGTATTTGCAAACAATTATGAAATTATATTATTTGGCAGATTTTTTCAAGGATGCGGGATAGCACCTGTTGCAGTACTCGTATACGTTGTACTCGCCGATATTTATTCGATACAAGAACAGCAAAAATTAATGGGCATTTTAAATGGTACTATTGCACTTTCTATGGCAGTAGCACCTGTTATAGGTAGCTATGTTAATTTATTTTGGGGGTGGCGTGCTAATTTTATTTTATTACTTTCAGTCGGTTTGATTAGTTTAATTCTTGGTATATTTTTAATTCCAAAAGGACAAATTAATAAAAAAATAAGTGTTTCTTTAAAAGAATATATACCTATTTTTAAATCACCTAAAGCTATATATTATATACTTACAATGATATTTCTTGCACAAGGATATTGGATATTTATCGGAATTACACCTATTTTATACATGCAAGATTTAGGTGTAACTTTAGAATATTTTGGTCTTTATCAAGGAGCAATGGCAGCTTTATTCTCAATAATGAGCTTTGCAAGTGGTTATTGCTTTAAAAAATTTGGGATTAAAAATTGTTTCTATTTTGGAGTTATATTTATAATATTATTCTTACTAGGAAATAGCATATTAATTATATATAATATTAATAATCCTTTAACAATAACAATAGTTACTTTATTATTATCACTTGGTGTGATATATCCAATTAACATATTATGGCCGTTGCTTTTAGAAGCTATTGCAAACGGGAAAGCTCGTATGACGGCTATTTTTACTGCCGCTAGATTGATTTTAACTGCATTTGGGCTCCAATTAGTAGGATTTTTATATGACGGTACTTTTACTCCTATTGGCATTACTATATCCATAGTTACATTATTTGGGTTAGTAACATTACATAAATTATTTAAGTACGATAAAATTTTTGAAATTTCTGAGATAGTGTAGCCATCATAGCGTACCCTATCATGACTTGGACTAATCACATAGCCCAGAAATATAACATAAAATACTGATAACTTATTTACTAGATTCTTTTAATAAACCATGGTGTGCAAAAATGATCAATAACAATTTTAGCTTCAATATAGCTTTTAGATATTTTAGAGCTAAGAAAAATGAAAAGTTTGTTTCTATTATTGCTGCCTTTTCTTTAGTAGGAGTCATGATTGGCGTTGCAGCATTGATAGTAGTAATGTCTGTTATGAATGGTTTTCATCTAGAACTTACTAAAAATATTATCGGATTAAATGGGGATATAGTAATAAATCGGCAAGGTGATAATATTGATAATTATGAAGAGATTAAGACAACACTACTAAAACAAGATTATGTAAAACATGTAACATACATTGCACATGGTCAAGCACTAGCTCTTGGTAAGAGTAATAATAGCGGTGTGCTTGTTAAAGGTATAAAATTAAATGATTTAAGTTTAAGAAATGGAATTTTTAAAAATGTAAATTTTGGTAGTTTTGATAATTTTCATGGCAAAAACGTAATAGCACTTGGAGAACAATTAGCAAGTAATTTAGGTGTAACTGTTGGGGAAAAGTTGAGATTAATTTCACCAAATTCAGTTTCTACTGCCTTTGGAAGTATACCAAGATCAAAAGAATTTCAAATTATTGCAATTTTCAATAGCGGTATGTATGATTATGATTTGACAACGATATTAATGCCGCTTACTGCAGCACAAAATTTCTTATCTCTTGGTAACGATATTAATTCAATTGAAATTAATAGTCTAGATCCTGATCAAGCTATTACATATTCATATAAAATACAATCATTATTAGGCCCAAATTTATATGTATTTAATTGGAAAACTTTAAATTCACAATTTTTAAGTGCACTTGCTGTTGAGCGTACTGCTATGTTTACTATTCTATCACTCATTATTACGGTTGCTGCATTTAATATTATTTCAAACTTATTTATGCTTGTGAAAGATAAAACTTCAGATATTGCAATTCTTAGAACTATGGGAGCAAGCACCAAACAAATAATGGTTATTTTCATCTATAACGGGATGTTTATAGGATTACTTGGCACAACATTAGGGGTAATCCTTGGTGTTACTTTTTCTTATAATATTCAAACTATTAAAAATTATTTAGAGCGTATCACAGGTATTAAAATTTTCGAGGCAGCTATTTATTTTCTTTATAGTTTACCTTCAAAAGTCAAAACTGATGATATTATTTTAATTACCTCTTTATCTATAATATTGTGCTTTCTTGCAACAATTTATCCTTCTTACAGAGCTTCAAAATTAAATCCAGTGGATGCCTTAAGATATGAATAATATAGTACTCATTTTAAAAATGATCTCAAAACATTATAAACAAGGCAACACTATTGTTAGAGTACTAGATGGTCTTAATCTAACAGCTAATGAAGGTGAATTAATTGCTATCATCGGGTCTTCAGGTAGTGGAAAATCAACTTTACTACATATTGCAGGCTTGCTTGATAAGCCTACAAACGGTCAAGTCATAATACCAAATATCAAGTATAAGAAATATCATCTAATCCGTCTTTATTACTTAGGTTTTATCTATCAACAACATCATTTACTCAAAGATTTTACCGCTCTTGAAAATGTTATCATACCAAGACTTATTAGAGGTCTTGATCAAAAAGAAGCAATAAAAGATGCAACAAAGATATTAGATGATTTAGGACTTGAAAAAAAACTCTATAATATGCCCGGAGAATTATCGGGAGGAGAACAACAAAGGGTAGCTATAGCTCGCAGCTTAATTAATAAGCCGAGAATTATTTTGGCTGATGAGCCAACAGGTAATTTAGATCCAAACACTACAAATGAAGTTTTTAACTTATTTTTAAAAGTCGCAAGAAAACAAAATACTACAGTTATTATGGTAACACATAACCATGAATTAGCACATAAAATGGATAAATTATATAATCTAAAGCATGGATTATTAAATATAGCTTGATTTAAGTCTCAAAATTTTTAATAATTAAAAGTATAGTCTTTGAAAATTGCTAGAAAGATTTAATATCTGACTTTTTTGTCCCAAATTCTAAGATTTTTTAAAATATGTATAATATCCTACCCTATTCTATAAAAATCTTATACAAAGTATCTCAACATAATAAATCAACGAGCAATTTTGATAGAAATACATATTCTTTTAATAAAGGTTAGTCATGGCTGAGCCTATTATATTTACTCTTTTATTTGGCAATAAAGATCGAATATTAGATAGAATAAACAATCAGAAAGCTCTGAATAAACTACACATTATCCCACTTCAAGTTAATAAAGAATCACATATATCAGATAAAGAACGTATTTTTTCAGAAATCTTAGAAAAATCATACAAAGAGTGCAAAATACCAATTTTCAATATTCAAATTAGTAATAATAATGTAAAACCAATCTTCCGTGCACAAGATTTAATTAATGCACAAAATTTAAATATAAAAACTACTATTACTTTTGATAAATATAATGCATTACCACAAAATTCTGAACTAAAATCTTATTGGAAACAAATTATAGAAAAAGTTGATCATGTTTTTTTTACAAATGAAGCAGATCAAAATTTATCTATAGCCGATGGTATCGTACCAAAAGATAAAACTACTACAATTACAGATATACGTTTAGTAACATCTGTTTTTAATAATCTTATCTATAATCATGAAACTAATCATGGGCTCTCCAGTACAATATATAAAAAAGTAGACAAACTAATAAAAACAGCTAAAAATCAAGATAGTAAAGAAATTATAGAAACTTGGCCTATTTCTGTAGATGAAGCAACAAATCTTATAACGGCTAAATTCGGTATTACTTCTGAAGATCAAATTTACGGATTGAAACTCGAAATTCATGAAATCCTAAAAGATCCAAATAATGCGGCTGAAAACTTTAAAAAATATGTATCACAAATATCTAGACAATTTAAAAAAGATTTAGATAAAGATCAGAAAAATCATATTGATTCTAATTTTAATACACAGAAAGTGATAAATGATAGCAATAAGGATATACAAGTAGAACACATAACATCATATGTACAGGATAAAGAGAAACAATCAAAACCTCAAGGATTTTTGACAAGGATTTTTAACTATTTTAAAAATATAGTTTTTAAGCAGTAACATTAGTCAAAAATTTGAATCTCGAACTCAAAATACTAACTACATGATTTTTAGCGCTCTAAAAATGATACAAAACATGTAATTAAGCATCTATACAAGCAAAAACCAATTAATTACACCGCTAATAGCACTTTAAAACATCACTCATTAAATACTAAAGGCAATGAAGTTCAAAATCGATATTTATAACAAGTATTTATATACTGAATATGATATATATACTATTAAATATAGAAAAAATAGTATCTTGAGAAAAGTCTGGTATACTAAAAGATACTCTTCATGCTAGATGAAACTTAGTGATTACTAAATAACAAATCTATAATTAGACAGATAAATACAGAATACAAATTAAACTACAGTAAAGATTAGCAAAGTAATCTAAACTTTCTGGAAATGATGTATATAGTTAATCATTCAATCTAAAAGCAACAAAATATTCATAAAGTTTATCTTCGTGTAAGAATACAGATCTAAAAACTAAACAATAAGTAAAAGCTTATGAATCTTTAGTATGAGGTACTGCAATAAAATCTGCTAAAGGTTTAAATTTTAACTACTAAAAATCTAAAAGAACAATGTAGAAATTTAAACCAGTATAAAGCTAATACATTAATGATGAGACGAATAACAAACACCGAAAGTGTTAAGTACTTTCAAAACCAATGCTTAGCAGAAATCAAGTACAATCATTAGTACAGTATTATCAGATAAATGATAATTTTAGATGAGTCAATATACTCTTATTAAAAGCAGTTAATATACTTCTTTCTATACGATTTTTAAAATAACAAGAAATTCACAATGACCAGAGTATATACTGAATAAAGTACCACAGCTTTTATAGGATTACGTATTGCAATACATATTAGTATATTTTAAAAAATCATTAGGAAAAATCTATAATTATTAATATAATTATTTATAGTTAATTTATATTCTAACAAAGAATGACTACAATACTTGTGATTGTTATTATAATAATGATCTCCCTATCTGCTTTATTTGCAGCTACTGAAACTGCTATTACGGCTTCTTCCCCAGGGAAGATACATAAACTTAAAATCGCTGGTAATAAGCGTGCTAAAACAGTTTTAGAAGTGCTTAAAAAAAATGAAAAAGTCATAGGTACTTTATTAATAGGCAATAGTTTAATTAATACTATTTGTACCACTATTGCGACCACTCTTTTTATTAGCTTACTCGGTAATAATGGAACAATAGTCGCATCCGGAGTTATGGCTTTCATAATTATTGTTTTTGCCGAGGTAGTACCAAAAGCAATAGCCGTTGCTAAACCTGAACAACTAACATTAAAAATGTCTTCAACTATAGTAATATTTTTAAAGCTTTTCAAACCTATTAATATTGCTCTTGATTACATTACAAAAATATTTTGCTTTATATTCCGTATTAATTTAAATCCTCAAATCTCAGGTACCGAAGAAGTAAGAGGTGTAATCGAGCATTACCATCAAGAAGGTGGAGTTTACAAATCCGAACGTAATATGCTCGGTGGAATATTAGATATACGAAATATGACGGTATCAGAAATTATGACACACAGAAGCAATATTATAGCTCTGAATATAGACCTACCTTATGAACTAATCATTAAAACTTTATTATCTGGTGCACATACACGCATACCTTTGTGGCAAGATAATAGAGATAATATAATAGGCATTCTTAATCTAAAAGATTTACTTAAAGCATTATATGAAAATAATAATGATGATAAAAAAGTTGATATTAATACACTTCTAACTCCACCTTGGTTTATCCCTGATAATGCACTTGTAGTAGACCAGTTACACGCATTTAGAGAACGTAATAATCATTTCGCTTGTGTTGTAGATGAATATGGTACTCTGCTAGGTATTATTACTCTCGAAGATGTTATAGAAGAAATTGTAGGACCTATTACCGATGAACATGATAGACTAAATAATGAAATTATTCAGGAATCTAATACAGAGTTCATTATAAAAGGTACTACGACTATTAGAGATATTAACCGAGAACTTGATTGGAATTTATCGGATGAAGATGCAAATACTATAGCAGGATTAATAATCCATAAAATTGCTAGAATTCCAAATCAAGGAGAAGTCATTAAAATATTTAACTTTAAAATAATTATTTTAAAGAAAATTGCAAATAAGATTGATAGTGTCAAAATTACTGTATTACCTATGACTGAGGAAACAATAAGCAGTGAGTAAAATTGGTAATTTTTTACTACTAACAACAATGTGCTTAAGTGGAATATTAACACTATTGATCATACCTTGGCTTGACTACTTGATCAAAAAAAATCATCGGAATAATATATGTCTTAAATTTTTTCCCTGGATACCATGCACAAGCCAAGTTATGACACAAGCTATCACTTTTTATGCAAGTTCCTTATGTTCTATATTTGCATTTTGTACTTTAGTATATGCTTTTATCACTTCTGACTTTTCAGTACAAAATGTTTTCTTACACTCCAGTACTTTAAAACCTTTAATATATAAAATATCAGGTAGTTGGTCAAGCCATGAAGGCTCAATGTTATTATGGTTTTGTTTATTACAAATCGTTAGTTGCTGTTATATATTTTGCCTTGAAGATAAGATGTTGAAATTTTCATCTATTATTATTCTATCAGCTATACAATTATTATTTAGCAGTTTTATTTATTTTACTTCTAACCCATTTCATATGTTTTCTTTTGTTCCTAAAGAAGGGTTAGGGTTAAATCCAATGCTACAAGATATTGCTTTGAGCATCCATCCACCTTTACTTTATTTAGGATATGTTAGCTACGCCGTACCGTTTACTATTGTTTGTGCTATATTTCTCATTGCTGTCATATCGCGACTTGATAACAATCTGCCAGGCTACTTTACTGGTTATAAGATAACACAATTAAGCGACCGTATTACATCCATACGTCTCCTCAAAATATTTGCAGGATGCGGTATCTTATTTACTACTATAGGAATTAGCCTTGGTTCGTGGTGGGCATATAGAGAACTCAACTGGGGCGGATTATGGTTTTTCGATCCAGTAGAAAATATTTCACTATTTCCTTGGTTATCAGGCATTATGTTGCATCATTCCATCATAGTTACTACCAAAACAAATAGAATGCAACACTGGACTATAATTTTATCTATAATTACTTTCTTATTAGTAATATTTAGCACTTTTTTAGTACGTTCCGGTTTTATTAATTCAATCCACGCTTTTGCATTCTCATCTGAAAGATGGATATACTTACTTGTAATACTTTGTATTATAGGAATTGGAGGACTGTATGTTATCATACGGCTTAATAATTGCAGTATTGAAAAAACAATTTATAATACTTTTAACTGGAACACCCACTCAAACTGCAATATGACAATAAAAGAAAAAGCCATACTCATAGGTAATATATTCTTCCTTTTTAGTCTTATCATCTTAATATGTGCTACACTTTACCCTACAATTTACGCTTTATTTAATGATAAGCCAATTATTATTAATGAAGAATTTTTTATTAAAAATTTTATTATATTTGTTATACCTATTCTTTGTACTATAGGATTATTTACTACTAATAGCTCTATAAAAAAACATATTATAATGCTAATGTTATCTCTAATAATTACTTATTTCATATTATTAAACATAAAATTTAGCGTTATATCAATTTTAACTATAATGACATCTATATTTTTGATGCTCCATAATGTTCATTATCTATTAGTGAAAACTAATTACTTTAGAAATAGTCTCAAAGCGAGTAGCACTAGTATGATACTAGGGCATTTTGGTGTTGCACTCATTGCTTTTAGCATTACCATGAATTCATTATTACAAAGTGAAATGGATTTCATTGGAGAAGTTGGCACAAGTAAAACTTTTAACGCATTTAAAGTAACGTTACAAAATATTAAGTTTGCTCAAGGGAAAAATTATTATAGACAAATCGCTGAATTTTGGCTTGAAGATCATAAGAATAATATAACTATATTAAAACCAGAAAATAGATTTTATATAATTGAGCAGAAGTTATCACAAGAAAGTGATATACATTCTTACTTATTATATGATCTTTACGCCGTTTTAAGTAATATAGATGGTAAGATAATTCATGCTAAAATATATTATAAGCCAATGATGAGTTTTATTTGGATTGGAGTTATTCTGACTACGGCCGGCTTTGTTATTGCATTAATCAGAAAAAATTCTTACTAATTTCACTTAAGATTGTAAATTTTTATAAGATTATCAGATAAATCAGCTAAAAGTGTTCTTATCTAATTATTAGATTGCAAAAATTGCTGAGGTAAAATAAAATTTAGTCGATGCAAAGTACATATGACTTTATACATTTTTTTATCACAATATATTCAGCAGTCTCATAAACATATATATTGCATCCTCATTTTATGAAGTAATACGCATCTAATTAAGAAATAAATGCTTTTTTTATTAGCTCTAGTTAGATCATTAAAGAAAATTGTGTTAGCTTTTTTTGAATATTATAGATCTTCGGTAAGATAACATAACTCTATTGTGTCTTGTCTTTTTTACATGATTTCTTCATACCATATATAAAAAATAGCTTCCTAATATTTCTTAAATTAATTAATATATCTATATTCATTAGATATAAACTAGTAAGAAATAAATCTTTAGGTTTTTTATTTTTAACATTTATATGCTTATCAATTATTCTCAAAGCTTCATAATTGAATATTTCAACAATTTAAGTTTTTCATAAAAATAGTTGCCGAATTACTTATATCTACTATACTTCTATTATTCTTCATACCTTAGATTTCTTAGCTAAAATTGAATATAGTAATACCAAAAATTACATTACATTTTATATTTAAAAATACATACTTAACTTTTATATAAAATTTAATTGATTTTTACATACTACCAAGTTCTATAATATATGCATTTTAAATATTAAGTATAAGCAAAATTCATTAAATGTATCTTTTGACAATTTTTATCAAAAAAATTAACTATTTTGACTCTAAAATTTCAGATATTATTACTGCATATTATCCAGTGTTTGAATGCCAAAAATGAATCCATTCAATAACTTTATAGGTATAAAATTTAAAAGATTAGTAATACTAAACTTTCTAGATATTATGAAATTATTAATTTCCTATATCTTGATTTGGAATATTTTTTCAACCATAATCTATTTCGAATACCTAATTAGGTTCATTAGGCGCAATATAGAGATCAAAGCAAATTTACAAAATTTATAAAAATCATCATCTTAATCTATTTTATATAGAGTATTATAACAACTGATTAATCCTTAGAGATTTTTATCTTTTTCTTGTATACTACTAAGTTCTTCTATTTATGTTCCCTTATAGTACTGAAATATGATAATCTGCAATTTTTAGAATCAAAAAATTTATTAATTACGGAGCTTTATTTTCAAATATATTGAATATAACATCAGACCTAATTAAAAAGTATCTGAGTTATATGATATACATCTTCAATGATACTACCAATAATTAAATCCTATACTTTCTCTACATATTTTGAATATTTACTTTATATCCTCTAAAATCAGCATTAATCTAACCTCAGTATTGATAGCTTAATATTTATTTAAACTATCAAATGTAAAATTTATGTACTAGCAATTAGAAGTTAATGAATATATTGTATAGGATAAAAATGAAGCAATATAATTACGCATTGCATTGCACAATAATGAAAATTATAATTTCTAAGGATCTTAATATGATTACATAGCGTAATGTATATCCAATTTGCCACTGGCATCAAAAGACTAAAATTATTTTTTATTATTAATTAACGATAAGCTAAAGCGCCCTAGGCGATATACTAAAAATGTTCATTCCTACATTTGCAAGGATTACTAAAATAAGTCATGTAATAAAATTATGTGAGTAAGTATTATTGTCTAGAGTAGTATTTACTACATCTAAAGCACAGTATGAAGTCATGGGGGAGGAAACAATTTTGTTAAATGATTTTCTAGATTGCAATACTATGTATATAATAAGACCTTATTACATAAGTAGAAAAAAAGCCCATTTTTTCAAAGTGGGCTTTTTTTCTTAATCAAGTTATAAACTTACTAAAATCACAAATAATTATTAGAAGTTTACACGTACTTTTAAAGTACCTTGATGTGCAGTATATTTACTTGCAGAATTAAAATCATAACCGATACCATACTCCATCTTAGCATCAGATTTTATGTTTGCACTTAAGCCTATATTATAAGACGTTTTAGCAGTTCTATCAGGTTGACTGATAAATGGAGCAGTTTGTCCATCTAACATAGACTGAGAGTTAGATAATTTACCATTTACTTTGTGCACCACAAAAGAATGAATTTCCGGATATATCACAATATCAGTTATATTCACAGTACTACCAGCTACTTTAGCCCCTACTATTAAATCGACTCTATCACTAAATTTGCTATTAATGCGCTTATTTGCAACTGTTGTACCGGTTTCTTTATAATTTTCATTAGAAGATTTTAAGTAGCTAAGTCCTGCCATTGGAGTTACTAATACATTTGGCATTGCATTATAATCATAACCAAATATTAAATTACCACCAAATGTCATGTTATCGTAATTACCAGCAGCAATTTGCTTGCTCATCTTACCATTAGACTCGAAGAAGTAACGCTGACTTTTACTTTTGACTTTGTTTAAGGTAAAGATTGAATTACCTTGAGCAAAGAAATTCTTAACAAGCTGTTGGGAACCATATAGAGAGAATGATAAACCATTAATATCAGTTTTATCACCTTTCTTATAATCTTGGTGTTTTATATCAGTTTTAGTGATCCCAATAGCTGCCCCAATCATTAGGTTATCGCTAGCGAGAGTATCTAAACCAACTACAACCCCAGTAGTTTTTGCTTTATAACCAGCTATACCACCTTTTTTGTCTTGTTCTGCAATGTTATAGAAAGGTTTAGCCCATACACCATAAGATACTTCCGCTTCATCACCTGAAGACACTGCACCTGTTGCAGATCCAGCAACATCAGAAGTTTCAGCATTACTTAGATATCTAAGTGTACCTAGCCTATTACTAAGTAGATCTTGAGTTTTTTGTGTATCATTTAAGTTTACTGTAGTTACAGCCGCACTTGTATCTGTAGCAATAGCTCCTACAAATGTTGCAACATCAGAAGGATCTTTAGCTAAAAGCATATTATTATAAGCTGCTGTATTTGTTGATTCTAAGCATCTAGAAATGTTCTGACTTACACCAGGTGCATTTGCAATTGCACTATTTCCAACAGCTGTTGTAACTACGTTTAATACATCGTTAGTACGTGTTAATACATAATCCTGGTTAGAATCACGTATTAGTTCATATTTTACGAAAATATTACTTCCTGTTACAGCAAAGTTAGGAGCTCCTAAAGTACCATTAAATCTAGCACCACCTTGAATTAAAGTATAAGCTTGTGTGCCACTGAAATTTGCATTAGCATTATCTTGTATTTTAATGGTTGTAGTTCCTGTAGTTGTTGCGTTAACTTGAGCATCTTCGGCAATGACTACTTGACCTATATTACCGCTTGATACATTTAACGTTGTACTAATAGAAGTATTATCACCCCATGTTGAAGTACCATTTGCAAATATTAAATTATTTGTCAGAAGATCGATTTCACCATTAATAGCAGTAGTACCACCACCTAAAATGACATTAGAATTTAGAATAGTTAAATTATAAGTACCAAAATCTATATTTTGTGAATAAATATTGCCTTGTAATCCTGCCCCACTATCATTACCTGTAAATCTAACAGAAGCTACAGGAGTATCTAAACTACCGATATTACTAACTAATGCATTACCTAAATAAGTTACAGTACCCTTATTAGCTTGAGTAGCAACAATCATACTTCTAGGATCAGAAAATGTACTATCAACAAACCTTACGTTAGCGTTACCGTTAACACTTCCAAGAGTAATTTTAGCGTCAAAATCTGTCCCTGCTATACCTCCTGTAGTAAGAGTTACATCATCATTAATTGTTACATTATTTGCAATAATACTACCTAAGTTGTTATAATCTGTAGTAAATGTCACTTGTTTTAACTTTGGACTACCATTCTCTAAACCTAAACCATAAATTGTACCAGGATTATTAGGCATACCACCACTAAGTGTCACAGTACCTTGATTATTTTTTGTAGTTCTGATACCTGAATATAATGTATTAGCATTAACAGTAATACTGTTATCACTTCCAAGCGATAGAGCTATAATATTCTTTTTATCACCGATGATTTGACCGTTATTGATCATACTATCAATACCTGATACAACTACAATAGGAGCATTAAAATTATCTACTGTACCATTACCTACGGTACTTTTAATTGTTAAAACATCTAATGGAGTACCACTAGGTAAGAATAAAGATGTACCTAAACTTGCATTTTCAAAAGAAATTGAATTAGCTGCTATACCATGTACAATTCCTACATTACCTATCTCATTAAATACTATGTTACCTGGACCAGAAATAATTACTTGTTTTAAAACACCAAAATAAGCACCTTGTTTATTTAATGTTACGGTTATAGGATCAGTGTTAACAAATTCTAATGTACCAGTATTATCAGCAGATTCAACATGATCAGTAGTATAATTATTGCTAATTTGCAAGATGGATTTACCTTCAATTTTAGTACCACCATTAAATGTTGTATCACCTAAAAACTTAACAGTAGTACCATTATCTAATATTAAATTATTAAGCTTATGACCTTGCTGTCCACCAACTGTACCACTTACTATACTTGTACCACCAGACCTAAAGTGTAAAGAACCTACATTAGCATCGTTAGTAGTAATATTATTAGCATATAAATTTACTCCTTTACCTACATTTAATATAGAGTCAGCATTAGCAGCTTTAGTGGCAAAATGAATAGTAGAAAGTGGATTTTCTGCACTACCTAAATTTGTACCATCAGCAAGAGTAGTATTAGTATTAAGAGGATCAGCGGCAACGATTATTTGACCTTGGTTTGCAGCATTGATAGTTTTTGTTATTAAGTAAGTATTGTGATTAAGTTGTACTGAACCATTATTTTCTATAACTAACTCGTTAATAGCGACATCGCCAGCATTTAATATTGTTTTACTTGACCCGATGTTTAATTGTGCAAGTGTTTTAGTATTAGCTACAACAGTACCGATACTACCATTAATAGTTAAAGTTTGATTATTTGTTAAACTACTTGCATCAACAACACCTGTTTTATCAGTAGTTATATCTAAATCAAAATTAACTACAATATTATTTTGAGTATTTGTTAATTTAATAGTACCACCGTTAGCTTGAAAATGAATTGCACCACCAACATTAGCCCCGATAATATTTGCGCCATCGAGTGCTAATATTTTTGAAGCATCGTTAGCTAAAGTAATGTGTTGTAACGCAGCATTAACACCACCGTTACCTATATCACCGGTAATTATAGCACTCCCATCTAACTGAATAGAACCAGCTGCAAGAGCATTATTATTCATAAGAGCATTTTGGTTAACTGGACCATTAATTACTGTGCCATCAGCAAGTTTAAAGATAGAGCCACCATTCCCTAAACGTAATTCTGCAATATGTATTCCTGATAATTCTACAACCCCGGCCCCTTCTGCTTCAATTGCATTAATATTTGTTACTGCAATATTTGGATCAGTACTAGCACTTACTAAAGCACCATTAGCATTAAAAGTAATCACACCTGCAGTATTACCGTTATTTTTTACATCACCTATGAAGTTACCTTTAAGAATCTTAGTATCAGGGACTACAATCTGTGTGTCAAGATTACCAAAATTAGTAGAACCAAAGTTTGAGTTTTCTGTTATTATAACTTTAGAATCTGCAGTTTTAAAGTTGGTGGTACCGCCTAAACCAACATCAACTATGTGTTCAAAAGTGACTTGTCCACCTGCATTAGCACTTTGTATCACCATGTTTTTAGCATAAACTTGTCCAGAAATTGTTGCTGCATTACCATTATCAACACTAACAATAAATCCTGCAGCTCTACCTGCTCCATTATCTGTACCTATTACTGCATTAGCAGCACCTCCTTGAGAGATAAGTTTACCAGCTACTGCTGCAGTGTTCAATTCAATAATACCTTTTAGATTACCACCTAAAGTTCCTGTAACATTAAATTCGGTAGCAGCACCATTCTTACTGACTAATACTAATTTACCAGTACCGTCTATTCCATTAAAATTAATAGTATTACCACCTGCTTGTAAATTTAAAGTATTAGCGGCATCAGGAGTAGAATTAAACATTAAACCTTGACAATCATCGATATTAATGGTCTTAATACCAGCAAAAGTGTTATCTGAAACCTGAATAAATCCATTAGTAATATTTAATGTCCCATTACCACCATTAACTATTTTAGAATTAGCACCAAGTGTAAGAGGAGCTTCTTGAGTTGTAGGATTTATTAAATTAAATTCTAATACAGAAGGCGCAGCAGCAAAGGTTATTGATCCTAGCCCGCTAAGATCATTAGCGTTAATAGCAGCGCCACCATGCACTTTTGTAAGAGCATTTTGAGCATTTATTGTATTAGAAGCTTCTTGAACAGTAATACCCTGCCCTGTTATGTTAAGAATTTTACCAGCAGCAACAGTAAAATTAAAGAACTTAGCCTGCTGAGCAATATTTGTTATAAATCCTAAGGTAGTATCCTCATTAATTGTTACTGCTAAATCATTTGCAGTATCCAAAAATAAACTATTTAAATGACCGTTTGGAGTATTAAAAGTAATAGGATTATTAGCATTAGCAGTAATAACTGAATTTGGAGCGACAGGAATATTAGCACCAGCAGCTTGATCAAAGCCTATACCATCAAAGGTTGTAGCTGCTGCATTTGTTGTCCTATTATATTGCATAGCAGCACCCATTGCTACACCAGAGAAACCAGCTACTATAGTAGCCGTGGAAGCAGTTACCAATCCTGCGGAAATTATTTTTTTAAGAAAATTTGGTTTTTGAGCCATAATTTTTACCTATATTTAAGTTAAAATTTAGTATCTAGTATTAAAACAAATTAATCAAATACGAGTCAAGATATCCCACACTTGATAAGGAAATAACCTAATATTTTGTTTCAATAGTTTCTAAACTACGGGCTAAGTGTACTATATATTGTACATAATTACAAGCATCACAGTAGTTTTTTAATAAAGTTTTAATAAATGTTATATTTTTATCACATTGGTGTTATGAAATAATAATCAGTTATTGCGATGATGAGTTTGTATATCAATTTTACATATGTCATTACGTATCTTAAACACGGGATCAAGTATTTTATTTCAAGAACACAAATTACTATCTAAGATTACAATACTATCACACCAAATAAATTTAAAAATTAAAAAATAAATTTTGATTTTGACTATACTTAATACAAAGGAATGGTATAAAATAGTACAAGAATGATACCAACTCCAGCGATTAAACGCACTCGGTCACATATAATAGTTTTATTAGACTACACAATCTTTGTCACAATGATAAGCCTTATACCACAATACTCTTTATTATTAGTCCTTCTATTGCTGCCATTTCATCGTATTTAGTCAAATACACATAATGCTCTTTTTTTCATATGTTACAATTTGCGCTTCTAATCGTGCAAATTGCTGCACCATTCGATACGCTTTAGAAAGTATTGTATCATTAGTAATATATTAAAATAACGGTCTTGTTCCTTTTTATAATAAATGAGCTGCTCTACCAAACTCAGCATATTTATTTATATACTTCACGTCTGATCTTTATTTTAACCGTACGTTTAGAGTGCAAAAGCTGTATTATATTATGAAGAGACTGATATCCATTACTTTTTGGTATATTGATATAATCTTTGGTGTATAAACAATCGGAATACAGAGAATTGTACATACAAAGCATTATAGCATAGATCTTTAGAACTAAAATCCTACATGCAATTAAGTCTTTCAATAAATATGCGCTTCTTTTCTGTTCATCTTTTTTAAAACAGAATAATGCTCTTTAAGATGGATATATATCATGTTCTATATCTACTTTATTGTAATCTTTTTTAAGCAGAGTCTCGCAAATCACATCCACCTCATGCCAAATAAATTCTATATATCTCCTATAATTGTACATATTACCTATAGTAGAACTTTAGTAAAAATTAATTTCTGCACAATATTGTCTAATTTAACTTAGAATATTAGAAGTACTATTCTATAAAATAATTGTGCGTACACAATCTCTTGATATTGGAATATTATTCTACGATTTATTCATGAAATCCAAATAGTATAAGATTAGTCTTGTGAGTTATTTACTGGGCCCAATAAACGAGTTACTAGATAATGAACAAATAGAATTAAGAAATGAATAAGTCAGAAAATTTATCTATCGAATTTTCTGCAACGCTACCTAAAACTTCAGACATTTTATTAAATTCCCCGGTACACTCAAGTACTATGTCTACTCCCGCATCTAAAGCTCCTTTAGTAATATCTGCCATACTACCGCTTAAAGCTTGCATCTCTATTGTATCGGAAATAATAAGCCCTTTGAAACCAATATTACTTTTAATATAATCAATAACGATTTGAGATAAAGTTGCAGGATTATCAGGATCAAGAGCTGTATAAATTACATGCGCTGTCATAGCAAGCTTAATATAATCGTACTTAGCTAACTCCTTAAATACCTTAAAGTCTGTATCTTCTAGTGTTTTTAAGCTGGTATCAATAATAGGCAACTCTATATGGCTATCTACCGTAGCTCTACCGTGCCCTGGAATATGTTTTATACAAGCCGTAACTTTCTCTTCTTGTAACCCTGCTATAGCAGATAAAAATAAAGGTACGACTATTTCCGGCTCCTTACCAAAACTTCTATCACTGATTATCTTATCG
Organism: Rickettsia prowazekii str. Breinl; assembly: GCF_000367405.1. NCBI lineage: Bacteria > Pseudomonadati > Pseudomonadota > Alphaproteobacteria > Rickettsiales > Rickettsiaceae > Rickettsia > Rickettsia prowazekii. Next base: position 991,065 of record NC_020993.1, on the reverse strand, counting down.
GCTCCATCGTGTATTAAATCCGCTACTGGTGCAAAATCGAGATTAATACCTACTTCTCTTAACTCTTTTGCTATTGTGCTATAATTGTATTTACACGTTTGTAATTCAGTAAAAGTTTGAGCGGCAGGAGCATCATAAAAAGTTGGGGCAATAAGCCTTTTTACCATACCACCTTCTTGATCTATAGCAATGATAGTATTATCACCTAATACTTCTTTTATATCAGCTATAAGCTTTATAAGTGCTGCTTTATCCTGCTCACCTTTCTCATTCTTTCTAATATTACGACGGAATAAAATTATACCTAAAGGATTATGTTCTTCAAATAATTCGCGTTCAGCATCAGTTAATTCAGGTCCAGATATGCCTATAATTACCGGCTTTGCTGTTTGTCTTATTTTCATCGCATCCTCATTTAAATTATGATATAGCGAATACTATAAAGTCATCAAGAAATCAGCAAGATTTTTTTTATTTGAATAGATAAATTATGAAAGTTTGTAAGTAATATATCGATTCTACTCGATACAGTATTATCCATTAAGCTCAATACAACTGCACTTTGCGAGTCTTGCCTTTGCTGAACATGTAAGTTTAATATACACTCTGAATTCTTACCTTGAAATTCATTTTGTCTAGATGTGTCTGAAGCACAATGTATATTTGAAAAATTTGCTAAATAGTCTTTGTCAGACCTATGATACCCACGTACTTCTAGATACTCCTCTCTTCGGCTTACAAACAAAAATTTTTGAAGCAGATCAATATCATGAGCAGTATAATATTTTCTATTATTTATTTTATAATGAGATAAACCAGGTATTTTGGTTTCTAGATACCTTAATTTATGTAAAGCAATATTTAAAATCCTTATCACCTCACTAGCAACATAATATTTTTTTGTGAGTTTATTGTTTATCATATACTCTAAAATACATGTGTTATTACATAAAATCACCTAGATAAAAGCACATATTCAGTTTTTTTCGTCACCACGTGTGTTGCAATCCAGATCTGATACAATAAGTTATATAGATCACTCGATTAAAGTTTACGGTATAATAATATTAACTCAATTCACATCTATCCTAATACGTTGATATGGAAAATAATAGTTTATAACATCGATTTATTAATTAAAGCTTTTAATTTTTCAGAAGGAGTAAAACGCAAATTCTTTTTTGATGCTATCATTACTGGCGATTTAGTATGAAAATTTATTCCAGGACGTGGGGTTTTTTGTTTAACTTCAAAACTACCAAAATTTTTTAAAGTTAATTTTTGCACTTTTGCTATTTCTAAAATATTAGAAAAAACCGTATTAACGATTGCTTCACACAAATTATTTGAAAAACCCAATTTTGAACTTAACATAAGTGAAATTTTGTTTTTTGTAATAGTCATAAATAATACCAATTTTATATATTATGTTGTTTAAATATCCAGAACTAAAATATTAATAACAGTAGAATATTACGTTAATAAATTACATAATAATATTTATTTGCACTTCAGGATTTTTAATAATTTTCAATTTTTACTTTTTACATAAAGCTATAACCTATAAATTTTGCTAATGCTTCAACTTTCGTACATTTCTGATCTTTCACATTCTTGTCCAACGCTTTGGTGCCACCACCTGATAGTAAGTATCGTTTTAGGTTTTATATCTAGTTTGCACTTCACTATCTTTTGTTTAGTTCTTGGGATGTGAATCTGCAAAATACTATTTATTAATCAAAAATTAACGGTAGCATTTATTTTATATATTCTTTAATATTAAATGTTATATTTTATTTTTATTGTTCAATTTTCTTACTTAAGTTTTTTACAAGAGCTTATCTATATACTTTATCACCTTTAATTTTCTACTCAAACTATAATGCCTTTATTAAATTCTAATATTACTATTTTTGGTATTCACTATCCTTAACATATTTCTTCTAAGTTATTACTTTTAACAAAGAACTCCTGCCTGACATTTTTTATAAATAAAAATTCTCTACAGTAATCATTGACAGCATTTTAGAAAAACTGCAACTATTTTAATGTAAAGTTTCAAATACTATAGTGATTAGTGCTTATAATAAGTTATCATAAATAATTATGAAAAACAATTTTAAAATATTTTTGTATATTATTATTACATTAGAAAAAATTACTTCTTTACAGGTATATATGTAAAAAGTCATTATAGATTTAAAAGAAAAATACATCATATTATGAAATACGATACGCATGTATGGACCAATCGCAGAACAAAATTGTAATAAACTAAAACTAGAATTCAATATCCTTAATACGTTGATTATCTGAGTATCAAAAAATAAATTTTTAATAAAACTACGTTTTTACTTGATTAGTTAAGCAAATTTATCTGTGCTAAATGTTAAAATACCATCAAGAAGGAAAAATTAGGTACTATAGAGTAACACTCCAAAGTGAAATGAAGTGTAATAATATAAAGATCAACTTTAATAAGAGTAAGAAGTTTATAAGACAAAAAGAAGAGCTCTTAATATGTGCACACTACATCTCTTATAGATAGATGCTAAAAAAGAATTTTTGAAAAACGAGCTTTGCTTGTTTTCATCTGAATCTTATAACAATTCTTTTGAAAGTTCTATTAAGGCTAAACCATTTTGGTCTAATACTACCTCTGAGTCTACTGCAAGAACCATCGAAGATATATCTGAATATAAGGAATTAAGGCATTTCTACCCACTTTCTAAAAAAGGTGTTGATTCTCTCAACTTTAGAGCAAATAGAGAATTCAGCAATAATTCTATGAATCAGTTATTACTGAAGTTCTACATCAAATATAATGAGAAGAGATTTAAGAACAAATTTACATTCTTGAGCTATATGGCAAAGATTCTAAAGAATGAGAAACATCAAGGACCACTAGTAAATCATACAAGATTTAGGTTTAGCTGTAACATAGGAGAGATAGAGAAAAACTTACTAGAATATGAGAAATACCTAAACCAAATAGAAAACTCGTTTGATACCAGCAAAGATATGTAGGTAAGGAAGAAGATAGCTGAAAAATTTAGTGCAGAGGTAGTGTATGAAATGCTAACACAGGTAGAATTTAAAACAAATCATGATAATAGTGTTTTTATTGTGTTAGTACCAAACCGACTCAATTTAAGCGAGTGATAAATAGCAACTTTAAGCGAGCAATTAGAAGCAGTATATGGCATCAATGGGTATTATGCGATGGTAGTTGAAGATGTAAATACAGTGAATATAGGATATTCTGCAATAGGTAGATGGAAAGGTAAAAAGAAAAGAAGAACTAGAAAATCAAAGAATCTGATAGTATTTCTAGTAGTAGCAAAGATATTGGAATTTTATATAGCAGTAAGGAATTAGATAAAATAGAAGAAAATACAGTATAGATTCAAATTAGAAAGGATTTAAGAGAAGAACTAGGAGAAGCTATATATGCGATTTGGTTTTCTAAAGCAGCGGCTAAAGAATGTAGGAAAATTGACATAATAACGCTAATAATGCCAACAAGGTTTATGGCAGAGTGCATCAGGAATAATTACTCGCACGTTATACAGAGATTGATTGGTAATACTGTAGTTAAGAGAGTGCAGTATAGGTATATGTGATATTTTTGAGATGAAAAAATCTAACACCCTCATTAATTAGTACCAAAGGAAAGATTAACGACAATAGTAGTTTAAACTAATTTTGCTATATCAAACTATAAAAGTTAATAATAGGTATACTTCATAAAAAATAATTATTCAATTATATATTAATTCATAAAATCATCGTTAATTTTTCATAAAGTATTAATTATTACTGCATAAGTATTAATTATACTTTTTAGTTTTAAGCTTATATAATATTAGTTATAAGTTATATGAGATGTAGTAATAGAGAAAATAATTAAAGGTTATGAGAACCAAGAAGACGTGCTATATGCGTATGCAGATGGAGGACTTAGGGCTAATAGACCGGCATATTAGGCCGCAAGATATTAAAGAACTGTCATATCAGGGAAGAGAATGCCAAAATACCATATAACACAATTGTATTATCCCTTAACTTTGATAATGATCGTGAGGCTAACAACTGAATATCGAAGATAGGATTTGATGGACTTATAGGATTGCTTGTTAAAGATAGTTAGTTAGTCATTTAATGCAAAGCAGTGAAGATAGTTCCAAAGCAGAGGTAATAGTAGATTTACCGAGAGAGGATGAGTTTGTAGAAGTAAAGCTACCTATCTAAGGAGACACAAGAGTTTAGATAATAATAGCCTTAAAAACATTGAAGCTTTAGTGGCAGTAGGTCGTCAATATATAGAAGATCACACAGAGCAATTACACAAGCTATGTGATAATTTAGTAAAATATATAGAATTAGAGACTAAAGCTATAACCCATGAGAAGGCAGCAGAAGATACAGAGGTAGTAATAGAAGTTAGCTTAGATTTAGATAATAGTAGTGATGATGCTAGCATTATAAATAAGAAAGCTATAACAGTGACATCTGATGATATAGCAAATAGTAATGAAGATGCTGCGAGAAATACTAATAAGAGTCATGGTGATGTGTTACGGTGTTATTACCAATGATAATAGAGAGCAGATATTACGGTATTAAACAATATCTCACATCATTTGCGTATGATAATCCTGATTGAAAATATTGACTAGTATTTATCTAGTGCGCATGATTATAGTAATCCGGAATTAGAAAAGCTAATACTAGATTATGCAGCAGGGCAAAAGGTAGTGCAAGAATTGAGTTAAATGAGGTGGAAAGCGTACTTGAGCCCTATATGAGTTGCGGCATGGAGGCCTGAAAAGAGGGCATGTAACTGGAGGGGATAGATGATAAAGTATCAAATAATGAGGTTTGGCGTAAGCAATATATAATAAATATGAGGATAATAAATGAAACAATTATTTTGATTTGATTTTGATAATACTATAGTAGAAGGACATTTTCAGGATACAATATGGAACATTGGATAAAAACAGGTAGAGGTTGACTAAATATATTCAAGATTTGAACCATCTGTTGCACCTATAACACAAGATAACACTATAGTAGTAAATTGTATAGTACAGACAGGAGAACTAAACCCAGGATATGATAAGCAGCTGGTCAAACAAGAAGCTTCCAGATTATTTAAAGATCATGATATGTGGCTTAAGAGATAAGATAGGACTTTAAAAAACATTTGAGAATATATTAGACCAAGGATATCATATAGCGATTACTTCTTTTACTCAATATCCTGATGCAATTTCTACAGCTCTAGCAGAGTTGGGACTCACTAGAATACAACTTGAGGGTATCAATATAATAGTGAGGTTTCCTATGGGCCCAAGTAGTCCTAATGCTAAAACCGAACATTATAGAAAAAGCCATAGAATTAGTAGGCATAATAAATAAATCTAACGTTGTACTAATAGATGACAGTAAGAAAAATATAACATGGGCAAAAAACAAGGTATGTCAACGGCCCTTGTGCCCAAAGAAGGATTTCAGTGGCAAAAAGTACAAGACATGATCAATAACAGACCAATCCTTGCCGCATCACATAAATTTGCTAAACAATATAGCAATTCTGATTTATCAAAAAAAGAATGGGATCAACTGGATAAAAACAATTTACTGGAGTGTTCCAAAATAAGTGTGTAAACTTTTCCAGTGTATAAATTATTTTTCGTATTTCTTCAGGGTATCCTAAGAAAATCATTAAATTATCCCAGTGCACATACCAAGATTTAGCCATTTGAGGATATTGTTTATTCCATTTAGATTCAAAAGCCTCTAAAGCGGAGAAAGTGCTTATTTTTCTGTACTAGCTGTATAAATAGGTTTTAAATAACCAGCAAGCTTTTTCCGGTCCTTATATGATACATATCGTAAACTATTCCTAATTTGATGTACAAAATATATAATTGATGCTCCGTCTTTGGAAAAACAGCATCTATAGCTTCAGACATACCATCAAGGTCATCGCTACATGCTATCAGTATGTCTTGCATACCTCTATTTTTCATCTCAGTAAAATTACCAAGCCAAAACTTAGCTCCTTCATTCTCACTTATCCACAATCCCAAAATATCTTGCCGCCCTTCTAAATCAATATCTAATGCAACATATACCGATTTATTGATAATCCGTTTATCCTGACGTACTTTTACTATTAAACAATCAAAAAATACTATAGCATATACTGAATCTAATGGACGGCTCTGCTATAGCTTAACATCTTCTATTATATCATCTGTGATTTGGCTAATTAAACTCTCGCTTACTTCAGCTCCATATAATTCCTGAATCTGTAATTTTATATCTGATAAACTAATCCCTTTTTCACACAAAGATAGTACTTTATCATCAAAACCATCAAGTATTCTGATAGTACAAAACTACTATCTATCTCTTAGCACTTCAATCTCAACAGCACCATTCTTTGTAATCAGATTCTTTGTGTTATAACCATTACGTGAATTCTGGGCATCACTTTGATTATACTTACTATATCCTAAATGATTATTTATCTCAGACTGTAGAGTTTTCTCTACAAGACGCTTGGTTAGTTCTTTTAATAAACCATCTTCCTTCAATAAAGTTGATACAACTGTATCATTATTGATCAATAAATCTATCGCTTGATTCATTGTTGTATTTTGTTTCTGTCTCATTGTAATTTCTCTTTTTGTTATATTTTCTAACCTTTGAGAATTTTACACACTTATTTTGACAGAGCCATTTACTGCCAGTTGAATTAGACCAAGACCGATTGCTATTATACGAAGTCGTACCTAATATGTCCCGTGATACATTAAATGCACTTGCTGCACAACCTACTATGCCGCTAGTAACTTAGAGGATGTTAAAAATAGCGGAACATCGCGAAGCTAATAACATTAAGACTGCATTAGCAAATAGTGATTTACCACATTGAAGTCAAGATTTAATCTTACATACAATGGTGTATCTCATCTAAAGTATCATAAAGAATAGTTATGTCCGACATATTGCAGCTTTGCTTGTGCCGGAGTTCAATCCTTCACTAATTGCTTACATTTTTTCAGGTGATATTGCTCTTGGTCTTCCTACTGTTTTCCAACTTTGCTTAGCCGCTTTCAACACTGCCATAATGCGTTCTTTTGGGCAAGAGCCACAAACACACTGAATAAGAACTCACCATGAGACGTTGTAGTATCCATTTGCTCAGTTATGGATTTAAAACCAATATTTTTTTGCTTGAAGCCATCAATAAGTATAATGAGATGAGACAATGAACGTCCGAGTCTATCTAATTTCCATACAATTAGACAGTCGCCATCTTGTAAATAACTAAGAGCCTCTTGTAATCCTTTTCTATTATCTTTTGCTCCACTTACCTGATCTTGAAAAATATGTCTTGGATCGACACTCTCTTTGATAAGAGCATCATATTGTAGATCGAACACTTGACGATCATTTTCACTAGAAACCCTTATATATCCAACTAGCATGTACAGCAGAGCACCCTCTTTTACTGATTATCATAATATCAACTAATACGACAGTGTTTGTCGTATATAAATAGCCTATTTTTGATATTTGTAAATAGATGATAGTTTAGTAAAACATGTGTTTTTCGTACCTTTAGCATCAAGACTTAACTAGTCTAAATAATACCAAAAAGGATGTCCTAAATAACTGTCCAAAAGTGCAATAATCTTATTTTAGGATTTTAGGACTTTAGAATTAGATCTGTCTAAAACCGTTCGTTTTTGGACGCGTATAATATATGCCAAGAATACAAATATTGTGAACGTCGTAATGCATACTCAAGATATAAATCTTTCAAAGAAAATGTTGAAAGTTGAGGAGATATGCTTAAAAGATATTTCAATTAACGATCTTATATATCATGGCATTATAAAATATTGAGAAGTACCACCCATTTTTTTTGAAATGTTAACAAACAAGCTTAATCAAATAGATAATAAAGATTTAGTTATAATACCTCAATTAGAACTAATTTTAAAAGATTATTATAAATATGGATAACTTAGTTAGTATTACTAATGATAATGATTTTTTATATAAAATCCTAACCCTGTACATGCGGAGGAGGAAACATTAAGAGCTAGTCACGTAAAATATTTAAAGATTCATAACTATACAATTATTGGAATAATTCAATTATAACTAACCTTAAAAGGTATTGCAACTTAACTTTACAAAACATAACTGTACAGAATGTTTTACGTGACTGCATCTAAGATTCTATATAAGAACAAAAAAGCAAAATTCTGATATAGAAATACTTAAGACAAAGGCAGTGAATATAGAACATAGCGATTTAAATTACGCACAACTAGACTTTGAGTATTATCAAGAGAATCATTAGGTTGTTACCTTGACCATAAGAACGTAAACAGTGTATTAGGTGATGTCATCAATGTATAAAGATATAAAGTAGTAGACCTATACTACTTTCCAAAAAGAATAATTAAGATTTAATTGAGAATTTCTACATTTGAATATCCTATAATCTCAACTGAAGTCTCGTTAAAAATATCAATTATATTATTGTTATATTTATTATTTTCATAATTAATAAGTTTTTCAGTGATATCTTCAGTTGGGTGTTGAGTTTTAGAATAATGTTTACTATTTTTAAATTCCGCCAGTAAAACTTGTTTATTATGGAAGGACCATACTGATTGCTGAAATGATAAGTAAATTTTCTTATCTCTTCCCTTCTCTGAGCAAGTGAATGCATTGCTATACATAGACATTTCAGGATGAAATTGTAATCCCATAATAGGTACCCCAAATTGTGATTCTACAGCTTCAATATCATCACTGGTATAAGCTACAGCTTTAAACAAATCATGCTTACCGTTGATGAGATTAGTGCCTCCTATCTCTTTTACAACTTGCTTATGAGATGCCCAAAATTTTTCTTTTTCTATGCTCATACTTGGTTTACCAAAAATTATTTGTGAAAGTTCAGAATTTGGAATAATATTTACATATAGATTATGATCTTTACTGTTATTACCGATCTTGCCACCAAAATAAGTATTAAGAATTTGATGCCACCACAAATACCAAGTATAGGAATACCACGTTGAGTTGCAACATGAATCAAAGCCATTTCTGCAATATTACGTTCTAAGTTATGTAATTTCACGTCATTTGGACTAATAACTTCCCCAAATAACCTAGCATCAACCATATTGACATTTCCAGGTATGATCAAACCATCGCTATTCTGTAAAGCTTTACGAGCATTGTTTTTTGCCTCACTAAATATCTTTAATGTTTCTGGTATACTAAAATTGATATAAATGCATTGTTTTATATCATCATACATATACATAAATAAAGAATTAGGATTAGCAATAGTTGGAACAATTTCAAGATAATTTGCAATAACGATCTTTGTTTTGTGAGATGTTGCTAATTCAGTCATTATAGATAAAGCTGTTATGCCACCTATATCTATATTATAACTTAACACTATTTGATTTTGTTGCGGTGTGGTACATACACTACTGTCAGTTGTACATAATATTGGTATTACTTCATGAGAATTGAATAATCTAGCCAAATCTTGTGGAGACTAGTTATATTTATTAACAGCTGACTTATTCGCATTCATATTAAGAAGATATTGAGTCAAATCTTTATAATTATTAGCAGCAGCATAATGTAGAGGTGTGGCTAACTCAAAATTAGGTGCATCAATAGTTGCTCCATATAACAGAAGCATTGTAGCAATTTTTGTATATCCTTTACTTGCGGCTATATGTAACGCAGAATTGCCGTTCTTATCACGTACATCTATATCTACCCCATTTTGTAATAACTCACTAGTATATTCTATATTTCCATTAAGTACTGCAATTATAAGAGGTGATAAAGGTGGTGTTAATAATTGTGGCATGATCTATGAATATAATTTTTAGATTAAAAATACATTATATAGATAAATAATAGATTTTCAATAAAAATAATTATAGTGCATATCTTGCTATAAGTAATTAGACCTGAATATGGTAAGAAGACTACAAATGCTAGCATCTGTAACAAGAATCAATATCATCTATAGAGCAATTCCAAGAAGAATTAAACAAAAAAGTTAAAAGAATCGTCTAGTAAAATAGACAACCAGCAAACGCAAAAAATTAAAACAAGGGACTAAGTAAAGATATAGCTGAAAGTAGTAGAACTTACTACTTTCCAAAAAGAATAGTTAGGATTTAGATTTAAGAATAGTGTTGAGCTCAGCGATAGAGAGTCCAGTGACTTTAGAGATGAAAGCGATATCAGAGCCAACATTATACATATTTTTAGCTACTTCATATTTCCATTCGTTTTTACCAATCTGAAAACCTGTAGCTTCCCCAATCTGCATACCTTGTTGTATACCTTTTTCTACACCTTGTTGTTCCCAATGATGAGCTAAGCTAGTCATAAGTCTTTCTCCTTGCTGGTTATTAAGATGCGACTTTAATATTTTTTCTAGTTCTATTTTAATCAATGTATAGGTTCATATCAGTTCTAGGTAATCAATACCAATATTGAGTTTAGCAAGTTCTGGTAATAGATCAGATACCTCATACAATCTTTTATTAAGTAAATCTCTTTCGTGAAATATGTTGCATAAAGAATTGCAGTATGCCTACCCACGCTTTTTTCTTTAGTTCATCATCAGGAATATCATGGACATTAATTATTTGATAATCTTTAGTCCAAATATCTTGCATTAGTTCTTTATACTGACATAGATCCCAAATATTCTTCGGAACATTATATTTCTTTTGGCCATTGTAAAATACTAGTTGGTAAAGGTAAATGTTAGATTGAGGATTAAGAGTTAAATGCCTTGCTGCAATATCCGTCATATACTTAAATAGCCTAAAAGTCATGAAGTTCTCAGGAGTACTTTGATTCTCTAATAGAACCCAAAGATATCCAATATTATCTTTAAACTTAGCTAAGAATAGAATATCAGATATTAGAGTGCTTTAAATCTGCTTCAATAAAGCTTTCTTTTTTAATCTTAAGAGTATGAGAAGAGAACATAGCCTTAATCTGACTAGACAGATGCATCTCAAAAAACTCTTTGACTACTATTGGGTTCTCGAAAGCCTTACGAATAAGAGCATCATGTCTTAAACGCATCAACAAAGATGGAAAGATTTTGGATTAGAAAGAGACACATAGGAATCAATGGAAAATAGAAAATTTTAGTCATTCTATAGAGCAAAAAATAGAATTATCGGATGCAAATACCAAAGAATCTTTTACTAAAACTCAAGAAATTAAGTTAAATTCTAGAGAAAGAATCAAAGCACATATTACAGCTAAAAAAGAATTCGATCATAAAAAACATGTTACTAAATCAATAATATAAGCAAAAATATGAAGCAGAAGCATACATTAAGGTTCTAATATTTGACTAATTCACATAATAATTACTATTACGCTTGTATATTCAATATTTATTAGTATAATGACTACCTTGACCACCTATACTCATTATAATAAAATTGAATAAATCACTATGCCTAATATATCAGACAATATAAGAATCAGTGCTTTTAAATATGTAGAACAAAATAAAATATCAGAATTATATGAATTAATAGCTGAATATCCTGAATTAATTAATGAGCGATCAAAAAAGGATAATAGCAGCTTATTTATCAGGGCTTGTGAACATCTAAGAAAGGATATCATAACCTTATTGTTAGATCACGGAGCTGATCCTATGGCTACAAATGACAATGGAAATAATGGTATTATGTATCTTTTCTATAGACATAACACGGGCATGGATATCAGGAAACATGATTTTAAAGCATTAGAGATATTGGAGTTACTGCAAAGGAAAAATATTCCTATTAATGCTTGGATTCATCAAGATAGAGATAAGGACACACCGTTAATGGAAGCAATTAGGGCACAATTATTAGAATGTAGTAAATTCATTATAAATTTATTAAAATGTCACAATCACGATTTATTGCAAGGACAATTATCACATCAGAGTAATACAGGACAAGATGTTTTTCAGCTGATAACTTCAGCACGATTTCTCGATAAAATGTTAAATGAATCAAATATGATACCTACGCTTATAGATATAGCAAGATTTCATATAGATGATGCAATTAAAATTAATAGCCCAACTGCTCAGGAAAAAGATAAGCTACTATCTCTAATAAGAGAATCTCTATCTAAGTTAGATATTAAGGAAGTAGGAAGTTTAGCTAATATGGTTTTCCAAGAAAAGCTATATAATAAATCTTGTGGCTCTGATAGTACTCATCATAGAAAAAATTTAAAATATGAATATGCTAGTGGAAATTTTGGGACAAATATCTTTAACAGCATTGATGTAGAGCTTATTGAATTATTATATGTAGCAAGTGGTATTAATCTTGTAAACTATAAAACTTTTATTAATTCTTTAGTATCTTTGCAAGACGAACACCTTGATAGTATAGGTATGTGCGGAGCGGTAATATTAGAATCTAACAAACAAAAAATATTACAAGTAATTAATGGTAGTAATACATTATCTACCATAGTACAAAATATATCAGAATTAAATGTTAATGATGAGGATATAATAGCTACTAAAGATCTAGCTTTAAAAAGATTTTGTTTTTTAGCGGCCAATAATCACCAATTAGAAATAAATGCAAAATCTGAAGCTGGAATTTTACTCGCTTTTGCAAATATTGGCGAGAATATTCGTGATTATAGTATTAATGTTCATGATCATTTAAAACAACTCCTAATGGCAGAATGCAAAACTTATGAAAAATTAAAAAAAGTATTAAATGTTCACGGTGATCAAATCGCTAAAATAATTAGTCACGGTAATAAATTAGTATCTGATCTTTTAGTATGGGATAAAATTTTTGGAGATGATGTAGATATTGTTACTCACGAACTTCAAAAATTATTAAATCCAAATCTTGGAGATGTATTACCTAGAAATGTATTTCTAGGTCTAATTCAAAATAAAAAGGAGATCGAGATTACTGCAGAAGCTAATAAATTTATCCAAGATAATCTAAAATTCTTTGATAATTCTCACAAAATGCAGATTCCTGAGTATGAGCGAATAGATCAAAATCAGTTCAAAGCTTCTACTTCGCATTATCAAAATAATCCAGAGTGTCTGATACCTAATTTAACATTGTTAAAAATGGCTCATTGTACACCAGTCCTTAATGAGTTAAGAGCATTTCTAAACAATCATTATATTAAGGCTAAGTCGACAGTAGATAGGTGTTTAAATGTTATTATCAGTGGTAAGCAGTATATTAAGGATTTAAATATCAGTGGATTAGATTCAAGTGCGGATATACAGGCTTTTTATAATAAAATCCCAATATTAACGGATAAGATAACAAGGGTTTTAAGTGATTCTACAATAGAAAATGTTCGAAACATTAATTTACTATGCAAACAAGTTGGTGATTTCCTAAACATTGTTCCTATTACTGCATTATTTGAAGAATATAGTAATAATTATCAATTACTTGAACAAAAAAATGTTAACATTTTAAATACACTTGGTGAATTAAATTCAGCAATAGATTTTTGTTAAAAATCACTCGTATTTTATTCTGTTTACAACATTTCAATTGCTAATGCATTTCTTACTCAAGGCAATAAACCAGCGCCTCTTTAGTTGGCATCTTATTGCCTTGAGTATAGAGCTCCAGAGTAGGTGACAAGCTAATGAGCTAATGCATAAACAAAGCCTTTTCACATTTGATTGGATTTTTACCGTTCAGTAAGACAATTTCTTCCCCAAAAGACATTTGCTTTAATTCTTGAGGAAGCATTAATGGACGTTTTGCTTTACTAGGGGATTCTGCGTGAGATAATATTCTGAGTCTTTGACTTCTGCTTTCTGATACAGAATGTGTCGTAATATAAGCTATTTCATTTGAAAAGTATTCAGCATCATCTTGCTCATTAGGAACAAGATGATGCTGAATGGTTAGAAAGTAATGTTTTTCTACCTTGCATACCGTATATTTCGTTCAGCTGGGATACATTTTGAAAAATCGTCAATAACTGCAATTGATAGCCTGCAATGTAGCCTACTGTCTCTTTAACATAAGGAATATTCCCAATAGCTTGGAACTCATCTAATATCATTAGAAGATTATATTTTAACTCAAGTTTAAAATCAGCATTTTCACTTAAGTTAATCTTAATAGTGCAGTTAAAGAACAAATTTAAAATTAAGGATGCAATCTTGATATCTTTTGATTCAACAGAACTGATTATTCTCAGTCATATAATCTAGATTCTATAGATAAAACCTTTCTATCTACCATAGAAGACAAGAGACAACATCTTGAAAATACTAAGATGTTTATTAGAGTACCTTATCAATTCTTAAAACAATTAAATGCTAATTGTAGCATTTCTACAACATCTAAAGTAATCATGCTGCATCTTTTTTACTAAGATTTATAAATCTACTACTGGTAAGTACAATTATGACGATTCTGATAATACCTTAACAAAGGTCAACTCATCACTTGCATCATCTATTGTTACTTCTTATAAAGAATTACAAGAAGAGCTTAAATTACATAGAAATTCTGTTTCTAAGGCATTCAAGGCTCTAAAAGAGAATAATCTTATCTCGAAACAGAGATTTTTCATAAAAAGATACAGAGGATTGTAATAACAGTATAGCTGATAAATCATTATGGCAAATATCCCTTATCAAGGTTCCCATTATAACTAATTCTAATGATCAACAAGAACAAACAGACCGAGAAAAACGCACTTTTCCAAAACAAGTATTAATTAACAATCAAACTAAGGTGGAATATAATAACAACGAAGCCTTAGAATCCGCTAAGAAATGGGAATGCATCAAATATGACACTACTTGCACTGATTTTGGTCAATTATATAATAAAGACATTGTATTAAAGAATAGTATTATTGAAATATAGATTATTTTGTCCTACATCACATATTATTTCTTCCATCTATTGTGGAACCAGAACCATTGAGCAGGATTTTGTTTTACCCATTCCCCTAGAATTTGATTAATATTAAACATAATATTATAGCAATCGACTTTATTATCACCGGTTTGCTCAAACTTTAATTGCGGATGAACTATTACTTTAAAATAACTGCCTTTAGTCCTAATAATTTGGCAAGGTATAATCGGATATTTGTACTGTAAAGCAATTTTCGCAATAGAGCTTGCAGTCATAGATGGACGCCCTAAAAATGGCACTTCAATTCCATCATTCATTTTTTGATCAACAAGCATAACAATAGATTCACCCTCTTTAATAGCCCTAACTAAAGATCTAATACCTTCAGAGCCTTTTGGTATAAGTCTCAATTTATCACCTGCACGACTTTCATTAACTAACTTATTAACATATGGGTTATTTGCTTTCCGATAAATTACAGCCACTTTCGGATAATATTTCTTAAGAACCTTAAGACTAATATCCCAATTAGCAAAGTGACCGCTAAATAGTAAAAAAGGTTGATCTTCAAGTTTTTTAATATTTTCTTTACCTATTATTTCTATTCTACTCTCTAACTCAGATTCATCCATTTTATCAACATATATAAATTCACCGATAAACCTACCGAAATTATCCCAAGTTTGATCTATGATTTTTTCAACATCATACATATCACCGAATACTGATTTAATATTACGTTTAGCAATTTTATTAACAGCAAATAATATACCGACTTTTCTTGCTATAAAACTACAAATATCTGACGCTTTATCTATACCAAATATTCCGATTACTTTCAGGAATATAATAACGATAAAATACTCAATTAAGTATCTTAGCTTTTTTAAAAATTTTTTCATTTAATAAATCAGGATTGTTGATAGATAATTCGACATCTAAGCAAATAATCTCATCATTTAAATAATTAAATTTAACATAATCTTTTCTTGTAGTAATTAAGATAGCGTTATGCTCTTTAGCTAATGAATATAAATTTTCTAAATCTGCTTGTAAATAATTATAATGATCAGGAAAAATCTTATATCCTACTATATTTAATCTATAATTTTCTAAAGTTAAAAAGAAACGCTGCGGGTTACCAATACCGCTAAAAGCAAAATAATTTTTATTTTTGTCTATATTATTTGAAGGCACTATTTGAGCATTGATTAGTTTATCAATATAAGGAGTAAGTTCATTTGGTATTTGATCTTGATTACTACTTACTAAAAAAATTAAATCCGCTGCATCAAGGACTTGCTTTGGGTTTTGTCTTAAAGGACCAGCAGGAATTAGAAATCGATTACCGAAAAGCCTCTGACTATCTACCGAAACTATAGTAAAATCTTTATGAAGATAAGGATTTTGTAAAAAATCATCAACTATTATTACATCAGGCTTAAGCTCATTAATTAATGGTAAAATATCTTTAACATATTTAGCTGCAATAACTGTTCCATACCTTGCGAGCATTATACCCTCGTCACCTACCTCTAATGCAGTATGCCCTTTCTGTATTATAGTTGTACTTTTAATGTGGCTACCATAAGCCTTAGTGATTATAACAAAAGGTACATTTTTAGCTTTTAGTAATTTGGCTAAATAAATTACTATCTGAGTCTTCCCTGTGCCTCCTACACTACAATTACCAACACAAATAACTTGAGCCGGTAATATAACTGGATATGCTAAACTAGCTCGTAAGTAGCTTAAAAATTGATATATTAAGCTTATAGGCAAAAGCAAATAAGCTATAATGTTTCGCTCCTGCCAAAATTGAGGATATAAAAGTTTGATCATAGTTTATGATTTACAGCAATTAAAAATAAAGTCAAACATATTTATTGCTTTATTATCTAATATAATCGTAAAATGCAAATGTTCTTCCGTATCATTACCTGTTTTTCCTTGTATACTGATAAATTAACCTCACTTAATTTTATTTCCTGCATTAACTAATATTTCGTTTAAATGAGCATATTTCGTAACAAATTTTAATCCCAATACAATTCCCATAATTATTAACTCTTACATCTTTTCAAGAATTTCACTAACTGGGACATATATCTACACTGCTTTTTTAGCTTGTAATCAATACCTCAAGGAGAACATTTCGTTCTCTTTTCTTTTTATAATTGCTTTTCATAATTCCATAATGACTAGTAATTTCCGGATTATATTCCATCATTATAAGAAAGAGGTATCATTCTAATAATTTTATCCAACTTAGTTAAACTGCCAAGATATTATTCCTATGAGTTTTCTTTTGTGTAAAATAGCTAATGGCCTGTTGCGAAAGAAATTTATATTTTGAATTTAGTGGTGTTAAAACTGACTTTATACTTGCTATTTTATTACTTCTGCTTAATTAAATTTTTGGATTTTTATTATAACATTGTCGAAACAAAATCTTTTTTTGGTTATTAATTATTAAAGTTTTTAGCACATATAGATTTGCTATTCTTGTTTGTTAAGTCATATTGTATTACTAAATCCGTATCCCTGATTTTATATTTTTTCCTTTATGGATTAAGTAGTAGAAAATAATATAGTATTATTTCAACCTTGAATAAGCAACACTATAAACGAAAAGATATATTTTTTAAAAGACATCAAAAATCAATATTTAATTTAAAATATTCATCTTGATATTACCTTTGATTGTTGGATAACCTTAATCCACACTTAATAATATTTTAACTACTATTTAAAAGCTTATATTCTAGTTTTTAAATACGATCTTTTTTTGTGCCAAAAATGACTTAACAAATGTAATGATAGGATAGAAAATTAAGACATAGTTATTAAGAACTCGTAGTTTTTGTGAGTGCTTTCAATAATTTTTGAAACTCGTGTTTGAAATCAAAAGGCAGATCAATAAAAATCAATCCTCTATTCTCTTCTTTAATAGCACTATACACATCGAGATTTTATAGTTGAGAATAGTTTTTTGAGACTTACATAATTGCTTTGATCCATATAGCATACAATTTAATAGATAATTTAGTCTAAATAATTTTCTAATTATAAAAATGAAACCTAATTAGTGACGTCTAACTTCTATTATTTATAGCAGTGTTATAAGAGTACAAAAACACGATTGATTGCTTACAGTAATTGACTAATTCGTGCATCTTTTGCTAAGATTTGAGAAACTATATCTAGGTTTAAATACTAAAGACCTAGCCATGTAAAAGCATCTAACAATGCACAAGATTTTCTAGTGCGTGAGCTCTCTTGTGCTTTTAACACACTAATTAACACTAAATGCTACTATATAAGACAATTCACTGCATAATAAATATGACTTTATTGTTATAATGTCTTTGTGCTAACTGCAGCTTTACTAGCAATAAAACTAATCATTTATTAAATGCATAATTAAGTTAATCATGAATGTTTTTTAGGATCGCTTACTTAAAATAAGTAATGCTAATTATGATTAACTATAATAGTTTTTAGTAAGATCAAAAAGTACACAACCAATTCTTTGATTATTATCACAAAATAGACGACTTCTGAATTTATACAAAAATAAATAAAAATTTTATTATACGTTAAAACTATTATCTCATTTAGCAGAAAGTAAATTATTTATTGAATCATTTTGCTTGCCTAATGCGTGTTTTACTTGTGCATTGCTTAAAAAGAATCTTTATAATCTAATAATGCATTAGTTTCTTACTATAAGTTTATCAACACATTGACATCATATTGAACTATATCTCCAATATTTTTATCTTACACTAACTAAACTGCTTTTTCTAAGCATTTTTTATGAATGCAAGCCATTCTACTTCATCAATAATTTTAATATTAAGCTCCTTAGCTTTTTTAAGCTTACTTCCTCCATTCACACCTGCTATTACTAAATCAGTATTTAATGATACGCTAGCTGTAACTTTAGCACCAAGCTTTTCAGCTATTTCTTTAGCTTCGACTCTAGATATCGTTGATAAACTACCGGTAAATACTACTATCTTACCCGTTAAAATGTTTTGTTCTCTAGTCTCTTGATAATCTTCGATATTTAATACTGAACCAAGTCTTTTGATAAGCTGTGTATTTTCTTTAACGTAAAAAAATTCAACAATATCTACTAGAATCTTATCACCGATCCCTTCTAAATCATTTAGCTTTTGATAAATATCAGAATCGTTTTTGCTAAGCAATTCCATTTGAGCTATAAAATTATTATAGCTCCCAAATTCTCGAGCAAGTAATTTTGCGTTTTGCTCACCGATATGCCTAATACCTAGAGCATATATAAACCGTTGCAAACTAATTTTTTGTGATTTTTCTATATTTTTAAAAAGATTTGCTACTGATTTCTTACCCCAACCATCCATATTCTCTAATCTAATTAAGTTGGTTTCATTTTTCTCTTTTAAAAAGAAAATATCAAGTGGGTTACTAATTAATCTCTTATCTATTAAAAATGCGACTTGTTTACGTCCAAGTCCTTCAATATCCATGGCATTCTTTGATACAAAATGACAGATACGCTCATAATTCTGAGCAGGACAGTTAAGACCGTTATCACAGCGTATAATAATATCTTCAGACACATAACGCAATTTAGAATTACATGATGGACAAAATACAGGAGTATCAAACTTTACCGTATCATTGGAACGTTTGCTTATATCAACACCTGTGATTTGAGGAATAACATCACCAGCACGTTGCAAAAATACATAATCCTTAATCCGCACATCTTTTCGTGCAATATCTTGGAAATTATGTAGTGTTGCTCTACTAACAACTACCCCACCTATTTCTATAGGATCAAGCTCTGCTACAGGCGTTAACATACCTGTTCTACCAACTTGCACCGTAATAGATAGTAACTTTGTTTGTCCTATTATAGCAGGAAATTTATGAGCAATAGCAAAGCGTGGAGAGCGTGCAATAAATCCCATTCTATTTTGCATTGCAAAATTATTGAGCTTATATACTACACCATCAATTTCATAAGGTAAATTATGCCTATTTGTTTTGAGATATTCATAAAAAGCAAAAATTTCTTCTTCAGAACTTGCAAGCTTAGATATTTCGTTAACGCTAAAGCTTAATGCTTTTAATTTTGTAAGTAATTGCTCTTGTGTAGACGCTAGATTCTGCTCAGTTACCCCTCCTGAATATATAAAATATTTGAGCGGTCTTTGAGCTGTAATAGCAACATCAAGCTGACGAATAGAGCCTGCTGCAGCATTACGAGGATTAGCAAATTTACCTCTGTTCTGCGCTTCCTGTTCTTTATTGAGATTTAAAAAATCTTGTTTCTCAATATAAATTTCTCCGCGTACTTCTAAAAACTCAGGAGCATTATCTATTTTATGCGGAAAGTTTTTAATTGTTTTAATATTCATCGTTATATCTTCACCAACATATCCATCACCTCTTGTTGCTCCAGTTATAAATAACCCATTCTTATAAATAGCAGAAAAAGACACTCCATCTATTTTAGGTTCACAAAATATAGGAGTAAACTCATTAATACGTAAAAAATTTTTAATACGTTCTAAAAAATCTCTTAGATCATCTTCATCAAAAGCATTACTAAGAGATAGCATAGGTGCTTGATGTATAACTTTAGCAAATTTATTTGTTATATTAGCACCTACTTTCTTGCTAGGACTATTGCTTAAAACTAAATGAGGAAATGTATTCTCTAATTTAAGATTGATATTGAATAGCTGATCATACTCTGAATCTGAGACTAACGGATTATCTTCTATATAATAAGCGTGGTTATACATCGCTATTTTATCAGCGAGTTCTTTTAATAATTTTTTTGCTTCTTGTTCAGATATTAAATCAATATTCTGCATAATGATTAATATTGTTATTTTTTAATAATTACTTTGTTACAAACTGCAGTAGATTTTACCGGTCTACAGAATAATTCAATGTGAGTGAAATAAAACAAGTTATGCTAGATCACACGATAAAACAAACACTTTTACTCTTAATGTACAAAATCGAAATCTTTACCTAGTTTAATATATGTTCTAATACGACTCATAAGATTTTGAAAATATGTTAAATTATGCCATGTCATTAGCATAGGACCAAGTATCTCACGGATTCTAACTAAATGATGCAAATAAGCTTTCGTGTAATTAGTGCAAGCAGGACATTTACAATCATGCTCAAGTGGCTCTTTATCATCAGCATATTTGCTATTGCGTATATTAACTGTACCATATTTTGTAAAAGCCTGACCATTGCGACCTGAACGAGTTGGGATTACACAGTCAAACATATCTATACCTCTACTAACTGCACCAATAATATCAGAAGGCTTCCCCACACCCATTAAATAACGTGGTTTATTTTGCGGCAAAAAATCAGGAACATAATCAAGAACTCTAAACATAAGTTCCTGCCCCTCACCTACTGCAAGACCTCCTATAGCATAACCCTCAAAATCGCATTTTACTAAATCTTTCACCGATTGTTCACGCAATTCTTTATAAACACTTCCCTGAATAATACCAAATTGCGCATAACCTTCGCGCTTAACAAAAGCATCACGTGATCTATTAGCCCATCTAGTCGTAAGATGCATAGAAGTTTTAGCTTTTTCAAAAGTTGAAGGATAAGGAGTGCATTCATCAAGAGCCATAGTGATTGTACTACCAAGTAGATATTGTATTTCAGTCGAATACTCAGGCGTTAACATATATTTATTACCGTTAATATGAGATCTGAAACTTACTCCCTCTTCAGTTATCTTGCATAACTTTGATAAGGACATTACCTGAAAACCACCGGAATCAGTTAGTATAGGCTTATCCCAATTCATAAATTTATGCAAACCACCAAGATATGCTATACGCTCAGCACTTGGCTGCAACATTAAGTGATAAGTATTGCCGAGTAATATATCTGCTCCGGTCTCAACTACTGCTTCAGTCAACATTGCCTTAACTGCACCTCTAGTACCAACCGGCATAAAAGCTGGTGTACGAATTTCACCATGAGCAGTGGTAATCACACCGCTTCTAGCTTTTTTATAGTGACTATGAATAGTAAACGAAAATTTTGACACCAGTAATAATATTTTTAAAAGTAATATCTTAGCATACTAATATTTTAATATAACAATTAAGATTAAAGATCCTAATAGGAATAAAAGTATTGATAATATTTATATATTATCTAAGATATTGTGCTGTTGCAACTAATTTAAATATATATAAAGTGTTGCTGAAAAATAGTAATCGCTCGTTAAAACTCATATACATTTTTATTAATCAGCTCCTGTCACAAAGAGTATTGCGAGAATTTTTTAAAATTTTGTAAATAGCTTTAACTAATATGGAATTTTTCTTCTACTTTTTCTTTATACATAAGTTATTCCTTATTGTTAATAATATCTTCTCTTAAATAAGAATTGCGCTCTATTAATGTCCAAGAATTGAAGTAGAGAAAATAACAAGAAACTTGCTCATTTTAATCATAGATGAATGAGTATGAAAAACATTAAACGGCTTAAAATGCAAGAAAAGAAATATATAAATTTACTATTCTATAAACTGGAAGGAAAATCAACAGAGTATAAATCACAACAATAACAAAAAATCAAAAACAAATAATAAAATAGAAAGTAATTTTGATGAAAGTTAAAAATTATTTTTATTTATTATTACAATTTCTAAACTTAATATAAACAAGTTAAATAAGAAAGTGTGGGATTTTTGATATATGTAGAGCAGATTGTGAAAAAGCGCATTTTAGTACTATCGGGATACAGATATAAAGCATGAGATTTAAATATCCAATGTGCCTATTCATAAGCAAGCACAATGTGTTATCATAAATTATTTACAAAAAATCAAATTGTAAAAACAGATACTGTTTTATGTAACAGTCAATAGAAATTAGTGTTCTAAGAAAATTAAGTACAACTTAAATATATATTTATACTCTATCTTAATTTCATGTCTTATATGACACCGTTATCATTTTGATGTGTCAATTATCTTATTACAAAGCACAAATTATTAACAAGTCTTTAAAAGAATATCTGCATATCTTTATCAAAAAGTGTTTTTATTCAAAAATAACTGCAGTAGATAAAAATGCTTATTATATAAATACAAGATCATAATCACATGCTCTAATTGAAAATGAGAAGCAATTAAACGAATTTATTTAAACTATTTTTGATGATTTTATCAAAATCCGTAAGCGTTTAATATCTAAAATGGGTATTATATATTCCACCCTATCTTTAACCTATCTTACTTGCATAATATAAAAACGATTAAAGTACCGCTTAAACACTTTCATATACTTTAAAATAGATTTTTCTAAAAATTAAAAAAATTCAATAATTAATTTAAGAGCGGACTTAACGATAAAACTGTCTTTATTAATTAAATAAGTGTTATTTGAAACTCAAGGATTACTTTAAAAACCTTAATAAATTTAATGTTCCAAGCACAATAAATAGTATGAGCAGATGAACTTCAAAAAAGCAAAGATTCGATAAGTCGAGTAATAAATCTTATACTAATAGGTCAACTTATAAGAAGCCATACCTAATTTTTGAGGTTCATCGAGTATAATACATGAAATTTTTTAAGAATTTTCGCTTAATATATGTACATATTATAAAAGTTATTACAGTACTTGGAACATAGCGAATTATAGTAGGCAAATACCTTATTAAGGTCTTAGTTGAGAATAAGTCAATCAAGGTTTTACTTATACTCCCTACTAACACTCCACTGTTTGATCTTAAACAATCTAAATGACGATATCTATTTTTGTATTTTAAATAACACCGCACAGCTTCAATGACCATAGAAGATATAACCGAAATTATTCCGATCTGCATCAGAAAATAAAATTTCATACTATCTGAACTATAACAATAATTAGCAATAATGATGAAAACTAAACCTAAAATATTTAAAAATTAGAAAAATGTTTTACTATAATAGTGCTCTTCTTGCTTAATGCTACTTTTTAATAATTCATATATTAGAGATTTTAACATTAAACTACCTATTTCATAAGAATAGCGAGCAATACGCCTGCACCAAAAGCATAAGCGAGATTCCGCAATGGGTTATTACGTGTAGACTCACATAAATCAGCTAAATTAGCTTTTCCTTTCTCTATGCCTTTATCCTTATAATGTTCCATAACGGATGATAAATTACCTAATTGTTCATCTAGAATATCTCCAGTTTTACCTTTTAAATTACGTAATCTTGAAACTAAGCTTTCAATATCTTTTTTGATACCTTCGACATCTTCTTTAACAGAGTTTGAATTTGATTCTTTCATAATTTAATCCTTTATTATTTTACATTTTGCTAAACAAATTATTTTGCCTATAATATACGATACTACTATTATCAAAACTTTACAATAGCTTAAATAATAAAAACTGAATCTAAACTAGATTCAGTCAAATTTAATTATTGTGTATTACTCCTACTTACCCGTAATACATCATATTTCTATACAAACTTTTACGTAAAGTAATTGTTACGTATACTTTTGTAAAACATACTAAATATCATATCAGTTGTTTACACTATGACTAAAAATCTACTGATTTGATTCTATGCAACAACACATTGCTGTAATGACAATAGTATTAGTTTTTTAGGATGAACTAATACTTCATCTTTTAGAAAATGCACATTACTGTGCTATTTATTACCAAATGAATAAACGATTTTATTAATTAAGGATTCAATATTAATTGCTGATTGTGTATATCTTATTTCTTCATTAGCTGATAAATTTTCATCACCATTACCAGGGATAATTGCAATATATTTACCTCCAAGTAATCCACTAGTGACTACTTGGGCTTTAGAATCCTTAGGTATTTTAACATCATCATTAATATTTAGATATACACTCGCATAAAATCTATCTGGATCTAGAGTAATTTGCGTGACACTACCGACTTTGATACCTGAGATCATTACGTCACTTCCTACTGCTATCCCCTCTGCATTCTGAAAATTAGCAATTACCTGATAACCTCTTGAGGTAATTATTGAAGTACCTGTTTTGTAGGCAAAAATCAAAAATAGTAAACCAATAATTAAGACTAAAAAGCCGATAATTGTTTCAACGATGTTCTGTTGCATTGTTTATAAATATTTTATTAATTCATTATGGTTGCCATCTATTATATTTAAGATTTGATGTTTTAGGCAGCTTCTTAGTTATTTTATTATTTTGTTGCCATGGAAAAAGTTGAACATTTTTTGGTATCTCATTTACTAAATGATGTAACCAAGAATACCAACTTGGCGGAATTTTTGTCGACTCATTTATATTTTTATAAATAACACACCTCCGTGAACGTCCTAAATAATCAATATTATTACGACTTTCATAATATTGATTCAAAAATTCATCTTCACCTACTTTTGTATAAAAAAATGTAATAAAAAACTTATCTATCCAAGACATTTTAAAATTTCCATAGCAGTTTCTCGTCCTTGCACTGCAAGCTTATCGGCAGCAATATTACCGCTATTACTTGCATGACCTTTGACCCATTGCCACATAATAGTATGTTTACTCAATTCTGAGTATAGTTTTTGCCATAAATCAGCATTTTTAACGGGGGCATTGTTGCTTTTACACCAATTATTTTTTATCCAATTATGAATCCAAACAGTAATGCCATGTTGCAAATACTTGCTATCGGTATAAATCTCAACGACAGAAGATTTTTTTAAAATCCTTAACGCTTCAAGTGCTGCAGTCATTTCCATACGATTATTAGTCGTAACTAACTCATATCCAAATATTTTTTTACTAGTATCATTAAAATGTAATAAAGCTCCCCATCCTCCTGGACCTGGATTACCTGAACATGCACCATCAGTATATATAACTACTTTGGAATCCATATTATCGATATTAACTAGGTTTAGGTTTAGAAGAGTTACGAAACTTATCTAACATTATAACATTTGGATTTAAAGATAATGAAGTCTTATAACTTTTATTATTACTTATTTCCTTTTCATATTGTTGATGTTCTGGTATATTTAATGACTGATTAAAAGTTAAGCTATAATTATTATTGGAATCAACAAAGCTAATAAGTGAATCAAAAGGTATGTAAATTATTTCTTTAACACCGTCAAAACTCACCGTTAAAGAAAAACCATTATCTTTTACCGTTAAATTTTCAAACTGATATTGCAATACTATTGTGATCTGCTTTGGGTATGCCTGTTTCACTTTTGAAGGTAAAATTACAGCAGGGTTATCGGTCCTGTACGATATGTATATTAATTGATCCCAATATAAATTTTCATGCTGAATTTTTGTTAGAATTTTTTTCACAAATTCTAGCATGTATTCATTCACAAATTTTTTATATTCAATATTCATAGTTAGTAAAAAATAGGTAGATGAAATTTAAGTTAAGCAGTTTAGGTCATTGCAAATAAACACTATAATTTTGTAATTAAACAATTTCAAAAACACTACTTTATGAGCTTGCTATGTTCTCTATGTTAGCTCACAATAACGATACCAAGAGTTTTTATGCAATACAATTTTTACACTAGTATACGTATGGGATTTTTCTGTTGCCCGGCAAATCCCCAGCCGCGTAGGCTTAAGCTGCAGCTAAAGCTGGAACACCTACATAACGATTATCGTTTGCGTTTCTTTGTTTTGATCCATATGGCAAAAACCACCGGTGGAATCATACCGAGTAAAAGCAACTTTTTTATTAGGCACGTCGATCCTATTTCGCCCCCAAAAAAATTACTACTTATCTTTTTTCAATATTACTCTTTCATTTTATCAATTGTTTATGATACTCATATATTTAAGCTGTATTAAAATCATACAGAATATACGAAAATCAACTACAAAAAGAACAATGAGTCAACAATACAAAGAGCAACAGCAGTTACTGAACACATAAATACCACAGCACTTAATAAGACGACGCAGCAAATTTTTGAAGTTCATCGAGTATTGGTGGAGGCGTCGGGTACTGCCCCCGAGTCCGCAACCTCTATTCTAAATTACGTTTATTACTATAGCTATATTAGCACCAAATATTATGCCTGAATTTAATTAAAATGTAAAGGTAAAATAAGAATTCTAGATTTATATTAAAAATTGGCTTATAATAAATGTTTAGAATGCTCAATTAAAAACTTAATTATGCTACCAAATCTTGGAATGATAGCCGGCAGAGGTTCACTACCTCACTTAATAGCATGTAATTATATAAAGCAAGGTGGCAAGTGTTATATAGCAGCCATTAAAGACGAAACTAATATAGAACAAATCAAAGAGTTTGAATATAAAATTTTCAAAATTGGTATGGTTGGTGAAGCTATAAGATATTTTCAGGATCATAATGTAGAAAATATTATTTTTATAGGAGGAATTAATAGACCAAATTTTAAAAATTTAGCTGTAGATAAAATAGGTAGATTATTACTTTTTAAAATAGTTGAGCAAAAAATTCGAGGTGATGATAGTTTATTAAAAATAGTAGCAAATTTTTTTGAAAGTTACGGTTTTAAAGTAATTTCAAGTAACCAAATATATCAAAATCAACAATGTAACTCAAATATTATAACCAATACCACAATTACAAATTCAGATAAAAATGACATTGAGCTTGGAATAAAAGTATTGAATCATCTAAGTCTATTCGACATAGCCCAATCTGTTATAGTTAAAAATGGCTATATACTTGGTATAGAGGCTGCTGAAGGGACAGATAATTTAATAGTAAGATGTGCAGATTTACGTAAAAAATCTCACGGGGGTATATTAGTAAAAATACCAAAATTGGGTCAAGATAATAGATTAGATATGCCAACAATCGGTCCTAATACTATAAAAAATCTTGCTAAATATAATTATCAAGGATTAGCGATTCAAAAAAATAACGTAATTATAGTCGAAGAAGAATTAACTATAAAGCTCGCTAATAAACATAAAATTTTTATAACAAAATGTTAGCAATAGGTATTACAGGTAGCTATGCATCAGGCAAAACTTTTATTTTAAATTATTTATCAGCAAAAGGATATAAAACTTTTTGTGCAGATAGATGTATAAAGGAATTATATAAAGATATAGTTTTGCAAACTCAAATTTTAAAGATACTTCCTGAACTTGAGTATTTCAATATTAGAAAAATCAGTAATTTAATTTACAACAACGACATAGCTAGAGAAAAACTACAAAATTTTATTTACCCATTACTAATAGATAAACTCATTTTATTTAAAAATGAAAATACTAATTATAAATTAGCTTTCTCTGAAATACCTCTACTTTATGAAGCTAAATTTGAGCAATATTTTGATTTTGTAGTGACAATATATTGCTCTGAAGAAATCAGAATGCAACGAGCCATAACAAGGGCTGAATTTGATATAAATATTTATAATAAAATCAAAGAAATCCAGCTATCACAAGAGAGCAAAATTGCAAAAGCAGATTTTTCTATAAATAGCGGCGTTGATATGTTAGATTTGGAAAAACAAATAACAAAGCTAATAAAGGATTTAGAATGTCGAGTTTAAGAGAAATAATTTTAGATACTGAAACTACGGGACTTGATCCACAACAAGGTCATCGAATTGTTGAGATCGGTGCAATTGAGATGGTAAATAAGGTATTAACAGGCAAGCATTTTCATTTTTATATTAATCCTGAACGCGATATGCCTTTTGAGGCTTATAAGATTCACGGTATCTCAGGAGAATTTTTAAAAGATAAACCTCTGTTTAAGACAATAGCCAATGATTTTTTAAAGTTTATAGCAGATAGTACACTTATTATTCATAATGCTCCTTTCGATATTAAATTTCTAAATCATGAATTATCTTTATTAAAGAGAACCGAAATTAAATTTTTGGAACTAACGAATACTATAGATACTCTAGTTATGGCAAGGAATATGTTTCCTGGAGCAAGATATAGTCTTGATGCATTATGTAAAAGATTTAAAGTTGATAATTCAGGTAGGCAACTTCATGGAGCTTTAAAAGATGCAGCATTACTTGCAGAAGTGTATGTTGCACTAACAGGAGGTAGACAATCTACTTTTAAGATGATTAATAAACCTGATGAAATAAACAACTTGGCAGTTAAGTGTGTAGATGTCCAGCAAATAAAAAGAGGTATTGTTGTTAAGCCTACTAAAGAAGAATTACAAAAACATAAAGAGTTCATAGATAAGATTTTAATACAGGCTTAATTATAATACACTCTGCGACTTTATTGCGAAGCCATAAATGGTTATAACAAGTTCATCGATTTGACACAAGATGGTTGCGTCAATTACTTATAATGCACTAATAATTACGCTTTAGATTTTACTCTATGAAAATAAATTTTCTTATACTAACAACTTTTATAATACTCACCTCTTTAGGATTTTGGCAGCTTAGTCGTTTAAAAGAAAAAAATTTATTTTTGGACTCAATACAATCTCATATAATCTCACCTGGAATTAATTTAGAAAAAGTGCAAGAGAATTTACTTTATCATAAAGTAAAAATCACAGGTCAATTTTTACCTAATAAAGACATATATTTATATGGTATAAGATTAATGGCTATGGAAAAAGACGGATACTATCTAGTTACTCCTTTTAAAACTATAGCAGATCAAGTTATCTTAGTAGTGCGGGGTTGGTTTAGTAATCGCAATAAAAATATTATCATGAAGGCTACAAATAATCAGATACATGAAATTATCGGAGTTATTATGCCATCTGAAAAAACACTCAGCTACTTACCAGCTAATGATATAAAAAATAATGTATGGCTAACATTAGATCTAAAAGAAGCATCTAAAGCTTTAAAATTAAATCTAGAGAATTTTTATATTATTGCAGAAGGAAAAGATATCAGTAATTTAGATATTTTATTGCCGCTTTCGCTAAATCATTTAGCATTGATCAAAAATGACCATTTAGAATATGCAATAACATGGTTTGGTCTAGCTATTTTTTAAATCGTAATATACGTGATTTATCGTCATAGTAGTAATATACCTGTCCCTGTTAATAAGCAACTTAAATCTCTGGAGCAAAAAAATAATCAAAAAAACTGAACTAATTAATAAAATGGATTAAGCTAATAGTAAAAAATCAATACATAAATGAGTAATCTACAACAACAGGCATCCAATCCTAATACTTCTGTTTGGGTATCGGCATCAGCAGGTACTGGTAAAACCAAAATACTAATCGATCGATTTTTGCGTCTGTTAATAACAGGCACAGAACCTACAAATATTTTATGTCTTACTTTTACTAATGCTGCAGCCATAGAAATGCAAGCACGGATTAATAGTAAACTTAAATATCTAGCTCTTTGTGATGCAGAAAAATTAGAAAACGAACTCTTTTTAATGAGCGGCAATAAACCTTTACCACAAGAAATAGCAAACACAAAAACTTTATACTATAAATTATTAAATAGTCATGAACCTTTAAATATCTATACAATTCATGCTTTTTGTCAAAAAATTCTTAAAACTTTTCCATTAGAAGCAGGCATAACACCAGAATTTAAAATTCTTGAAGAAACTAAATTACAAGATATCTTCTTAAAGATCAAAAATGAAATCTACTTAAGTGATGAGCATAATGAAGTAATCCAAATTTTGCTTAATAGATTTCATGAAATAACACTACAAGATATTTTCACTGAAATCATTGAGCAAAAAATTAAATTCAAAAAATTATTCATAAATAAGCAAATTCCTGAACAAATATCTAATAAAAGATTAGCGTTAGAGCAATTAAATAATATATATGATAAAGTAGCAAGTTTATTTACAGCATATGACTTAGCAATAGCACCGAAAACGCTATTTTTTACAAAAGATGGGGGAAAACGAAAAAGGCTTTTATCAAAAGAATTAACAAAAAAATATCCTCAATTATTGACAGAACTAGAAAAAATTACCGCTAAAATTCATCATTTGGATGAGTTACGTCGTATAGAAGAACTAAAATATCATACAAATTTACTTACTAAACTTGCTTATATTTTTTTAAAAAAATACGATTCATATAAAGAAGAAAATAATTTACTCGATTATGATGATCTAATTTACTACACCGAAAAATTACTCAATAATAAAACTACGCATGAGTGGTTGTTTCACAAATTTGAGAATGAAATAAACCATATCCTGATTGATGAAGCGCAAGATACAAGCCCTACACAGTGGAATATTATCACTACTTTAATAACAAAGTTGAATGTAGCAGAGAAACCAAGTAATAGTACTTTTATAGTTGGTGATGATAAACAGTCTATATTTAGATTTCAAGGTGCTAATCTGCATAATTTCAACTTAGTAAATGATCAGCTAAAAATAAACCTTACAAGTAATAATAAGAAATTCAAAAATATTACACTTGAATATTCATATAGATCATGTCCAGAGATTTTACAATTTACTCACAATGTTTTGAACAATATAAAGTCTAACTACCCGAATTTATTTCTTGCGGACAATCCTCTAATATCATCATTGCGTATACATCAAGGTAGTGTAACGGTGTGGCCTTTATTAACAAATCAGAAACAAAAAGAGTTTTTTTGGACATTGCCTGAAGATGATAAAAATGCTAAATCTGCTGCCGATTTACTGATAGACAAAATCGTGAATTTTATAAAAGAGAAAATAAAAAGTAAAGGAATATTAACGTCTACCGCAAGCCGAATATCAGAAAAAGATTTCATGATATTAGTAAGGAAACGAGACAAATTTAGTCATAATCTAATTAAAGAGCTGAGTAAAGCTAAGCTTAAAGTTGAGATCAGCGATAGAATTAATCTAAAAGAAAATCTACCTATACTAGATTTAATTGCGGCAGCTAAATTTGTGTTATTACCTGATGATGATTTAAATCTTGCTTGCTTACTCAAATCACCGATTATTGGGATAAGTGAGCAAAAATTATACACGCTGCTTGTAAAAAAAATTGATCATACTTTATGGGAAGTCTTATCTTCACATAAAGATATATATCATAAGTTAGATTCCATAATTGAAATTTATAAAATCGCAACTGCAGAAAATTTTTTTGATTTGCTTGTCAATAGATTAAATTTACGAGCGATTTACGGTAAAAATACCGATGATATGATAAATGATCTATTAACATTAAGTAAAGACTATGCAAATTCTATAGATAATTCCCTCCAAGGCTTCATTGCTTGGTTTGAAAATAACGATATCTATATCAAACGCGATATGGAACATTCAGATAAAATAAGAGTAATGACAGTTCACGGTTCTAAGGGGCTTGAAGCACCATTTGTGATATTATGTGATTCTACTACTTTACCTATAAGAAGTAATAAATTTATTTGGGATGATAATGGTCAAATGTTTTTCTCACTGAATTCTGAAGATACTCCTGCATTTTTACAAGAACTAAAAGAATCCGAAAAACTGAAAGACTTGCAGGAATATATGAGATTACTCTATGTTGCAATGACTAGAGCACAAGATCACCTCATTATATGCGGTTTTAGTAATAAAGATACCATACCTGAAAATTGTTGGTATAAAATAGCTAAACAAACTTTCGATAAATTGCTTAATTAGTATCTGCTATATCAAATAATAAAAAGTAAAACTAGAATTTTAGCACTTTTTAAAGAGCTATACAATTTCCTAGTAAGGATGAAAGCTATTATTCTTTACTGAACAATGACAAACAATCAATTTAACAGTGACTACTCTATGTAACAATTATTTACTACATATTATCAAATAACTGCACTAAAATATATAAATCAGCACCTCAACTGCATAATCTATAATAGAATTAATAAGCTTTTGTAATGCTTTATTTGGTTAGGTAAATCTCGAGTCTAACACTTAAGCACTTTCAGACAAAGCAGTTACTTTTAGGTAATGTCTCATAACTTGTCTTGAAATAAACTAGCAGTCAGTCTTATGATTTTGAAGGGTTTTATTTTAAAATGATTATGCAAAATTTTTTTATCTAAATAAAATTATATAACAATTTTCCTTTGACTTTCTTTACATCTTGAATTTTTTAGAAAAATGATTTACATAAGGAAGATAAAAATACTTAATATATTAAGATCTTTATAGAGTTTTAGTAGTAATATTTAAGAGATTGTTATAATACTAAAGCCATGATTTCTAAAAATAGATAACGTAATATATTATGATAAATTAGTATTATACATATATAAACATAAATAAGCTGGCATATACATTTTTTTCTAAAATATTTTAATAGTTTTAGTCTTTTTCTTTTAATTAATAACTTTGCATCTAAGCAAGCATTTTATGCAACTTCAATAACATTATTAAAAATAACTAAATCTTATATAGCTTTTCAGATCTTTGTTAATATATTCAATCTTTTATCAAATAACTTTTTTAGCGAGAAACAGATCACAAGTCGATTTTCTCAGTTGTTACAAATATTCTGTAACTTCATAACTATTTCCAGATTGATATTTTCTTAGTTTAATTTATAGTAGTAGTTGAAAGTAATTAACTTATAGCTAGTGGAAATTAATACTTTTAAAAAATACATATAGCGTAACAATTGAAAAAAGTTTGTAAATTCTTAAAATAGTTTGATTTTAATAAACTCAAGTGATAATAAACAATATGAAAACAGCTTTTATATTTCCGGGTCAAGGATCACAATTAATCGGCATGGGCAAAGATTTTTACGATAATCTTAAACCGGCAAAAGAAACTTTTCAAATAATTGATGAAGTATTAAACCGGAAACTCACTGATATAATTTTTAATGGACCTTCTGAAGCACTGACCTTAACTACTAATGCACAACCGGCATTAATGGCAGTATCTATGGCAATAATAAATATTATCAAAGCTGAAACAGGTAAAAATTTGGATAGTCTTTGCGATTATGCTGCTGGTCATTCACTAGGTGAATATAGTGCTTTATGTAGTGCAGAAAGTATTAATCTTGAAACAACAGCAAAACTACTACATATACGTAGTACATCTATGCAAGAAGCATGCCCTGAAGGTGTAGGAGCTATGGCCGCTTGTATCAATATTCCACTTCAAACACTTGTAGAACTATTAGAAGATATAAAAAAATTAAATTTATGTCAAATAGCCAACGATAACATTGAGGGACAAATAATTATTAGCGGTAAAGTAGAAGCGATTAATCATGCAATCAGCATAATTAAAGATTTAGGTTACAAAGCAATCAGGCTAAAAGTTAGCGCTCCTTTCCACTGTAGTTTAATGAAACCAGCAGAAGAAAAAATGAGCATAGCTCTTGATAAAGCTGTAATTAATAAGCCTATAATACCGATAATCCAAAATTATACAGCAAAACCCACAATCAATCCTCTAGAAATAAAACAAAATTTAATTCTGCAGATATGCGGACGAGTGAGATGGCGTGAAACTTTAAAGCTATTTAATCATCTACACGTAACCCATATAGTAGAAATAGGAGCAGGAAACGTGCTCACAAATATGCTCCGGAAAATTAATTATCCATATAAATTAAGTAATATTAGAAATTTAGCGGAACTAAAGAATTTTTTAGATAACATCAACAAATAATGCATCTAATATAAAATTTTGAAATTAATATTGTAATCAATTTTAGCTTTTTGAAAGCAATCGCAAGAATTGTTCAGAATACTATTGACCTTACTATTTAATAATCGAATAATTTAGTTTTTTAAAGGCAATAATTATGCATTTACATTTGCTCAAGCAAGATGTTTTAAATTTCTGTATCAAGATTAAGTATAGAAAAGTTTACTATTCATAGTATTAGTAGTATAGTACTACTTTTGATAAAAACTATACAAACTTACCAATATGCATATACTATAGTTTGATTTAAAATATGCTTGAGGAATAATTTTACAGATAAAAATGAAATTATATTAAAACTAAAATTCCTTACAACTTAAAATATTAAAAGATCATGCTGATGATTAATATATAGAGAATATAGTTAATTATATCAAATTTATCAATTTTATTGTGTAGATTCTACTATTTATCAAAATTTAGATGAACGAAACTTAGTATACTATTTGACGTATTATAAATTAGATTCATAAAGATTATAATAATTTATATATTCAAGCAATAACTTGGAATATTTTTATTAAAATTAGAAATTATTTAATAATCTTGACATGGGAGATTCAATTATATTTCCTATTTTTAGGATAATAATTATTAAGTAGTTATATATAACAGCAAATCTATTGATTACATAACCGAGCAAGTTTTAAATATTAATAATAACACAATTATTGAAATTACAAAATAATACATTTAGATTGTTAGTTTATTTGTAGATCTACTTTCAATGATTCACATAAAAAGCTTTTATTATCGAAGTTTCTATAAAACCGTGAAATGATGCTATTTAGTTAGAAAAATTATTAAATAACTCTAGAAATTTGGCTTATTAGATGATATAAAACATAAGTAATAATTAGGAGAGATGGCCGAGTGGCCGAAGGCGGCGGTTTGCTAAACCGTTATACGGGTCATACCGTATCGAGGGTTCGAATCCCTCTCTCTCCGCCAACCTAAAAAGTTAATCAATTCTTTTTATCTAGCTAGGACTTTATCATCAAAGAGAAAAGAGATTTAAGCTTTAACAAATCTTAAAAATTAAATGTCAAGATTATTTATAACAACATTTAAGAATTTATTGTGTATTATATTAATTGCATATTTACCAAGAAAATATTAAACATCCTAATAATATTATTGTTGCATTCAAATATGTCAATATCAAAATTCTTTAATTATTTTCTTAAACATAAGAATATATTACAATCAATTTTTTAATAATCTTTATACATTCTTTATAAATTGTAATAATGTAATATGAAAATAACCTGTTACTTCGTGTTTTCAAAGATCAATGCCGAGCTCAACTTTGTCGAATTTTTAAATAGGATGTCTTTTAATAAAAATATTATTACAACTAAAATTACCTTCTTATCTCTATACTCTCTAATAATTTTTAGGAATTCATAATTCAATAATCTCCCATAACGCTAAGCTCAAGAAGCGTTAATATAATTTATTGAAGTATTTTAAACTCACTACTCTTATAGATCTTATGGATTTTATAAAGTTGGTACAAATATTTTTGGTAAAAGCTAAAGAGTATTTGTAATAATATAGAAGCAGTAAAAAATGATTGAGGTAGGATCTAATTTTTACATATCAAAATACAATAACACATTTTAATAATGTATTTAGGAAATACATTTAAACTGCTTCAACACACATAGAAATACCAATACCACCACCGATACATAAAGTCACTAAGCCTTTTTTAGCCTTAGCTCTTCGTAAGTTGTGTATTAAAGTTATAAGAAGACGTCCACCACTTGCACCAATCGGATGACCAATTGCTATTGCTCCACCATTTATGTTAACCTTCTCTATATCCCATTTCATTTCACGGTTTACATAAATACTTTGTGCTGCAAATGCCTCATTAACCTCGATAACTTCCAAATCATTAACGCTCCAACCTGCTTTACTTAATGCTTTTTTAGATGCAGGTACAGGTGCAGTACCCATAATTCTTGGATCAACACCAGCTGAAGCCCAAGAAACAATACGCGCTAACGGTGTTAAAT
Organism: Rickettsia prowazekii str. Breinl; assembly: GCF_000367405.1. NCBI lineage: Bacteria > Pseudomonadati > Pseudomonadota > Alphaproteobacteria > Rickettsiales > Rickettsiaceae > Rickettsia > Rickettsia prowazekii. Next base: position 954,365 of record NC_020993.1, on the reverse strand, counting down.
TATGTTTCTTCAAAGCTTTTTCTGAAACAAGCAGAACACATGCTGCACCGTCATTAATAGAGGAAGAGTTACCAGCTGTAACTACACCATTTTTATCAAAAGCAGGGCGTAATTTACTAAGAATTTCAATGCTTGTATTATGTCTTACTGTTTCATCATGATCAAACAAACTAGTATTTTTTTTAACTGTTACCTCTATAGGCAAGATTTCATCTTGTAGAATTCCTGATAATTGTGCTTTAGCAGCTTTCTTGTGAGAACTTAAGGCGAATGCGTCCTGCTCTTGCCGACTAATATTAAACTGCTTCGCGATATTTTCGGCAGTAATACCCATAAATACTCCTGAAAATACATCTATTAAACCATCATATTGCATGAGATCAACCATTTTGATATCGCCGAATTTAGATCCTGCTCTGATATAACTACCGTGCATACCGAGCGACATATTTTCCTGCCCACCTGCTATAACTATTTCATTATCGCATGTAATAATTGAATTTGCTGCAAGTGCTATACTTTTAAGACCTGAGCCACATACTTTATTAATAGTATAACCTGGAACTTCTTGCGGTATATCGGCATAAATCAGAGTTTGTCTTGCTGGATTCTGTCCACTACCACCTGTTATTACTTGTCCAAGTATTACCTCATTTACTAAAGCAGGCTCGATTTTACTATTTTGCAGTATATCCTTGATTAAATAAGCAGCTAACATTGGTGCTGGAATTGTACTAAGACTACCCATAAATGATCCGAATGCAGTCCTTTTGGCATGTGTTATATAAACCTGTTTTGTCATAATGTATACTCCTTCAATAATTTATCTAATTTATCATTTATCAAATAACTAATATGTCCACCTTTTACTTCTATCAGTTTAGAGTTTTGCAATAATTTTTGCAAAGTTAAAATGGAAGATTTAGGTACTATCTGATCATTTTCTGCTGATACTATATATACAGAACAATCAATTAAACTTGGATCAATAATAAAATTATTAATTTTCCATTTTAGATTTATAAACATATTTTCATACAATATATTTTGTATAATTTGATTATAAACTCCTTTAGAAATATTATGCCCTGACATCAGCCAATGTTCTATTCTAAATGCTAATTCTTGTTCTTTATCAGAAGTGATAGAAAAAATTTTTTTTAATTTAGTATTAAAGCAATCAGGAGATAAAAGAAAAAATAAAATTTGAATGTGAATTTTAGGTATTATTGATAAGTTTACTATACTACTATCTAGCTTTAAATAACTATATAACATTCTTATATAAAAAAATTGAGAAAAATCCCAGGGACAGGTAAGTAAAGTGAGAGTTTTTATAAATTGAGGCATAAGTACATTTGCAGCTATTGCAAGATTACCACCGATACAATGACCTATTAAATTAATGTCTTTAATTTTCAAAATATCTATCACTTCAATTATTTCATTCACATAGTCGTCTAAACAATATTGAGATTCTTCAATCTGTAGCCAATCTATTAAATAAACTTCACCGTATCTTCTCAAATTATCAATAAAACTTCTGTCACGAGCTAAAAAGAATATTTCCGGTGAATTAAAAATAGATGGGATGATTAAAAAAGTATTTGTGTTATATTGTACATCGAGCTTTTTATATTGTCCATTACTGGATTTTGTTAACAAGCCATATGAGGACACAGAGTAATACAATACTCTATAATGCTCTGCTTGAATCACTATTTCACCTGATTTTAAATATTTATTACCTAAATTATTTGTCTTTGTATAATTATTATAAAGGTCAAAATATTCCTGTAGTTTATTATTATCTAACATCTCGAGTATATCCTAATTAAATAAAGAATAGCATAATGAAGATAAACGTTAAAAAGAGCTAAGAGCTTAATATGAAGAACAGAGCATATACATAATATTTGAGCGTCACAGTACTTGAGTACAAATAAACAACTTTTTAAAATCCTATCTGAGTACACTAAATTCTTGACAAAAAGCTGAATATATTGTATTAAGTTCAGCACCTTCAGAATGTAATAACAGTATATATGCTCTAAAGTTTTAGGGGAAATATCTTTTCATAAAATCTTGAAGTGCTTAACTTTTTTTTTAGTCCTTAGGGATTTATAATGCTAAGTACCTCACCGTCACGATCGTTTAAAAACAAATTTAGAGCAGCATTTTGGCCTGTGCATAATTATGAACTTGGGAAATTTATTCCGATCAGCGCCTTAATGTTTTGTATTTTATTTAATCAAAATATTTTGCGAATCTTAAAGGATAGTATTTTAATCTCTGAGATTAGTGCAGAAATAGCAGGATTTGCTAAAGTTTACTGCGTTACACCTGTAGCTGCTTTGTTTGTTATTATTTATGCTAAAATGATCAATCATTTGACATTTGAAAAAATCTTTTATTATTTAAGTGCATTTTTTATAAGCTGTTTTATTTTATTTGCCTTTGTGATTTATCCTAATATTCATATTTTTCATGTACATCCTGATACACTATCAGACTGGATGAACAAATATCCTCATTTTAAGTGGTATATCTCATTAGTAGGTAATTGGGGTTATATAGTATATTATAGTCTTGCCGAGCTTTGGCCTAATATTTTTTACGTATTATTATTTTGGCAGTTTACTAATGAACTTACTACTACCGAAGAAGCAAAAAGATTTTATACTCTCTTTTCGCTATTCGGTAATTCTTCCTTAATATTAGTCGGCTTTTTAATGATGAATTTATCATCGGAAGATACTATTATTAAGAAATTTATAAGTATTTCAGATAGTAAAATCACTTTAGTTCAAGTATCAACGACGATTATAGCAATTGTTGCAATCATTTGTTGTTTGTTAGTTAGGTTTATTAGCAAGTACATTTTTACTAATCCATTATTTTATCATAAAACAAAAAGCAGTAGATCAACTGCACAACGGATGGGACTAATTAAAAGCTTTAAATATATTGTGAAATCAAAATATTTATGGCTACTTTTAATTTGTTCTGCAGCTTTCGGATTTGCTATAAACTTAGTCGAAGCAGTATGGAAAGCAAAAATTAAGGAATTATATCCGACTGTAAATACCTACGCTGAATTCAATAGTCTGTATATACTTTGGACAGGCGTTGCGATAATTGTTATGACAATTATCGGTAATAACGTCATGCGTATGCATAATTGGTTTGTAGCCGCAGTTATTTCCCCAGTGATAATAATGGTGACAGGTGTTTTGTTCTTTGGACTAATTGTATTTGATCAACAAATTTTATCATTATTTGATGGCGCGATTTTAATGTCACCTCTTGCACTTGCTGTTTCTATTGGCGGTATTCAGAATATTTTAGCCAAAGGCACTAAATATTCTATATGGGATACTTCAAGAGAAATGTTATATATACCACTTGATGATGAACTTAAAACAAAGGGTAAAGCAGCAGTTGATGTTATAAGTGCAAAAGTTGGAAAATCCTCTAGTGGTCTTGTACAATCCATTATTTTTACTTTAGTGCCAAATGCGACCTTTACCTCAATCTCGCCGATTTTAATGGTAGTATTTACGTTCGTATGCTTTGCTTGGATTTATGCAGTAAGAAAAATATATTTTGAATATCAAAAAATAGCCTGAAATAAAATTTTCAGCTCACTAGATATAATAATTTTAGAATCTATAAATAAGATAAAGTAGTGAAGAAAATAGATAATACTGAATGCATTTTAAAACCAATACAGATAAAACACTTGTTATCGAGAAAACTAGAACATAAAGCTATCAATGTTATGAATCAATCTCTTCTAAAATTTTAGTATCTAAATTATCTAAATAAATTTAGAGATCCTTGAAGATATTTTCAACATCTTTTAAGAAATGCTGTGAGAAGAAAGTAATTAAAGTTTAGTTTTTTACTCTTGAATAAATCTATGAAACTGATCCTTAAGTTTAATAGCAACAACTTCACCTATTAGATAGTGTATATAACACATAAATTTGGCGTTGATACATAATTTTTATATTTTTGTAGTATTATCTGTATAATTCTTACTAATTGCATAAAGAAAACTCAATAATAGAATTCTTCCTTCTATTTGTGTACCTTTGCTAAAAGTATTTTCATACTCATTTTACTAATTTCAAAATTAAATATTTAATTCATGCATAATGACAAAATTAAATTTTCAAGTCAAATTACAATAATATTATAAATTATATGTAGTCATTATTATTTACAATAAATACTGGCTTATACTTAATATTAAAGAAATAACAAATGGTAAAGTAAACTATAATACAAGCCATTTATACAAAAATCTTACAGACATAGAAAAATACACAACAAAAAGTATTAATTAGAACATAGAATCAATACTGCAATTGAATCACAAAATTTATAAACTAATCTAAAAATTTTATGTTAAATTATCACTATTCAAACCGTTTTTTAATCTAATTTTGACTTGTTTTAAAGAACGAGGAGTTGCATCTGTTACTTCAATTTCAATATTTTCTGAAATATCTATTCTAGTACCGATAGCTGGAACACTACTGACCCTAGTCAAGACGAGTCCACCTATTGTATCAAACTCATCATCATCATTTTTTAGCTTTTCACCTATTATTTCTTCAAGCAATTCTACTTCAATACGTGCATTCGCAATAATTGTTGAATTATTAATAACTTTAAAATTAGCGCTATCTAACTGCTGATCATGTTCATCATCTATTCGCCCTACTATTTCTTCTATTAGATCTTCAATAGTAACTAAACCATCAGTACCACCATACTCATCCACAACTATTGCAATATGTGTTCTCTCACGACGCATTTTTGCCAACAAATCCAATAATTTCATAGAAGGAGCTGCAATTATATGTTTACGTATAAGTCTTTTTAAAGGACTATTTTGCTTTGTAGCCAATGCTTTAAATAAATCCTTTATATGAATGAATCCTACTACATTGTCCAAAGTACCGTCATATATAAGTGTGCGTGTATGTGGGACTGCTATCTTAATAGACTCACTTAATTCTTCTAGATTCGTAGTTAATTTTATTGCAATAATATCGGAACGCGGTACCATGATATCTTCAACAATTTTATCTTCCAGCTTCAATAAATTAGCTAAAATATTAAACTCGTCTAAAGACATTTTTTGGCTATTAATTTTAAGACGCTTTATAATACCAAAAAATTTATCAGGCGTTTTGGTTTTGCTAAAAAAATGTTTTATCAGATAGAATAATTGTCGTACAATAAAAATTAATTTATTATTTTGATTTTTTTTACTACTAGAATCTTCGTGCTTTGAAGATTTTAACATAAATTTTTTAATTTAGTTAATAAGGAGAAGGAATACCGAAATATGATAATATTTCAATTTCTAAACTTTCCATAATATTTGCATCTGTATCATTTTGATGATCAAATCCAATTAAGTGTAAAATACTATGTATTAACATATGAATAAAATGATTCTCAAAAGTTTTTTGTTGCTCGCACGATTCATTATATATTACCTCATAACAAAATGCTATATCACCTAAATGCATATAATCAGAGTAATATAAAAATTCAAGTTTAGAATATAAATTATGCCAATTTAATTCGTTATTTGGGAAAGAAAGAACATTAGTAGCTTTTTCTATACTACGAAATTGTTGATTTAAGGTCAATATTTCTGCAGTATTTGTGAGTAAAATTGATAATTCAAATTGTTTTATTTTACTAAAATTATCAAATCGTACTAAAACATTTTGAGTTATTTTTTTGATTAAGCCCTTATTTATTTTACGATGCTCACGCCATTTATTGTAGTTTCTTATAATTTCTACGTTTATCATGGTACTAGTTTTCATACCGCGACGCGATCTCGGTATCATTTGAATTATTTTGTGAATACCGAGATCTGATCACGGTATGTTACTTTAACACATCTAATCATATTACATTGATGCAAGTCTTATATTATAATTCCCTTTTAATTTTTGAAAATCCTTATCTGCATGGTATGAAGAACGTGTTAATGGAGTTGCAGAAACCATTAAGAAACCTTTTGTTTTTGCTATTCGCTCTAAGTATTTAAATTCTTCAGGGGTAACATATTTTCTAATCTCAGCATGACTTTTAGTAGGTTGCAGATACTGCCCAATAGTTAAAAAATCAACATTTGCTTCTCTTAAATCATCCATAACCTGCACTACTTCATTTATTTCTTCACCAAGCCCTACCATCATACCAGATTTTGTAAAAATTTCAGGAGATAATTTTTTGATATTGTGAAGTAAGCTTAAAGAATTATAATATCTAGCTCCAGGTCTAATCGTTTTATATAAAGATGGTACTGTTTCGACATTATGATTAAATACATCAGGCTTTGCATTTGCTATTATTTCGACTGCTCCTTCTTTTCTTAAAAAATCAGGTGTAAGAATCTCTATAGTAGTATTTGGTGATGACCTTCTAATTTCATTAATACACTCAGCAAAATGTGAAGCTCCACCATCTTCAAGATCATCACGATCAACAGAAGTAATGACTACATGCTGCAGATTTAACTTTTGCACTGCTTCTGCTAACCTTCGCGGTTCGTGTGGATCAAGTAAATCCGGTCTACCTGTTTTAACATTACAAAATCTACAAGCTCTAGTACAAACCGCACCTAAGATCATCACAGTTGCATGTTTCCTCGACCAACAATCGCCAATATTAGGACAAGCCGCTTCTTCACACACAGTATTTAATCTCAAATTCTTTATTAAATCTTTTGTCTGATAATACTCTACAGAATTAGGAGCTTTTACTTTGATCCAATCTGGTCTTTTGTTTAAATTAGTCATAAAACGGAAATAATTTCATTAGCTTTTTTACTTCACTTAATACTTTCTGTTCAGTTTTACTATTATCTTCATTATGCTTTAAGCCATCTAAAATCTCTGCTACCATATGACCAATTAATACAAAATCCTTTTCTTTAAAGCCTTTAGTAGTACATGCAGGAGTACCAAAACGAATACCAGAAGTGATAAAAGGCGAAGTTGTATCAAACGGAATAGCATTCTTATTACACGTAATCCCTGCTCTATCTAAAGAATTTGCAGCACACTTACCTGTGATCCCGTCTTTACGCAAATCCACTAAAACAATATGATTGTCAGTACCACCTGTTAATATATCATAACCTCTTTCTTGTAAGCTAATTGCTAAAGCTTTAGCGTTACTTATTACCTGCTTTATATAATTTTTATATTCAGGCTGCAAATTTTCTAAAAACGCTACTGCTTTTGCAGCAATTATATGCATTAACGGGCCACCCTGCAACCCTGGGAATAATGCAGAATTTATTTTTTTACCTATCTCTTCATCATCAGATAAGATTAAGCCACCCCTTGGCCCTCTAAGCGTTTTATGAGTTGTAGAGGTTACTACGTGCGCATATGGAATAGGACTTTGATGCTCACCTGTGGCAACAAGCCCTGCAATATGAGCAATATCTGCCATAAGATATGCTCCAACTTTATCTGCTATTTTTCTAAATTTTGCAAAATCAATCTTACGCGGATATGCAGAAAAACCTGCTATAAGCAATTTTGGATTATGTAACACAGCTAAGCGTTCAACCTCATCATAATCAATTAAATAAGTTTCTTGATCTACATGATATGAAACAGTGTTAAACCATTTACCAGATATATTAGGGGCCGCACCATGTGTTAGATGTCCACCGCTATCTAAGGACATACCAAGAATTGTATCACACGGTTGTAATAAAGCAAGATACACAGTTTGGTTTGCTTGCGAGCCTGAATGAGGTTGCACATTGGCATATTTACAGTTAAATAATTTCTTTATCCGCTCTATAGCCAAGACTTCAGCTTTATCAACTTCATCACAACCATTATAGAAACGCTTACTGGGATACCCTTCCGCATATTTATTAGTCAGAATCGAGCCTTGAGCTTCCAATACAGCAGAACTTACAAAATTCTCTGATGCAATAAGCTCAATTACATTATTTTGACGAATCTTCTCATTCTTGATTATTTCATAAATTTCTTTATCCATTTCATATAAATTATTATTTAAAATATTCATGCATCCTCATATGTTTTTAGTATTTATCTGTATATGTGTTACTACAGTACAAAGAAAAATAAACGACTAGATACCGTGATCAAACAATATTATGACATGTATTGATAAAATTAATCGCAATTTCAAGCCCTCGTCCATCTATTGAGTGAGCAAGAGAAGTTAATTTATGCCCACTATGCTCTATATTTAACTTAGATAAATAGTTTGACGCATTATACATCTCACTAACATTGATAACTTGGTCTAATTCCCCATGAATCAAACATATAGGAGTAAGCTTATTATTAACTTTCATAGGTGGAATTAATGCACCAGAAAAACCTATAGTACAAAATAACGGCTTTTGTTGAATTAGAGTTAAATATAAACCAATAATAGTACCTTGAGAAAACCCTATAATTACAGTATCTTTGTTAGTCAGATTTAACTCTGTCTGTTTTTCTCTTATTATATCCTCAAGTTTAGAAATATTATTTGCAATGAGCTTTGCTATAATATGAGGGCTACGATCTCGCAAACTGAACCATTGTCTACCATAAGGCATCATATCGTAATCCTCAATACCATGCGGAGAAATAAAATGACAATTTGGTAAATCATTTTTTATATAAGGCACAAGTCCTATTAGATCGTGTCCATCTGAGCCAACACCGTGTAGTAATACTACTAGTTTCTGCGGTGGTAGCTCTTTACTTTCTACTTCTGGATATTCTAAATATTTGTTCATGGTTTACTTTATTTCATATGTTTATTACTTTAATATTAAAGTTGAGTATATTAAATGAATAGCAATAGCAAACAAAACAAAGAGCCTATACTGTAGCACTTACTAAACGACTACATCCTTAAGCATCTTCTCAAGTTCACCATTTTGGTATAACTCTTTAGCAATATCGCACCCACCTACTAATACACCATTGATATATAACTGTGGAAATGTAGGCCAGTCGCTAAATTTTTTTAAATCTTCACGTAATGCAGTATCAAAAAGTACATTAATATCACTAAATTCTACCCCTAATTTATTCAAAATAGCTACTACAGTACCTGAGAACCCACATGCAGGCATTTCCTTAGTACCTTTCATGAACAATACTACTTTGTTCTTTTTTATTGCATTTTGTATAAATTCTAAATTTTTATTTTTAGTCATTCAAAACCTGATATAAATATTATTTTCTAAAATACACTTTCTATAGCAATATATGCAAGCACAAATAATGAATAAAATTTTTGAGATTTTTAGCAAAAATAATCCAAAGCCACAAACTGAATTAATATATAAGAATGACTTCACCTTATTAGTTGCGGTAATATTATCGGCGCGCGCGACCGATATATCAGTAAATTTAGCGACTAAACACTTATTTGAAACTTATAATACACCAGAAAAATTTTTAGAACTAGGTGAAGAAGGGCTTAAAAAATATATAAAATCTATAGGGTTATTTAATAGCAAAGCAAAAAATATTATCGCATTATGTCAAATATTGATAAAAAATTATCAAACTTCAATACCAAATAATTTTAAGGAATTAGTTAAACTACCAGGTGTTGGAAGGAAAACTGCGAACGTTGTACTAAATTGCCTATTTGCTATGCCTACAATGGCAGTTGATACACATGTTTTTAGAGTATCCAAAAGGATTGGACTCGCGAAAGGCAATACTGCTGCAATAGTAGAAAAAGAGCTGTTACAAATTATCGACGAGAAATGGCTAACATATGCACATCACTGGTTAATTCTACATGGAAGATATATTTGTAAAGCTAGAAAACCTGGTTGTAACATCTGCCCTATTAAAGAATATTGTGAATATTATATCAATACATTTTCAAGTTAAAAACTTTTTGCTTACTATAAAATCTCAAGTTGGTAATAACATTCTTAAGAAGACCTTATAATAATGTAAGGCGATTATCACAAGCAGAATTTAATATAAAAACTTGAATATTCATCAAAAAATAAACCTAAAAGGTTACATCTGTTCAGCTTCACTATATATCACAAACGACCTTTTATTTTTTAATCACTTATCACTTTCTGTTTTCCTTTTGCTTGTTCCTTCTTCAATCAGATACTATAAATGCTTTTTATATTTCTCTCTTTACTACATGTATTTTAATTTATCACCTCAAACACTTTTTATGTTTATGTTTTTAGTATCATCTGTAATACTGTAAAATCAAATATGTATATTTCTTATAATTACTCAATATACACATTTTAAAATACAAAGATCTTTTCCGTAACACGCTGCATCAGTTACTAAGATTTCAAATATTATATTATGCCTACCACAATTTTCACTTTTGCTTTTTATATCAAATATAGATAGTTTATCGATTTTAAAATTCTTTTTATAGGATATAATTACTTCTACCACTTGATCAGTATAACTTAAATATTTACAATTGAGAGTAATAAATATTTATTCTCTTATTAAAGTTGCTTTAAACTCTCGTATTAATTTTTGCTATAAATTTATAATAGAAAGGAGCGCTAATACTAAATTTCAGAGTAAGTGTAATATGAGTGTATAGTGATAAGTTCATATGTTACAAAATGTTTTGTCAAAAACTTATCATTTTAAGCTGTAAATTTTTTCTTATGTACTACACTATATATCTCTTTTTTACTATACACATCTTTGAATTTATCATAAGCAAGTTCTATAATGGTTTTGCTACTTAAGTTTTTACTTAAGCAAAATTCTATAAATTTTTCTAAATTTATTTGTTTATTTTGTACTTGTACATTGCCTGAAATCAACAATACTATCTCACCTTTTAAAATATTATTTTTATAAAACTCTATTATTTCATCTATATCACCTGTTTTGGTTTCTTGATATATTTTAGTTAACTCACGAGCTACACATATTTCTCGATTGCCAAATATTTCTTTAGCTAACAATAACGTGTTTATCAAACGAGAGGCTGTATCAAAGAAAATCAAAGTAGCCTTGAGATTTACTAGTTCAGCAAAAATCTTTTTCTTACTTTCTATAGTTTTAGGTAAAAACCCGGAAAATAAAAATCGATCTGTAGGAAGTGAAGATAAAGTTAAGGCAGTAATCGGTGATGATACTCCCGGTACTACTTCTATATAATAGTTAAGATTACGCAAATCTCTAACTAATTTATAACCAGGATCAGAAATTAAAGGAGTGCCTGCATCAGAAATTAAGCTTACTACATTACCTGCTTTTATAAGACTTATAATATATTCCCTATCTTTATAATCACTATGATCATTATAAATTTGTAATTTAGTATGAATATAATGTTTTGCTAGCAATTTTTGTGATATTCTAGTATCCTCGCATAAGATAATATCTGAATTTTTTAAAGTTGAGATAGCACGAAGTGTTATATCTTCAAAGTTACCTATCGGTGTTGAAACAATATATAATCCAGATTTTAAAATCATAATTTTTTTCAAAAAGTAATTTTATGGCTAATATAAAACATAAACTATTAATATTTCTATCATTTTTTAGTTTGTTATATTTAACGTCCTGTCAAATCCATAATGAAGGTGAGATTACTATTCATAAAAAAGAACAAAAAGAAATTGAGATAGCAATTTTAATGCCAAATCAAGGGCCTGATGCTGTTGTAGGTAAACAATATAAAGATCTTATTAAAATGGGACTTAACGATGCAGTAAAATCTTATATACATGTTACGTCTTATGACGGCTCAGATGAGCAAAATGTTTTAGCTGCTATGGATAAAATAGTAGCCCGTAAAACCAAGATTATCCTTGGTCCTCTATATTCTAACTTTACGTCTTTAATCACTGAAAAAGCAAAAGCTAATGATATTATTATAATAACTATGTCAAATAATCCTGCGCTTGCAGAAGATAAGCTATTTGTATTTGGTCATGCTCCCTTGAAACAACTTATACGCATAATCAATTATTATGGTGACCACCATAAAGATTTTATGGCATTATTACCTCAAGGAAAGTATTCACAAACCATTAGTCAAGTAATGCAAAATATATTAATTCAAAAAAATTCATCATTATCACACACTGAATTTTATGAGGATAATCCTGAAGCTATAGAAAAAGCTGTAAGAAATATTTCAAACAATGCGGATATTATAAATGAACGGAGCGATACAACAAAACCAGTTATTTATTTATCCGATGATCCAAAAAATTTAAACCTGCTAGCAGATAGTATTCGTAAATATAATTTAGATAAAAAAGCTATTTTAATAGGTGATAATCGTATTGATGTTGATTACTCTGAAAATATCGATATTAGCTTTACCAGTACTTTAAATTTATTCAATAGCAACGTCCAAGATAGAGCAAAAGACTTAGGTATTAACCATATGGGTTTTATGCATCTTATTGCTTATGATTTAGGACGGATGACTGCAAACTATATAGGCAATGAATTTGTATCTGAAATATTTTTAAATAGAATGCACAGTAGACAACCTTATATAGGTTTATCAGGTAATATTCATTTCATTGATGGAGTGGCTCAGAGACGATATGATATTATTAGGAAAGAGAATGGCGTATATTTTACTATTACAGAGGATTAACGCTTTACCTGTATGTTATGCCCACATCGACTAGACAATACATTCAGTATCATTAGTATGTCATTAAGAGATATATTAAAAATTAATTATTCGTTTTATCGTTATCATTGCCATCATCTTTCATACCTTCTTTGAAGGCTTTAAGACCTTTTGCAAGATCAGACATAACTTGCGGTAATTTACCTGCACCGAATAATACAAAAATAATTAATAAAACTATTAATAAATGGCTAAAGCTCATTCCCATAATATATATTTTTACTGTATAAGTTAAAATTTTATTATATAAGATATTATAGCTCTAATCTAGAATAAAATAATTAAAAAATGTTTACTAAAAAACAATTTTCAGAATTTTTTACTACTTTTTATTACATAGGAAAAATAAAATATTGTCCAGGCACTTTTGGTTCGATTGCTGCTTTTCCTGTAACTTACAGTTTAATATATTTTGTTGTTCATCACAAAATAATTATTCCTTTCTCAAATCTTACTCTTGGCGAAGCTCAACTTGTCAGTATATTTATTATAAACTTTATTATATGTTTGATATTCTTAATGTTTGGTATTTATTTTACTAAAATATATTTAAATTATACAAATTTACAAGATCCCAAAGAAGTAGTAATTGATGAAGTAGTAGGACAAATGCTAACTATTGTTTTAGTATTTTTTTCTGCTTTATTTGCTAATGAATCACATTTAATGAAATATTATAGCCAATTAACAAGAAATATTATATTACTTTTTATATTACCTTTTTGTCTATTCCGATTTTTTGATATAGTAAAACCCTGGCCTATTAATTGGTTTGATAAAAATATTAAGGGAAGTATTGGTATTATGCTTGATGATTTACTTGCTGCAATATTTGCTGCGATAACTCAATACGCAATCATATTTGTATTAATAGATATCGATAATAGACTTTAGAATTCTTAAATAATACAACTAATAGCAGAGATTTAAGAATAAAAATAGTACACCCCTACAGAACATGAACGCTGTATCAAATATCATCCTTAGAAATTAAGTTATTCAAGAAGTCTATTAAAAAGATCATTGACTAATTTCTAGTATAATAATATTATACGATAAATATTTATAAATTTTTAAAGAGATAATTTTCATGTTCGCAGTTATAAAAGCAGGTGGAAAGCAATATAAAGTAGATAGAAATAGTGTTATTAAAGTCGAAAAAATTGATGGAGAGCTTGGTTCTAAAATTCAATTTGATCAAATTTTAATGATTGGAGAATATTCAAAACCTTCTTTTATTGGTACTCCAATAGTTAAAGGTGCTATCGTTACGGCTGAAATTACTAACCAACTGAAAGATAATAAAATTATAGCCTTTAAGAAAAAGCGTAGAAAAAATTATCGTCGTAAAGCTGGTCACCGTCAAGAATTAACAGAATTAAAAATATTAGATATTACTAAACAATAATAATAACTTAAAAGGAATTATAAGATGGCAACCAAAAAAGCTGGTGGTAGTTCCAGGAACGGGAGAGATTCAGCTGGCCGAAGGCTAGGCGTGAAAAAATCTGATGGACAATATGTAATACCTGGTAATATTATCGTTAGACAACGCGGCACAAAAATTCACCCAGGCATAAATGTAGGGCTTGGCAAAGATCATACAATATTTTCTTTAATAGAAGGTAGAGTAGAGTTTTTAACTAAGCAGAGTCATAAAATAGTCAATGTTAAAGAAATTGCAAATGTTTAAGTATTGCACTTTAATCATATACTATATTACATAGCACAAAATGTTTTGCATGGTATTATCTTGTGTTTTTCAAAATTATGATGCATATTGCTATGTGGTTGATAAAAATATTTATTGAAAAGCTAGTCCAACATTCAAATCATTGAATGGTAGTTGAACGCAATTCCACACAATAATATCTGTAAGTAAGCTAGATAAGAACAAAAAGCAATTAATGGTGAATGTTCTATTAGGCTTACTATTATAAGCTATGGCCTTAATAATTCAAAAGTTCGGTGGTACATCCGTTGCAAATGTTGAGCGAATAAAAAAACTCGTTCCTATTATCAAAGCCGAAATAGCTAAAAACAACCAAGTAATTGTAGTAGTTTCAGCTATGGCTGGAGTTACTAATCAACTTGTTACATTATGTAATGAAGTATCAAGCCTTAACAAAAGGTCTCAATTTGCAGAATATGATGTAGCACTTTCTAGCGGTGAAATAGTGACTGCTTCATTACTAGCACTCGCTCTTCAAGAAGAAGAAATCAAGGCTCAATCATTACTTGCTTGGCAATTACCGATTCGCACCAATAACAATTATAGTAAAGCTTTAGTAGAATTCATTACTACAGATTTACTAGAAAAATATTTACAACTAAAGATCATACCTATAATAGCCGGTTTTCAAGGAATTAACAAATCAAATAGGGTAACTACTTTAGGCAGAGGAGGATCCGATACTACTGCTGCCTTAATTGCTGCAGCTATGAAAGCTGATAGATGTGATATTTATACTGATGTAGATGGAATATTTACTGCAGACCCAAGAATTATCCCAAATGCAAAGAGGATAAAAGAAATAGATTTTTTAGAAATGTTAGAGCTAGCATCAAGTGGAGCAAAAGTATTACACCCTAGAGCAGTAGAATTAGTAATGCGCTATAAAATAGATATGCGCGTTCTTTCAACATTTTCACCAAATACAGAAGGTACTTTAATTACTTCAAAGGATACAATACCTCTTGTAAAATCCACGTATATGGAAGAATCTGCACTAAATACGAAACACAGCACTAAAATAGACATACCTGAGGATGCTAGTGGATCAACATATAAATTACCCATAGAATTAGCATTACAAAACAGGTATAATATGGAAAATTGTGTTGTTCGTTGCATTACTTCTAATAAAAATTTATTAAAAGTATCTGTAAATAGTATTTCTTTAAGTTTTTTGCAAGTTGCAAATATGATTACATATAATAATAATTGTATTGAATTTATGCAAGAGATAGAAAATAATATAGAATATAATTTTATTACGAATTTAACTGATAAAAATAATTTACAAACTTTACTTACTAAGTGCAAAAATAATAAGCAGATACAAGATTTTACTTTTGATACCGAAATTGCGACAATCTCTCTTATTGGTTATGGAATTAAAAATGATTGCAAATTACTTACCATGATATTATCACAGTTAACACAAGATAATATAAATGTTCACATGATGCAGTTATCAGAAGTTAAAATTACATTATTAATAAATGATAAAGATGT
Organism: Rickettsia prowazekii str. Breinl; assembly: GCF_000367405.1. Classification (NCBI taxonomy): domain Bacteria; kingdom Pseudomonadati; phylum Pseudomonadota; class Alphaproteobacteria; order Rickettsiales; family Rickettsiaceae; genus Rickettsia; species Rickettsia prowazekii. Next base: position 938,425 of record NC_020993.1, on the reverse strand, counting down.
AGAAAAAACAATTTTTAATTTATATAATCTTTTTAAAATATCTTAGGTTTTGTACATTTTTAATTAATGATTATTTTTAGAATTATAAAGATTTTGAAAAGACATGATAGTCTATTTCAGAAAGTTTTATAACTTATAATATAATGTCATATATAAACCTAAATACTTATTCACTTAAATTTATTATTGCATTACATTTTATCTTCTATTTAATATTGATTCGTTATATATTAATAAATAAATCTATAGGATATCTATAAAAATTTTTTTATTGTTGTTATATGATAATGGCAAGATAGTCTTGCTATAGAAGTGTATAATCTTATTCTTTCTTGCTATACAAACTTTAATTATAAAATAATTTCATAGATAACCTCTTAAAAAGAGTAAATTCCATCATTTAGAAATTCTTTTTACTATCAATTTTAGGAATAAATTTTACAAGGGGAAATTAATGCGTGAAGATATGAGGTCAACAGAAAGTAATAGGATTAACGATACATCAGTAACAAATAAAGATAATCCAGAAGAAATGAGAAATAATTTTAAAAAATTTGTACTTAATATATTAGAAACAGATAATATAACCCCGTATCAGTTAAGTGAGAAAACAGGCACACATGAAACAGCATGGAAAAATTTTCTAGATGGGCGTACAAAAATGCCTGATATGGGAGCGATTGTCGCTCTTGCCGATTATAAAAATGTACCACTAGACAAATTAATAGGAAGGGAGATAAATAAAGAACACAAGATGACTTTAGAAATAAAACAAACTTCAAAAATATCTTCATCTACATCTAAGATACCAAAAGATATACTTCAAGAAGCAATGTTAATAGGAGAAAAAACTCAACAATTTATAAATAAACCAACAACTAAAGAAACAAAATCTTATACTAAACCAATTAAACGATCTCATAAACCAGATGCAAGATCTATCTAAATAAGAATAGAATATTGATTCTAAAATTAAACCCTGACTTTTGATAAAAATTAATTACAAAACGACCAAAATAACTTTCACACTTAACTATCACTTACTGCAAATGATTAACGACAAAAGATCACAGTGCATGATTGCTCTAAGCTTAGAGTTATAATATATAACGACATGTAACCTTTATAATGTAAGTTAAAATTAAACGAGCGAGTATTGTTGGAGTATATTAGTATTTTTATAGCAAAACCACAAAAATTCATAAAGCCTGATATTAATTTTATCGTTTTATCTAAAATAAATATTAATACCACTTAGATATCAGGACAATTAAATATGAGATAAGTATATAAAGAAATACATCTAAATTCTGGATACTTCATACAAAATGAATAAAGCCTGAGTATAGTATACAGCAAGTCTTAGCGCACAAAATGCTCTTGTATCAAGTTTTTAAATGACACTATAGAATTTTATTTAGCACCTCTGACAAACATTCATGAGCTAGAAGAATATTTGTGAATATTATAGAGATTTTTATAATTACTCGAATTACCACTATATTCTTTTGAACAGAAAAAACATGGATTTATCTGATAGATATTTTACAAATGAATCATAAAGGAGATGTATTTACTCATTTAGGTTTATTTTCTAAAAATTCTATACTAGTTGTGATACATATTTCAATTAGCTAATATAGCTTTACACTATTTTAGCAATATGAAACACTATAAAAACAATAATATTAATGAAAAATAGTTTTTATTATCCATATAATTTAAACCAAAATACTGAAATGCTTTTAAAGTGCACATCATTTTGAGGAGATATTATTGTGTGATATCAACACATTATTGAGATATGCAACTACAAATTGTACATAACAATCTAATTAAAAATTCTAATTTTGAGATTTTTTATTATTTTTTTGATTGCATTACGTTCTCTAAACAATTCAAATAACTGATTAAAAACAAAAGTTTTTCTTAATCATTCTTACTAAATAATATATTTATAGCATAAGCAAGTACCGTAAACATACAAAGATACAAAATTGGAAATAGGTTAAAATCAAACGATTTTATTACCTTTGCACAAATATAATTAGCAGTACCGGACATTAACATTGAACCGATATTATGTCCTAAACTTATAACACGATAGCGTTCTTTAACTACAAAAGACTTAATAACTATACTATGTGCTAGAGCATTAAAAGGCGCAACTGATCCAGCTAACATTAAACTAACTGCAAGACCTAAATTAGTCATTTGATATTTGACTGCTATCACAAAAAATACACTTGCTGTAATAGTACATATAAATGCAATTTTTAATACTAAATTCACCCCTAATCGGTCAGCAATAAGGCCAGCAATCGGCATGCAAACAGCAAAACATATTACTATTAACACTGAAAAAGAACTCATAATAATAGCAACTGAAGGTAATACGATCGGTAAATATTGCTTCATAAAAATGATCGCAATTTGATATGTTGCTCCAAAACCTCCTGCTAAAAATATTAACCGTACAATATTTGTCCATTGCTTTTTAATTATAGCACTCATTTTTTCAATAGAATCATTACTATAATTAGCTTTTTTAAATTCTGGTGTTTCATCAAATTTCCTACGATAATAAAGAGTGATTAATGCAAGTGGTACACTTAGCAAAAATGGAATACGCCAACTCCACTCCGGAAAAATATGAGAATTAAAGAAATTAGTTGCAGCGATTCCACATAATAATCCCATTACTCCAGTACATCTAGTTATTGCTGAGGCAGTAAACCTGTATTTTGTACCTAAATGTTCAATAACATAAATCGCTGCACCATCATATTCCCCTCCAATAAAAATACCTTGCATAAAGCGACATAAAACTAAAATTATTGTACTCCAAACTCCTATCAAAGAATAATCAGGCAATAAACCAATTATTAAAGTAGGGATCACAATACCTACTACAGTAAAACTTAACGCTTTTTTACGACCATATATATCACCTATATGTCCAAAAACATAAGACCCCATAGGCTTAGATAAATATGCTGCTGCATAAACAGCAAAAACATTTACAAGTTTTGTTAACGGATCAGTACAAGCTGAAAAGAATTTATCAGCAATAATTGCTGCTGAAAAACCATATAAACTATAGTCATAATATTCAATGATAGTGCCTAAAAACGCACCGAGAACTTTATTTCTTGATTTTATTTGTTTCATTTTAAATATATTGTGAGTAAACGAAAAGTAGATAGACATAGTTGGATTTGGAAAAGAGTAAGGCGTCTTGCAGCTTATAATACTCACGCACTAGTATTTACGCTTCTGTTATAAGCTGCAAGACGCCTTACTCTTTTCCAAATCCAACGAGTATACATGACCGCTTTGGCCGTTACTTAAAATCCTTCAAAGACCTTGATGTAAAGGTGGACTTCATATATCTAAACTGAATGAGTATTAGACAGAGACGATGTCCTAAAAGTTAGTGGTAGTCCTAGGTTAATATTAAGCTCACGCACCAAGCAGCCAAGAGCTAATATATCACTTTTCCATTTTACGTGCAAGGTTTTCTAGATAACTTGCTATAGTAGTTAGGGTTTCTGCAAATTTTTCTTCTTCGTGATTATTATTCTGAAAGCCATTTTTATAAAGCTTTTCTGTGAGGATAGCGATTTCAGCTTGAGCATTAAGAGAGGCCATAACTAATAGTAGATCAAAAGAGGCTGTCGGACTACTAAGTTTAATTTCTGCTATTTTATCATTCAATTTATCTGCTAAAGATAGTACTTTTTCTTCATCACCATTATTACAATATAATTGGAAACTCTTATTATTTAATGTTACCGTAACAATTGGCATAATTATTTTTGCTGTTTCTTTATTTCTTCAAGTTCATTAATATAAATTTTAATTTGATCTAAGATTTTGATATAATTATCTTTTAATTTTTTATTTTCGTTTTGTAATTTTTTTACTTCATTGTGATTATGCGTTTGCGCCTGCAATAATTCATCAAGTTTATGCTCAACTTCTTCCATTAATCTCTTTAATATTTTATTATCCATTTTTGCTTAAGATTAATTAGTTACATTAATTATGAATTGATGACTTACAATAATAATTGATAACATCATAATCGATATAAGTACTAATTGTTTTTTACGTTTATAATTTATCAATGCCGTAGCTCTTTTATTAATTAATAATTTTTCAGATTCATTCTGTTTTGTTGCTTCTATCTGCGCTGTATTGCGATCTTTCACATTGAGATAATCTAAATATAATTTTAAGTAACCTCTCACATATACTTCACCAGGTAAAACATCAAAATCACCCTCTTCTAAAGCTACTAAATATTTTTTACTAATTTTTAAATCACTAGATACCTGATTTAAACTTTTACCGGCATCTAATCTAATTTGCTTAAGCATTGATGACATAATTTACTCAAGTTTTTGTAAGAAAATTTCAAATTTCTTATTTGCTAAAATAATTATATTTAAGTCTATAGTTTCTTGAGCTTTTATTTCTTTAATAAAATCAAGAAAATTGCTAACTAAGTTATTATTATTATCAATCCATAAATTTAAATCAATAGTTGTTTTAGATTTATTAATTATTTTTATTAATAATCTACGTTGTTTGTCATATAAATCATCTTTTAGCGATTGAAGACCGAGACGGCGCCAAAATGAATCATTTAATTGCTTATCACAAACTTTACGTAACCAATCAAGACTAAACATATTGCTTATATCAAAATAAGCTTTTGCTATCTTAGTATTATTGCCGTCAGTCTCTTTTGTTACATATATAATGTCAAATACTGAAATTAAATTGTCGAATGTAGCAATAGTAGCAGCAAATGATTCCTCTACACCGCTAGTTGTATAATAATTTAATTTTTCTGCAAATCTTACTTTAGCTTCGCCGACTAATAAAGTACTTATCATTTTTCTTAAGTTTTGTGCAGGGCCTCTAAACTCTTCTATAGTTTCACTAATATTAATAGGATGTTTTGAATTTTTAATAAACCATGAAATACCCCTACGCATTAATTTTGTTACTTCAGTAAACATATCAATTTTTACATTGTAATCTACATGAGTAGATAGATTACTTATAGTTTCCCATATATCATCGAGAGCAAAAATTTCACAAATAATTGTATATGATCTTATTATATCACAAAGAGGAGCACCAATCTCAAGCTTGACAATACTAATAAGCGGCCCTCCTAGCTGATTAATTATTTTATTTATGGTAACGGTTTTAATAATCTCATATTTAAGAGGATGAGATAAAATTTCATTACGAAACTTTTTTTGCATCATTTTCGGGAAATAATCTATAAGGTATGCATCAAAATATTTATCATGGAAAAAAGTAGAATTAATTAACTCATGATAAGCAGCTCTCTTACTGTACGAGAGCAATACACAAAGCTCAGGACGAGTCAATACTTCACCACTAGTAGCTCTTCTATTCAATTCTTCTACACTAGGTAAGAATTCATTATCTCGCTCTAATACTTTTTCTTCTTCTAAAATATCTATAAATTGACTAAGTATATTAACAGTTAAAGTAGGAGATAGTTGCATAATCGTTATTGCTTCGGTTTGCTTATAATTATCAAGTAATACTAACTCTTCAACTTGCTTTGTCATATCAATTAAAAGTTTATTACGTTCTTCTAAGGTAATTTTTCCTGATGTTACAGCGCTACTTAAAGCAATCTTGATATTTACCTCATGATCAGAACAATCAACACCTGCTGAATTATCAATAAAATCAGCATTTATGCGCCCACCTTTTTTAGCATATTCAACTCTACCTCTCTGTGATACACCAACGTTACCACCTTCTGCTATAACCTTTGCTCTAATTTCCTCACCATTACATCTAAGATTATCATTTGCTTTATCACCGATTTCCAAATTATTTTCTGTTTTAGCCTTAATATAAGTACCTATGCCTCCATTCCACAGTAAATCAACATCGGCTTTTAAAATAGCTCTAATTAATTCTTCCGGTGACATCTCATTAGCATTTATATCAAGTAACTCTTTAATTTCTGGTGATAATTTTAGTAATTTACTACTACGTTCAAATACATTTCCACCTTTAGAAATAAGCGTAGAATCATAATCGGACCAATTAGACCCATTTAAATTAAATAAACGTAAACGCTCATTAAAACTTAATAAAGGATTAGGATTAGGATCAATAAATATATGTTTATGATTAAAGGCCGCAACTAACTTAATAGCCTTTGATCTTAGCATACCATTACCAAATACGTCACCTGACATATCTCCTATACCTACGACAGTAATATTGTCTTTTTGGACATCTAAACCTAAGGTTTTAAAGTGATTAGTTACAGAAATCCAAGCTCCTTTAGAAGTAATAGCCATTTTTTTATGATCGTAACCTGCAGAACCACCGGAAGCAAAAGCATCATCAAGCCAATAATTATATTCTTTTGCGACGCTATTAGCATAATCTGAAAATGATGCTGTACCTTTATCAGCAGCAACTACTAAATAAGGATCTTGTGTATCATAAATAATCATATCTTTAGGATGTACTACTTTACCGTCAATGATATTATCAGTTATATCTAATAAACCTCTAAGAAAATTCTTATAGCATTCTACCACTTTTTCCATATATTCATCACGAGTAAGTCCTTCCTCAGTAAAATTAACATAAAAACCGCCTTTAGATCCAACAGGTACAATAACTGAATTCTTAGTCATTTGTGCTTTCATCAGTCCAAGAATCTCAAATCTATAATCTTCAGCTCTATCTGACCATCGTAGTCCTCCACGTGACACTGGTCCACCTCTTAAATGAATAGCTTCAAAATTTCTAGAATAAACAAATACTTCAGCAAATGGAATCGGCTTAGGTAAATTCGGTACTTTTGAAGAATCAAATTTAAATGAAAAAATATGTTTATGTGGTTGATAATAATTTGTGCGAGTAATAGCATTAACTATACCGAGCATACTACGTAGTACTTTATCTTCACTACTCATTTCAACGGTTACTAAGTAATTATTTAGTTTATCTTGAATTGCATCATAATTGTTATCTGGATGTTTAGGATTAAATTTTATATCAAATAGATTTACCAACATTTTTGTATATTCTGGATGTTTTAGTAATGTTAACTGTACATAACCTTTACCGTAACTAAATCCTGTTTGATGTAAATATCTTGTTAAAGCTTTAATAAGTTTAACTTGCTTCCAATTAAAACCTGCAAGCACTATTAATTTACTTAAAGAATCATTAGCAAGCATACCAAGTGCCATTTGGTCTAAAGCTTCTTCAACATTTATTTTTAATGCGGAAATATTATCTTTGACCGGTACAATAGAAGTTAAAATAAAATTATATATCCAACTTTCTTTGATTTCCATTGCCTCTTTAATTGCAAAAGTTTGTTCATCAATCGCCTTAAAACCTAAATTTTCTATTGACGGTAATATATTAGAAAGTGCAAGTTTTACTTTTGGACTATATATTTTTAAGTAAAATTCTGTTTCATTCACAGAAACTAAATTAAACATACAGGCTTGTGACTCGCTTGCGTTCTTTAAATATTCAATATCTATTAAAGCTATTTCTGGAGAAAATTTTTGTCTATAATCTGGTGGAAAAACATTATCAAAAATCTTTAAATTAATACCTGCTTGATATTCGCCAAATTTTTTAGAAAGTTTAAAATAAAAATCTTCACTCCAACGTGTAGATATACGATCTAAATCTTGCTGTATTATTTCTGCTTCAAAATTTATTTTATGTACACCCTGTGCTTCAAGTGTTACAAAAAGATAAGAAAAATTACCAGCTACTTCTGTTATATAATTGGATAAAATTTTACTACCAAATTTTTCCGATAAATAACAATCTATCATATTGTGTATTTCGGCAGTTAAACGTTCTCTTGGTAGAAAAATTATAATATTAAGAAAAGAATTCGACCAATCATATTGAATAAATAGTTTAAGTTTCTTACTCATCATACTTGAGAGCATATGTAAACACATACAATATAAATCACTTTGATCAATCTGTATTAATGCTGCTCTTGGTAATGATTCAATTAAAATTCTTAATTTATCAGCATTATAACCAGATAATGAAAAACCAGCTTTCTCAATTACAAAATTAAACTTTTGTCGTAAGATTGGAATATTACTTATTGAATAGTAATACATATTTGCATTATATATACCGAAAATTATACTTCCTGAAATATATTCACCCGAAGAGTCAAATTTTTTCACTAGAATATAGTCAATCAAATTATCTGAATGGATAAGTGATATACTATTTACTTTACCTAGTATTATTAATTGATTTTGATATAAAGTATTAGCAGAACATTTTATAATATCATCAATTTCATCCCTTACTTCTTGCCATATTTTTGCAACTCCTATTTCATTGCTTAATTTTAAAGATTTTACCTCAAAATCAAAAGTCCCTAATAAAACTAAATTATCGTTTTGTAACCAATTTAAGAATTCTTTTGCCTCTCCAAAATTGAATTTGTCATTATCAATTATATTCTTAGATAAATCTTGTAATTTTGTAAGCAATTGTGGTAAATGTATATAGCTCTGTTGTAACTCTTCTAATCTTTCATTTATAGCCTCAGTTAAAAATTGAGTAGTTTTATCATCAAAATTTCCTAAAATTGTTAAATGGAGTATCAATTCTGATTTTTCATCCAATACAGAATTTTCATATATTTTTTCTAATTCTCCTTGACTATTTCGCATACAGTTTATTACCGGATGTAGTAAAAACTTAGCTTGTAAATTCATGTTTTTAAGCAAACATATAATAACATCAACAATATGTGGCTTATTATCCAATAATATCAAGATATTTATGGCTGGATCATTTTCGATAACTGACTTTGTTATTGATATTTTTCTTGCTCTGTCTACCCTTTGCTGAAAAAATTTAAATGCTTCATCTGCAAAATTTTGAAATAACTTTTCCCTATTCTCAAAATCATAATCTATAGGAATATAATTTAAAAACTTCTGAATAAAATCTATATATATGGGACTTGACTCACGTTCCTTGCTTAGTTCTAGAATTTTAGTTTTATAATTCGGGATTTGACAATTTAAACGTCTAAAGTTTAATGTTTTTGATACCATGATTTTCTCTAGAATAATAATAAAGTTATTATATTTTATATTATATTATATATCTAACTTAAGCAAGAGGCATAGAAAATAAGTGGAAACGATATTTGCACAAAGCTCCGCATTCGGTAAAGCAGGAGTAGCGGTTTTTAGGATTTCAGGCCCTAAAAGCCTAGAGGTTTTGCAATTACTTACAGGTCGAAAAGACTTTAAACCAAGATTAATGTATTATCAACAAATTATTGTACCTGAAACCAATGAGCTCATTGACAATGCTATGGTTGTTTATTTTAAGCTACCTAATAGTTTTACTGGCGAAGATGTAGTCGAGATTCATACGCACGGAAGTAAAGCTATTTCTATAATGCTAATTAATACATTATTAAATATAGCTGATATTCGTTTAGCAGAAGCAGGAGAATTTACAAAAAGAGCTTTTTTAAATAATAAATTCGATTTAACAGCAGCAGAGGGAATAGCAGATTTAATTAATGCCGAAACTATTATGCAGCATAGGCAAGCCGTTAGACAAGCAAACGGAGGCCTTAAAGAATTATATAATAAGTGGCGTAATCAGCTTTTAAAGATTATCTCTCTACTTGAAGCTTATATTGATTTCCCTGATGAAGATATACCGGAGAGCATACTTAATGACGTTAATAACACTCATAAAAACATTGTAAATGAAATATCTAATTATCTTAATGATAACAGACGAGGAGAATTACTAAATAATGGTCTTAAACTTGCAATTATTGGTCCACCAAATACAGGTAAATCTAGTTTATTAAACTTCTTGATGCAAAGAAATATAGCAATTGTCTCAAATATTGCAGGAACTACTAGAGATATAATAGAGGGACATTTAGACATTGGCGGCTACCCTATTATTTTGCAAGATACAGCAGGTATAAGAACAGAAAGTACTGACATTATAGAGCAAGAAGGTATAAAAAGAGCTATTAATTCTGCTAAAACAGCAAATATTAAAATTGTTATGTTTGATGCCGAAAAATTAGATTCATCTATAAATAATGATATTACAGGTTTAATTGATGAAAATACTATCGTAATCATTAATAAAATTGATTTAATTGAGCCAAATAAAACCTTTGCTATTGAAAATAGATATAAATGCTTAAGAGTTTCAGTAAAAAATAATATTGCTCTTTCAAATATTTTAAAAAATATTGAAAATATTGCTGAAAATCTGGCAGGTGTTACAGAAACCCCTTATATAACAAATCAGCGTCATCGTCATTATTTAAAACAAGCTCTCTCGCATTTAATAGATTTTAACTTAGACAATGATTTAGTACTCGCAACTGAAGATATTAGAATGACAGTACGCTGCATTGGTCTTATTACAGGCGTTATTAATGTAGAAGAAATACTAAACGAAATCTTTAAAAATTTCTGCATAGGTAAATGAATGTGATGCTTTATTGGCATTTGCATTACTTCATGGCGCAAGAACTGACTTAGTGCATACTGCCTGACTATAGAATCAAGTAAAAAACGCACATTTATGGAAATAATAAGCTAGATACATTAGCAAGTTATATTGTGACACCACGTATCTGCTTTCATAATAAAAAATTCTGTTTTTATCTTGACAAAAGCATTAATGTGCTCTAAACACAACATCTTATAATTTTTATTAAATAATGATGGCTAATATTATGGCACCGATAAATGTAAACTTTAAATGCGTTATACCATATTTGACAATGAAATTGTAAGTGGTTACCTTATAATATACGCCACATTATACATAAATTAAGCAGTACTATATTCTCATCAGTATATAGTACTGTTGAAGGAGTTTTTAGAAAAGGTTATATAGTGCATAATGCAGATTGTAATTGGAAAAATATTATGCAATCTTTTACTGAGTCACCAAATGATTTTTCAATACTACACCAAGAGTGCAGCAGTGGTTTAAATATTCCAATAAATAATATTTTTACTGATACAGAAAATAATACGCATCTACTTTTAGATCAAACTGTAACACATAATCAAAACGGTACAGCTAATATTCTTGGCAAGATTTATAAAGTAACAAATGGTTATATGTTTTCGCAAGGTGATATTACCTCAACTAATGGAGCTAATTTCTTAGGTTTAAATCAATGTACTGAAGAAGCTGCTATTAGTGTTTTACAAAATTATCATTCTTATAAAGAAACTTTAATACCTCGTGCATCGTTTATCAATACTCTCGCAGAGACTCTAAATCACTTAGGACTATATTTAGATAATATATCTCCTATGGAAATAGGTAAGTATATTTTAGATCAATTCGGTAAAACTTATGATGAGCCTACTACAGAAAAGTCTAACAATGATACAAATTGCCATGAATATAGCAACTCTTATTATTATGTAGTAGCATTAGGAACATTAGCTCTAGGCAGTATCTTAGGATACACAGCTAAATATGTATGGGATAATTATAATGGAAAAATTATAAAAAACGAAAATATAGAATTAGTAAGAGAGAACAAACAATTAAAATTTTCAACACTACTATACGAAAATTTTAAGAACAATGCATTTATATTGGATGAAATTATAAAAATAAATAATTTAAATGATATTATAAAATTAGCAAAATCTATGCAGGAATTTAAGTCCTCAATATCATCACTAACTAATTTAAATAATGAAATTATAAAATTAAATTCACCATCTGCTATCGCATTAAACTTAGCTTCTGTAAGCAAAATATTACATGAAATATGTGATAATCTTAAAGGTAATGATAGCTTTACTACTATTAACAACTTTGCAAAGTTAATCACAATGATACGCACAGAAAATCCAGACTCTGAAGAATATAAAGCAAGTATTAAAGAAATATTGGAGATATTTAGCTCTCATTACGAAGAGATTGAAGAGCTAAATTACGCAACACCATTATTAGCTATTGAAGCTTATAGCCCCTTAGAGATAATTGAATAGGATATTAAAAACAAACCAGCATTTTTTTAAAAGTTAAATATCACTGGGGGTTATAAAATGCTATTTTATTGTGTTGCATCCTTTACAAAAAATTAGAGTATTGCTTACCTCAACTTTTATTGTAGATATTTGGTATATTCATGATTTAAGTGTTACTGTCAGATTTAAACATACTGTTGTTGTATTTTTGATAGTTTTGGGGCTACGCTAACTACCAAAATTATGTTAATTTGAAATACTCCAAGTTGCAGTCTAAGGGTAGGTAAGCGAGAAAATGAATGTGGTAATTGTTGAGAAAAAATGATTCTGTAACAAAAATTTAATCATGAGCTATTTTCTCCCCATTGATACAGAAACACTATGTATGTATTACTAATAACATACACAGTGCCACTGCATCTACAAATCTTTCTTACAACATTCATAATAACTGTTACGGTAGTAGAGATACATAAACTATTGCTTATACTAACAATACTTAGTATTCGATTAATAAATCTCTATAGGTAAAACATAGTACTAAAGATTAAACTACCTAAATATTACTAACAAGGTGCTAGATCGTGTATGAAAACATCATATAACTAAAGATACAATTAAAGTAAAAACTACTACAAGCAACACACATATCAACATTAAACGACTGAAGACTTTGATCAACTGTAATCTTAATGATATAAGAGACATTATAAACTCTAAGACACAAGTACTATACTAAAATCTACTAATAGATAATTACTTTTATGTAAAAATTATTAGTCACACAATATTAATTAAGAGCATTATGTAAATACTATAATATTGAGATAACATTTTTTTTAATGCATTAAACTAAATCTTACATAGAGAAAAAATTATTTTCATATTCAATCAAATGGTTCATTATACTAGAATTAGATCATACAGGAATCTAAACTATAAAAAATAATAATTAGTAACGCAATATATGCATTGATAAAAAATGTAAATTGCCAATTTAAAAGCTTCACAAACACTCTTCATAATTAAAGTGTCCTATAGTTACTATGATTACGATTATAATCTAAACTAAAAGTCTCAAATAATTAATAATATACTCTATCTCATAATGTACCTGCATTAATTAGACAATACAATAATGTTGTAAATTATATGGTTATTAAATCAAATCTTATATAAGCATTACAGAATGTACGACTTATATATGCATAAATCGATATTAAAACTAAGCAAATGCTTAAAATAATTAAATATAAGATGTAAATATATAGTAGTAAGATAGTGTGGAAATTGCGATACCATATTATTTAAATAAAACTATCTTTTGCAAATAATATAATTAATAGAAAAGCAATGAGAAAAATCAATTAATAAATAACATAACTAATTTTTACATAGTAAAGAAATGAAGATTTAATCTTATACGCACAATAAATAAAATTTGATTTTTCTTTCTCAAACTTATATCTTAATTGATAAGTTTATAATATAGAAATTTATGTCAAATATAGACAAGGAAAGAGCCATTGCTGCGGCACTCGCACAAATAGAAAAAAGCTACGGGAAAGGTTCCGTAATGAAATTAGGGCAACGTCCAAATGTTGATATAGAAGCAATATCAACAGGCTCACTTGGGCTAGATATAGCGCTTGGGATCGGAGGTGTACCTAAAGGCAGAATTATCGAGATTTTTGGACCTGAAAGCTCAGGTAAAACTACTTTGACACTACATTTAATTGCAGAATCTCAAAAGAAGGGTGGTACATGTGCTTTTATTGATGCAGAGCATGCCTTAGACCCAGCTTATGCAAAAAAATTAGGCGTAAACATTGATGAGCTTATCATTTCACAGCCTGATACAGGTGAACAAGCTCTAGAAATTGCTGATACGTTAATTCGCTCAGGCGGTATTGATATGATAATAATAGATAGTGTTGCAGCTTTAGTACCAAAATCAGAAATTGAAGGTGAAATGGGTGATGCTCAAATGGCTTCTCAAGCAAGATTAATGAGCCAAGCACTTCGTAAACTTACCGCATCAATTAATCGTACAAATTGTATTACTGTTTTTATCAACCAAATCAGGATGAAAATAGGTGTGATGTTTGGTAGCCCTGAAACTACAACAGGTGGTAATGCTTTAAAATTCTATGCTTCTGTTAGAATTGATATAAGAAGAATTGGCTCCATTAAAGATAAAGAAGAAGTGATAGGTAGCCAAACTAAAGTAAAAGTAGTCAAAAACAAAGTATCTCCCCCATTTAAAACTGCAGATTTTGATATAATGTATGGTTCAGGTATTTCAAAAGAAGGTGAAATAATCGATCTTGGTGTTAAGCTTGAGATTATTGAGAAATCAGGGTCGTGGTTTTCTTACAATAAAATACGCATAGGGCAAGGACGTGAAAACGTCAAACAATATTTAAAAGAACATCCACAAATTTCCAACGAAATTGAGAAAATAATACGAGAAAAATCGTCAGCAATTACTAATATAAATCTTGATCAAACGGAGGAATAAAATGATTGATTTAACAGGTAAAACTTCCTTAATTACAGGTGCTTCAGGTGGCATAGGAAGTGCCATAGCGCGGTTACTACATAAACTCGGGAGCAAGGTAATTATTAGCGGTAGTAATGAAGAAAAATTAAAATCACTTGGCAATGCTTTAAAAGATAATTATACCATAGAAGTATGTAATCTTGCGAATAAGGAAGAATGTAGTAATTTAATATCTAAAACATCAAATTTAGATATTTTAGTATGTAATGCCGGTATTACTAGTGATACACTCGCAATTAGAATGAAAGATCAAGATTTCGACAAAGTTATTGATATTAATTTGAAAGCCAATTTTATTTTAAATCGTGAAGCAATAAAAAAATTGATACAAAAAAGGTATGGACGCATTATTAACATATCTTCAATAGTAGGAATTGCAGGTAACCCAGGACAGGCTAATTATTGCGCTTCTAAAGCAGGTTTAATAGGTATGACCAAATCGCTATCTTACGAAGTTGCAACTAGAGGGATTACGGTTAATGCAGTAGCACCAGGATTTATTAAATCAGATATGACTGATAAACTCAATGAAAAACAACGAGAAGCAATAGTACAAAAAATTCCACTAGGTACTTATGGTATACCAGAAGACGTTGCATACGCAGTCGCATTTTTAGCAAGCAATAATGCATCATATATTACTGGTCAAACTCTACATGTAAACGGTGGTATGTTAATGGTATAAAATTTTATGCTAGCAAAAAATAATTTTTTGTGCTAGAAGTTCTTTTAAAGAGAAAATGCTTATGAATATTTATTTCAAATATTCATAGCAATGAAAATAAAATCTAATAGTTGAATAATTGCTATTATAAAATATATAAAATAAATGATTTATGGAGTTCAAAATTATGAGTACAACGGACAAGATCGAACAGAAAGTTATTGAAATGGTTGCTGAGAAGCTAAATAAAGATAAAGCGATAATAACTACAGATTCAAGATTTATAGAAGATTTGAAAGCTGATAGCCTTGATACCGTAGAGTTAATGATGGCAATAGAAGTTGAATACGGTATTGATATCCCTGATGATGAAGCCACTAAAATTAAAACCGTATCCGATGTCATAAAATATATCAAAGAACGCCAATCTTAATCTGCATAAATTAAATCCCTAAGATAATTAAAAATGTCAAATCAAAACATAAATAAAAGAGTAGTTATTACTGGGCTTGGACTTGTTACGCCTGTTGGGCTTAATGTTAGCTCAACTTGGAAAAATATTGTAGGCGGAGTAAGTGGTATAAAAACTATTACAGAATTTGACACTTCTAAACTTGCGTGTAAAATTGCTGGCGTTATAGATAATTCTGAGCAAAATGGATTTAAACTAGAAAATTTTACACAAGCAGATGATATTAATAGACTAAGTAAAATGGATAAATTTATCCATTACGGAATCGCAGCCGCAACCGAAGCAGTTGAAGATAGCGGCTGGTTACCCAAAGATGAAAAATCTCGTGATAGAACCGGCCTGATATTAGGTTCAGGAATCGGTGGACTTAAAATGATTGAAGATACCTCTATTAAACTTTATAAAGAAAATAACGGCAAAGTTAGCCCTTTCTTTATTCCGGCATCATTAATTAACCTTTTATCTGGTCTTGTTTCTATAAAATACGGTTTTAGTGGCCCGAATCAAGCAGCAGTGACAGCTTGCTCTACAGGCGCACATGCTATAGGTGATGCTATGCGTATGATAAAACATGGTTATGCCGATGTTATGATCGCAGGCGGTGCAGAGGCTCCAGTTACACCTGTCGGAATTGCAGGTTTTGTTGCTGCTAGAGCATTATGTACTAAATATAACGATAATCCTGAAAAAGCCTCAAGACCTTGGGATAAAGATCGAAGTGGTTTTGTGATGGGTGAGGGAGCAGGCATTGTAGTCTTAGAAGAATATGAGCATGCAATAAATCGTGGAGCTAAAATTTATTGTGAAGTTATAGGATACGGCTCTACAGGTGATGCATACCATATGACAGCTCCACATCCTAAAGGTAGAGGAGCTTATAGAGCAATGAGTGAAGCATTACAAGATGCTGATATAACTCCTAGTATGATTGATTATATTAATGCACATGGTACTTCTACTCCTCTTGGAGACATGATCGAATTAGACGCTACACAAAAATTATTTTTAGAATCGAATCCCAAAATTCTAATGTCTTCTACTAAATCATCAATAGGACATTTGCTTGGTGCAGCAGGAAGTGTTGAGTTTATATTTTCAGTTCTTACAATTCGAGATCAGATTGCACCACCAACCTTAAACTTAGAAAACCCTATAGATGATGTTAAGATAGATTTAGTAAAATTCAAAGCTAGAGAAACTGTAATAGATTACGTATTATCTAATTCTTTTGGCTTCGGCGGTACTAATGCTAGCTTAGTAATTAAGAAGATTTAGTATAAATTATTATCATACTATGATATAAGAGTAATTCATTACATGCAAGGGATTCATTTAAGCTTTAATTGTAAAGTAATGTTATTGAGTTTTGTACAAGAATTATAAAGATTTGTCTTATAGGTCATAACTGCTGTGGTGAATCTAAGTTTAATGGAATATTAAATGATTGTATAGTAACGACTAGTTATGTATATAAAAACTAATTTGACCATTTATTATTTTGTCGTACAACAATAGTATAAAAGCAATGAACATCATGCTAGAAAAATTATAATACAGCTTATTAAGCTCGATAATCTTAAGCGTCAAAGCACAAACCTTGTGAAAGTTTCAATCTTAACATCGGAAATATTACTAATGACTTGATATACTACCAACTAACCAAATACAAGAGCCACAAATAAGAATATAATGAAGTTTGATAAAGTTATCAAGTTCAAGAGACAATAACATAATAATATGTTGATAAGATAAAACAAAATATAGAAGGCAATATAATATCTACAATATAACAGTTGATTAGATCATGCATAATGATTATAAAGCTCAACAAAAAAATAAAACTTACTGCTAATATTCATGGTAAGCAAAATTCTTTGCTCTTTCTGCAACTATAATCTCATGTATTTTTTTAAGCGTTTGACTGAAATCATCGTTAATAACTACATAGTCATACTCATTAGCGTGCGATATTTCATTTTGTGCCGACTGCATACGCAATTTGATTGTTTCTTCATTATCTGTCGCTCTATTTCTTAAGCGTTGTTCCAGTATTTCAATACTAGGAGGCAATATAAATATAGTAATAACATTATTAGTATTTTTCTTAATACTCCTGACTCCTTGCCAATCAATATCGAATAAAACATCAAAGCCTTGCTTTAATAACATTTTAACATATTCTTTAGGAGTACCATAATAATCATTGTATATTTTAGCATATTCAAGGAATTTATTCTGTTTAACTAATGTTTTAAACTCTCGATCACTTTTAAAGTAATAGTTTATACCATCTACTTCTCCTAAACGTGGTTTCCTTGTAGTGACTGAAATAGATAAACGTAAATTATTATCTATTTTCAATAATTCTTTAGCTAAACTTGACTTACCAGTACCTGAAGGAGAAGATAAAATTATAATCAGTCCTTTATTTTTGAATTTCATATTTTATGTTTTAGTTCATAGAGACAGCAGATTTAGACAAGATGAATTTAAAATGCAAAGCCCTGGAAGTAATAGGTCAAATGCATTAATAATACAAAATTCACTTGTATAAAGCTTTATGAATTATTATGCACTTTTCTTTTTATTACCTCATCCATAGTACAATTAAAATATTTTGCTATTTTTAAAATAGTATCTATTTCAGGATTAAATTCACGATTAGCTTCTGCTCTCATAATTCTACTAACAGTAGTATAAGGGATATTAGTGACCTGAGCAAGATATTTACGATCTATCTTTTCTTGTTTTAATTTTTCTTCTAAAAATTCTTTTACTTTAGTAGCAAGTGCCATATTAATAACCTCTGAATAAATAAACGATTTATATATATACATACAAAGTTTATCGAGTATTACCAACCTTGTTATATGAATTAGGAAACGTACTTGGTATCACACCGTAACTTATTAACAGTATATAACAACTAAAAAATATATTGATCTTCTAACTGTATCACAAGATAACAGTAGCAAAAATCAAGCGATGAAACAACACGGATAATACTAAAAAAATTTTTATTATTATAGATAATTTATAAGAAATTATAATACCAAATCCAAGTTGATAATATATAGCATGGCTAATTAAAAACATTCAAGGTATAATTACCATCTAGTCTTGTTTTGATTAGATACAAATCTATCATCAACTTTAAAGCTTCTTATTTTGACTTCAATAAAAATAATTACTTCAGTGATGTTTGCGATGATGAAGTTTTGATAAAATTTTAATTTATAGATTATAATATAAATATATTCGGTTATAATGCTGGAATCATTCTTTTGTATACTCTTAATTTCCGTTATAGCAGTAATTTAGAATAAAGAACTTATAATTTCGTAGTAAAATATAATTATTTAAGCTAGGTTTTTACCACCACAGGAATTATAAAAATGTTCCATGAAACAAAGACACGTTTTTACAGTAATTATGTAAAGTACAACATTTTAAAAAACAGGAATTACTGCTTCGGCAATAATATTTGTACAAATTCCATTTTAGATAAATCAGCTGCTAAGGTTACTATTACATCATTTTCCGTAACTTTAGACACATAGCCCACTAAAATACCTGCAGGATAAATATTACCATGTCCAGAGGTTACTATTTCCTCATCTTTTTGTACTAAATGATTGTTAGGTAAGTATAAAATTTTACTATTATTATTATTACCTGCTAAAATACCTTGTTCTCTTGAAGAATTAGCTTTAATAGGTATTCTAGAATTAACATCACTAATCAACATTACTTTAGAGTAATTATTACTTACTTCTATTACTTTTCCTATTAATTTACCTGAATTAACAACGATTTGATCAGGTTCAATACCTTGCTTTTTACCTGCGCCAATCAAAGCAGTTCTAGAAAAGGGATTAAAAGATACACTCAGTAATTTAGTAGTAAAATATTCAAATTCTTCTTCCTCAGCAATCATTAATAAATCTTTTAATGCAATATTTTCGGCTTTTACCGATTCTACTTCGCTTTGCAAATGTTGTAATCTTGCTATCTCAAGCTTAAGTTCTATATTTTTCCGCTCTAAATCTTGAAAATAAATAAATTTTTGTGTTACTAAATTTATATATTCAAATATATCTTTATAGATGGCTAAACCTATAGATACTATACTACCAGTTACTTCAAGTGATATACTAGATATTTTTTAAGGTGTAATAAAAAATAAATATATAGACAATATAAACCCAAATATAACACAAAAACGCTTCAGAATATTTGATATTATTCGTATTAATTCTAATGAATTTGAAGAATTTTTTACTCTATTTGCAAGTATAGCCATTTTTAATCCTGTTTAAATAGTACATGTTTTAGCTTTGTAAAATCTTCAAGTACTTTACCTGTGCCAAGTGCAACACAAGAGAGTGCATCATCAGCAACTATAACAGGCAATTTAGTTGCTTCACTAAGAACAAAATCAAGATTGCGTAATAATGAGCCACCACCTGTTAAAACAATTCCCTTATCAACTATATCTGAAGATAATTCAGGAGGTGTTGCCTCTAATGCTACTTTTACTGCTTCAACAATTTGACTGACCGGTTCAATGAGACTATCAGCAATTTGTCTTTCATTCAATATCATTTCTTTAGGAATACCGTAAATTAAATCACGTCCTTTAATTTCCATCTTTCTCGGCTCAGCATTTTCATCTACATAAGCTGTACCTATTTCTTGTTTTATCTTTTCGGCTGTAGCCTCACCTATCAGTAGGTTATAGTGCCTTCTTATATATGAGATAATAGCTTCATCCATCTTATCACCACCGACTCTTACAGACCGTGCATATACTATCCCACCTAGTGACAAAACTGCGACTTCTGTAGTACCTCCTCCAATATCAACAATCATTGAACCAGTCGCTTCCGTTACAGGCAACCCTGCTCCAATCGCTGCTGCCATAGGCTCTTCAATTAAATAGACATCTCTACCACCTGCACTTTCTGCTGCTTCTTGGATAGCACGACGCTCAACAGGCGTAGACCCTGAAGGCACACAAATAACAATTGTTGGACCAAAAAAAGAGCGACGATTATGCACCATTTTAATAAAATACTTTATCATTTCCTCTGCACCTTTAAAATCAGCTATAACACCATCTTTTAAAGGTCTTTTTGCTTCAATATCTGTAGGAGTACGACCAAGCATCATTTTTGCCTCATGACCATAAGCATATGGGACAAAAGCTCCATCTTTTTTAATTAATGCAATAACAGAAGGTTCTCTTAGAACAATTCCACGACTTTTTTGATAAACAATAGTATTGGCAGTACCAAGATCTATTGCCATACCGGAAGAAAAACCTTCCAAAAACTTCATTATCATTGTATTTTTCTCTCTAAATTTTAAAAACACTTCTATAAGACTGTGAATAAAAAAACAGTTCTATAGAAAATCAAAACTTAAAATTTAATTTTATAAAAAGCGAGTGGCACCAGAATTTTTGACAGCAGTGTAGGATACTATGTAAGGATCAAAAATTAGACGCGACACAACAAATTTTTCATTTTTCAAATTAAATGAAAAGATATATTAAATTTCCTTATAATGTAAAATAATAAAGTTACTAATAAAAAATATTAGCATACTAGGTAATAAAATAGCAGCAATTAAAGATAAATTATTATAAGTAAGTATTTTTAATAAAATTTCTGATAACGAATATGCTATAAAACCTGAGAATAAACCTAATATAAGTATTTTTTCTTGTGAATTACAACGCTGTTTAAGACTAATAAAACAGCTTGCTAAAATTACTGTTGCCATCATCATTATAGGCTTAAATAATTGCTTGTAATAATAAATTTGATAATTTATAGCCGACAAACCTGAATTTAATAATTCATTAATTAATTTAGGTAAAGCCCAAATAGAAACCATTTCAGGACGCATAAATTTATTTACTAAACTATTAATTGATAGATTTGTCTGTATAGTTAAATTGCTGTAAGACTTAATTTCATCTTTTGTAGAGACCTTAACTCTGTTGAGATATAATTTTTTATTGTCAATAATACCATATAATGCGTCAATTCTCTTTAAAAAAGAATTATTATTATCAATAAATAAAATTGTAATATTATTTAATTTTTTCTCAGCAACATCAATAAATTTTGTTTGAATAATTTGATTATGCTCATTTAAAGATTCAAAAAACAATAAGCCTGATTCAGATATTAGACACTCACTTAAGGCTTTTTTAGTTAATTTTGCTTCTAATAACGAATATTTTTGTAAGCCTATAGTACTTATAGGATTCAATATAGTCGTACAAATGATACCTAAAATTAAAGTTACAATACATGGTATAATAAGTACTTGCCAAATATGAATACCACTAGATAATATCGCAGTTAATTCATTACTTTTTGTTAGATTTCTAAGAAAAAATAACATAGAAGTAAAACTTATTAACGAAGAAACTTGACTGAGTAAATAAGGAATCTTATATAAGATAAATCTCCAAAAAAAACTAAAAGGAACATAAATATTTTTGAATTTTTGCAAAAGGTCAAAAATATTTGAGATAATTAATAGTCCGATTAAAAGGAATAATATAATAAAGAAACACTTAGAATATAATTTAGTAAGATACAAAGATAGTGTTTTAAGATTAATCATTATAAATTCAGTTCTAATACGAATTTAAATAAGAATACGTGTGGTGGGGCTGGTAGGACTTGAACCTACGACCACACCGTTATGAGCGGCGTGCTCTAACCAACTGAGCTACAGCCCCTTTTTATGTGAAATTTATATAATTATTATCTAGTCAAGTCTAGTAAAATTTTTATATTTTTGATGTATCTCATAAAAATGATATATTCTTTATGTAGATAAGTTTTTTACTCATAATATACAGTAATAACAAAGTAATTAACGAAACAATCTCAGAAATTTTGTATTATTTAACGAGATTGCACGCAGATGAATAATGCAGTAGCTTCTTGACAATGTGATCCAGTTTAAAATATTCCGTATATTTAGTAATACGAGCAACATACTCCTAGCAATAACAATATACTCTGTATTCAGACATCAATACTTGCATATCAAGATGATGAAATAATAAAGAAAAAGTCGAGTAATAAAACTCGACCTTTTAAAATAAATAAAATTAGTAAATAATTTTATTTATGTAAAACTGTTACAGCTCTACGGTTATAAGAAAAAGCTTCTTCAGTATTACCAATCATAGCAGGTTTATCTTTACCATAAGAGATGGTATTTAATCTATTATGAGCTATGCCTTTATTAGCTAAGAATTGTTTTGCAGCTGCTGCCCTTCTTTCGCCTAAAGCTAAGTTATACTCTCTAGTACCTCTTTCATCACAATGCCCTTCAACAGTAACTTTAACTTCAGGATGTTTTGATAACCAGCAAGCTTGTCTTTCTAATTCTTCTTTAGCTTTTGGAGATAAAGAAGAACTATCAAAAGCAAACCATACAGCATTACCTGCATGTTTCTCAAAATCTTTTATTAATGATGTTTCTTCGCATTGATGCACCATACCGGCCATTTGTGTGGTTTTTTTAGTTGTATTACACCCTGCAAGCATAAATAATGCAAGAAAAGCTAATGTAATTTTTGTTTTCATAATCAAACTCCTTGAGATTATAATTTATAATATTCGCATCATTTTAGCTAGTTATAAAAAACTAACTAAAAGCTATGTGAGTTAGTATATATCATTATTTTATGAGTTTAAAGGCTAAAATATTATAAAATGCAATTACCCATATATAAATGTGGTAAAAATATCATTTTTACAATTGGGATACTTTGAATTAAAAAATATATGAAATTTGAAAAATATAAAAGGGATCACAGTTTATAACAGGAGTATACATTATTTAGTACTTAAAAATATGAAATAACATAGAAAATTTTTTAAAATATTAAAGTAACATATTCACCATCTTATTAATGCACCACCCCAAGTTAAACCTGCACCTATAGCTGAAAATAGTAAAATATCACCTTTTTTAATTTTCCCTGATTCTTTAAGAGCACTCAACGCAAGTGGGATAGAAGCTGCAGAGCAATTAGCATGTTTTTCTACTGTTTTTACTACTTTGTGCTCTTCTATATTTAATAGTTCAGCAAGTTTATTGATAATACGGATATTTGCTTGATGCGGTATAAAATAATCAATATCACTTACACTGAATTGATTAGCATAGAGTAAATCTTCTATAGATTGAAGCATTTTTTCTATTGCATGACGGAATAATTTTTGACCCTGCATCACTATTTTACCGCTAGTACCATTCATACTTGTACCACCACTTGTGTATAATATTTCATAATCAGTACCGCTTGAGAAGATATTACTATCTATCAAACCAGAGTCATCATTACTACGCTGTAATATTACGCTACCTGCTCCATCACCAAATAACACACAAGTAGACCGGTCATTCCAATCTAAAAGCGAAGTCATTTTCTCAGCTCCTATAAGCAAAATAGTTTTATATTTACCAGATACAATAAGAGAATGCGCTAATTGCAAACCATAAATAAAGCCTGCGCATACTGCTTGTAAATCAAAAGATGGTATATTAGTTAAACCAAGATATCCATGCAGTTTAGTAGCAACAGAAGGAAAACTATTATCTGGCGTGGTAGTACATGTAATAATTAAATCAATATCATCCACTGATATCATAGCATCTTCTATAGCTTTCTGTGCTGATTTAAAAGCTAAATGAGACGTATACTCTGCATCACCTGCTATATGCCGTTGCAAGATACCTGTTCTTGTCCTAATCCATTTATCATTAGTATCAACAAATTTTGTTAGCTCGTCATTACTAATTATTTTTGGAGGAAGATAGCCACCAGAGCCAATAATTTTACAGGTCATAAATTTTAAGTACTTAAGCTACTTCTTCAGTATCAATTTTTTTAGTTACTACTTGACGATTATTATAAGTGCCATCTACTAAAGAAATGTGGTGTGGAAGCTTATATTCACCGGTGTGTGAATCAACTATTACATTAATTTTACCAAGTGCTAAATGTGAACGTCTCATATTACGTTTTGATTTTGATGTTTTTTTCTTTGGAACTGCCATTATTAGCCTCGCTAAATAAATTAAAAAGTATTTGTCAAATTAGTGAAGAAGTATATTATAATCTTTTAATAAAATCTAGATAAAATTAAATTTATGAAAACTTTTATAACATACATTTTTAGTATATTAGTATTTTTTACCTTAAATAGCTGCAAAACTATAGAAAATAGAGGAACATCAATAGATGATGCAGAACTTATAAAATTAGAATCTAAAAAACTAAATAAAATGGAAGTCGTAGAGTTAATAGGTACACCTACTATGGTACCGGAATATTCCCAAAATACTTGGTATTATGTTGAGAGAGTAATGTCTCAAAGAGCTTGGCTCAATCCAAAAATTCAAAAACAAAAGATAATAAAAATTACGTTTGATTCTAATAATTTGATGAAGGAATTAATAGTAATAGATGATTCGCATAAAGAAGATATAGAAACAGTACGTGAATATACTAAGACACATGGAACAGAACTTAACGGGCTACAAAAATTTGTGAAAAACTTAGGTAGATTCAATAACATCACTCACAAAAACAAAAATAAGAAGCAGAGATAAAGACATTAATTATTTGGATCTAACAAGTATTGTATTGGGATCAAAAATACTAAATATTTTTTATGCACCTAATCAACAATCTACATATGGTAACACAGTACATTTTTCTGTTCCACTCAATAATAACTGTATGATGGAATTATAATGAAGTAAAAATAACACCAACATACATAAAACAAAAACTAGCTAATATGATTACAATATTTAATAAATTAAAACAAAGTTTGTCTAAAACTTCTAATACAATCTCTGCAGGTATCGACAAAATATTTTACAAGAGAAAGCTAGATAAAGAAACTCTAAACGAACTTGAAGAGCTGCTGATCTCAAGTGATATTAGTATTTCAGTAGTAACGCATATAATTGAAGAATTTAAAAATGTAAAATTTGATAAAACAATAGATAGTGATACAGTAAAAGAAGCAATTGCTAAATTAATAGAACAGCAACTATCAAAATCAGAAATTCCTTTTACTTTAAGTGAAAATAAATTAAATATAATTTTAGTTTGTGGTGTTAATGGAGTAGGCAAAACTACAACTATAGGTAAGCTTTCTGCACTCTATTCAGCAGAAGGTAAAAAAGTAGCAGTGGCAGCTTGTGATACCTTTAGAGCAGCTGCTATCAATCAACTAAGCAGTTGGGTGCATAGAGCAAATGCACTACTTATCACTGGTAAAGCATCAGCTGACCCTGCGAGTGTTGCTTATCGTGCTATTGAAGAATCGATAAAACAAAATATCGATATACTGTTTATTGATACCGCAGGTAGACTTCATAATAATAAAAATTTGATGGATGAACTTTCAAAAATTGTAAAAGTTATAAAAAAGCTAGATGAAAATGCACCAACTCATAGTATTTTAATAATTGATGCTATTACAGGACAAAATACTTATAACCAAATAGAATATTTTAATGATGTTACTAATTTGACTGGACTTATCGTAACTAAACTAGATGGTAGTGCTAAAGCTGGAGTACTTGTTGGAGCAGTCCAGAAATTCAATTTACCAGTATATTTTATTGGTATAGGCGAGAAGATAGAAGACTTAAAAATATTTAACAGACATGATTTTTCTAGAAGTCTAGTAGGATTGTAAGGTTTTACTGTGTAAAACATAAAACAGACTAGATGTCATCTATCCTCTTGAACACGTGGATTCAAACATAGCATCGCTATACATGGTCAAGATACAATATAATAGCTGAAATCTACAATGCAAATGATATGACCTATATAAATAAAATCTAAAATGACTAAAAAAATTACCTTATTGCTTATAGACGGATACGGATTCGTTTTTAGAGCATATTATGCACAAAAGTCTTTAAGTTCAGCAAAAGGTGAACCTGTTGGAGCTCTTTATGGTTTCACCTCAATGCTACTAAAATTACTGAGCGACTTTAAGCCTCAATATGTTGCGATAGTGTTTGACAGCGGCGGCAAAAATTTTCGCCATAAGATTTATCAAAATTATAAAGCTAATCGCCCCCTACCTCCTAAGGATTTAATTGCACAATTACCTTTAGTTCGTGATGTTGCAAGTAACTTTAAATTTGCTATTCTAGAAAAAAACGGTTATGAAGCCGATGATATTATTGCAACCTTTGCTACTAAAACAGTTTCACTTGGTGAAGAGGTAATAATTATCTCGTCAGATAAAGATTTATTACAGTTAATGAGTAAAAATATCAAAATATATGATCCTATAAAATGTAAATATATTACAGAGGATAATGTTGTTACAAAATTTGGTACTACTCCTGATAAATTACGTGAAGTTATGGCTTTAATCGGTGATAGATCAGATAATATTCCAGGTGTCCCATCTATTGGACCAAAAACGGCAAGTAGTCTTATAACAAAATTTGGTTCTGTAGAAAATATATTTAACTCTTTAGACCAAATCTCAAGCATAAAACAACGTAAAACTTTACAAAATGCAAGAGAAGCTGCATTAATTTCATGGAAGTTAATTGGTCTTGATTCTAATGTTGATCTAGATTTTGATCTGAATAATTTAAAATGGTCACCTCCAAATAGTAAAAAATTAACAGGATTTTTACAAGAATATGGTTTTAAATCTTTATACAAAAGAGTAGAAAATTTATTCGATATTAAAATTAATGATCATGAAGAGATAGTAGATAATAAAGTAACTGAAGCAAAAGAAATTAGTAATGCTAGTGAATTAGCAAATTTTGCTAAAGAAGCTGAGAGAATAGGGATATTTGGAATATATTTACTACAGCAGAAAGGAGAGAATCGTGCATTGATTCTATCACTGCAAAACCAAAGCTATATTATTAAAATTACAAACAATAATTATAATATTAAAAATAATAACGATTGGTTTTCGCATATAATCTTAAATTTACTAACAAATAAATCCATTAAAAAAATTACTTACTCTCTGAAACATTTATTAAAGTTTTATGCAAACCAATCTCATCAAATTACAGCTATAGAAGATTTGGAACTAATGCAATATGCGTTATCGGCAGGTTTAGTACAGAAAAATCTATTTACAAAAACTTTAACAAAGGACAATATAATTAATGAATCAGCAAGAATAGTAATAAACTTTATCTCACTTTATAAACAAACTTTATTGGAACTTCAAAAGAATAAAGCTTTTAGACTATATCGTGAAATTGACTTACCTACCTGTTTTATTTTAGACAAAATGGAAAAAGTAGGTATTAAAGTAGATGCTAATTACTTAAATCGCTTATCTGATGAATTTGGAACAGAAATTCTAAAAATTGAAGAAGAAATTTTTGCGCTTAGCGGAACTAAATTTAATATCGGTTCACAAAAACAACTAGGTGAGATTTTATTTAAAAAAATGCAATTACCTTCCGGTAACACTTTAGCTAAAACAAGCTCTTACTCAACAAGAGCTGGAATACTCAAAAAACTTAGTGAAGATGGATATCATATCGCCACTTTATTACTAAGATGGAGGCAACTGACAAAATTAAAAAATACTTATACTGATAGTTTACCAAAACAAATAAATAATATAACTAAGCGGATACATACAACATTTTTACAAACTTCTACCACTACAGGAAGACTTAGCTCACAAGAACCTAATCTGCAAAACGTCCCTATTCGATCTAGTGATGGCAATAAAATCAGAGAAGCCTTTATTGCAGAAGAGGGTTATAAATTAATATCTGCCGATTATTCTCAAATTGAGCTCAGAATATTAAGCCATATTGCAAATATAGATGTACTAAAACAAGCATTTATTAATAAAGAGGATATTCATACTCAAACCGCTTGTCAGATTTTTAATTTAAAAAAACATGAACTGACTAGCGAACATAGACGTAAAGCAAAGGCAATAAATTTTGGTATTATTTATGGTATCAGTGCTTTTGGCCTTGCTAAGCAATTAAACGTTAGTAACAGTACAGCATCCGAATATATTAAACAATATTTTGCTGAATATAAAGGAGTGCAAGAATATATGACGCAAACAAAAGCTTGCGCAAGTAGAAATGGCTATGTCACCAATTTCTTTGGCAGGAAATGTTTTATACCTCTAATTCATGATAAAAAGCTAAAACAATTTGCAGAGCGTGCAGCTATTAATGCTCCAATTCAAGGAACTAATGCCGATATAATTAAAATTGCTATGATCAAGCTAGACAAAGAAATAGAAGAGCGCAAACTAAAAACAAGACTAATACTACAAATTCATGATGAATTATTATTCGAAGTTCCAGAGATTGAAGTAGAAATCGTAATTCCTATTATTAAAAAAATCATGGAACATTCTACTAATATGAATGTACCGATTATAACCGAAATTAAAGCAGGTAATAACTGGAAAGAAATACACTAAATGTATATAATCACTATAAAAACGTTGTTTCTAGGTTGTATACTATTTTATTTACGTGATGCATTATGTAGTTTACGTTTTTCCCTCATTGCATAGAGGATGACAAATAAATTCTATTAAGTGGACAATTATAATTTACAGATTTTTTAAATGACTGAGTTATAGATTCCGCAAAATGATAATTTTTAGTATCAACGCGTACAACACACAATAACGTATAAAATAAAAATCATTATATGTATATACATTTGAAGAATTTTAAAAAGGAGCATAATATATGAAAAATTTTGTATTCACTTCTGAATCGGTTTCCGAAGGGCATCCGGACAAAATTGCTGATCAAATTTCAGATGCAGTACTTGACGAAATCTTAAAACATGATCCTAATGGGCGTGTTGCTTGTGAAACCTTTGTTACAACCGGTTTAGTTTTAGTAGGCGGCGAAATTACGACTAATACCTATGTGGATATTGAACAAGTAGTACGCAATAAAATACAAGAAATAGGCTATAATAATCCAAATTATGGATTTGATGGTAGTTGTTGTGCTGTCATTTCGTCTATCATCAAACAATCACCTGATATTGCTATGGGTATTGATAATGAAGAAGAAATAGGAGCAGGTGATCAAGGCATGGTTTTCGGTTATGCATGCAATGAAACTAAAAGCTTAATGCCTGCACCTATTTACTATGCTCATCTACTAATGAAAAGACAAGCATATTTACGTAAACAAAATATACTTTCTTGGCTCAGGCCTGATGCAAAGTCACAAGTCACGCTACGATACGAAAATAATAAACCTATTGTTATTGATTCAGTAGTTTTATCAACTCAGCATCATCCAGAAATACAGCAAAAAGACCTGATTGAAGCAGTAATAGAAGAAATTATTAAGCCTACCTTACCAACTAATTTACTTCATAAAGATACTAAATACCTAATTAATCCAACAGGTAGGTTTGTTATAGGAGGTCCTGTTGCCGATTGTGGTTTAACTGGTAGAAAAATTATTGTGGACAGCTATGGAGGAATGGCAAAACACGGTGGTGGTTGCTTTTCTGGAAAAGATCCAACAAAAATAGATAGGTCTGCTGCTTACATGGCACGTTATATAGCTAAAAATATAGTAGGAGCAGGACTAGCAGATCGCTGTGAAATACAAATATCATATGCAATAGGTGTAGCTGATCCCGTATCTGTTTATGCTGAAACTTTCGGTACTAGCAAATTAAGTAATGAACAAACTACTAAGCTCATAACAGAGCATTTCGATATGCGTCCCGGCAAAATCATTAAAAATCTTAAACTTCATACCCAATGTTATCAAAAAACAGCTACTTACGGTCATTTCGGTCGCGAAGACGAAAATTTCACATGGGAACAATTAGATAAAGTCGATATATTTAAGTAAGTAATAACTTGGATACAATATATAAAATTCGCTTGTATCCAACTTTTTGAATGAAACTAATTTTAAAATAGGAAAATAAAATTTAGTAAAAAATTGATATTAATAAAAACATATCAAATATTAGGACAGTTTGTATAAGTATTGAAGTAATTAAAGAACAAATTACAAATTGTATTACAATCCATAATTAATGATTTTAAAGGATGAATTAAAGATCCAAATCTTGAGTAAAATATCAATTTATCAAAAGAAGCACAGTAAATAGCAAATAAACATCAACTAATATATTAAGTTTAGAAAAAATAATAATGCAGTTTTAAAATAAATATTAATCAATGATGGAAATAAAATTAGAATATATGGAATTCATCGAATATATTGATTTAATACCTCAAAATCTTGCACTTGAAGAAAAAACGTTTCAGATAATGTAATTTTTGCGATAAAATGCTTTACATCTTTGCTTTGTAAATAGATTGTAGCTTTAGCATTACTTTGATATCCATTACTAGTGCGCGATGCAAGCAATGTTATTATCTGCTCTAATTCTGCATAATTTTGTGGGTAAAGTTGTAGTTCAAATTGTCTATTATTCATTACATCTTCAATTGATAAAAAGCTTTTGGCCGTGAGTTTTATTCCACCTTCATCTTTAACTACATCACAATTAACGACTACTAAGCTTTTAACATCAAGTAAATGTACATAATCTTTTAAAACTTCCTCACTAAAAATAGTAAGTTCAAAGATATTTTCAGGATCAGAAAGAACAAGAGTTACGAATCTACCTCTTGCAGACATGCGAGAATCCTTTTTTTGTATTACACCAGCAAGCGTTACTCGGTTAGTACCATTAGGTAATTTATTATATAAATCCCGAGTATTTAGGATATTTAAACGACTAAATATTCCCTGATATTCAGTAAGAGGATGATTAGAGAGAAATAAACCCATAGCCTCAAATTCATAAAAAGCTAAAGTATTTTTATCTGCATAATCGCTTGATACTAAAATAGTTGGACTTAAACTAGAAACTTTAATTAAGCTAAATTGATTAGATTCCTGCTCTTGATGATATGACGTTGAATAAGCAATCAATTTTGGAATACTTAAAAATAATTGCAATCTATTATCATGCAACTCATCAAAACAACCTGCCTTGATTAAATTTTCCAACAATTTACTGTTAATAGATTTTGGTGGTAATCTTTCAATAAAATCAGTAATTGATTTAAATGCTCCTCTTGCTTTTCGTTCATCCGTTACTAACTTACCGAAATTCGCTGTCACACCCTTAATAGCCCCTAAAGCGAAAATTATTGTACTTTCGTCTTTGCAATACAACGGCTTAACCGCAGTATCTTTTGCAATTTTCTTAATATCACAGTTAAGTCTAGATATTACAGATTTTGTGCTATGCGTAATCACAGTGTTTGAAGACTTTACACTAAAATACCCCTCAGAAATATTAATATTAGGTGCAATAATTTTGATACCATTATCTTTTGCTTCTTGCAGAAATAAATTAATTTTATCATGATTATTTAATTCAAGATTTAAACATGCTACTAAGAATTCAGCAGGATAATTAGCTTTAAGATAAGCAGTTTGGTATGAAATAACACCATAAGCTGCAGCATGAGCTTTATTAAAACCATATCCAGCAAATTTAGCTACGGTAGAAAAAATAGATTTCGCTTGAGACGGTGAAATATTATTAGCAATTGCTCCTTTTACAAAAATCTCTTCCTGCTCCTCCATTTCTTTTTTGATCTTCTTACCCATGGCCCTACGAAGCAAATCAGCTGCACCGAGTGTATACCCTGCTAGCACCTGTGCTATTCTTTGTACTTGTTCTTGATATATTACCACTCCATATGTTTCTTCCAATATCGGCTCTAATAATTTATGTAAATAATCAGGTTGCTGTAATTTATGTTTACAAGCTATATATGTAGGGATATTTTCCATGGGACCGGGACGGTATAACGCACCAAGGGCTATCAAATCATGTATAGAATCAGGTTTAAGACGTCTAAGTGCATCTTTCATACCAATACTTTCAAATTGGAAAACCCCGACTCCTTTACCTTTACATAACATTTGGTAAGTCTTTTTATCATCAAATGTCATATCGTCAAAATCTATTTTTATACCTTGCTCTTTAAGTAATTTTTTACAATTAGTAATAACTGTTAAAGTTTGGAGTCCTAAAAAATCAAATTTGATTAAACCAGCAATCTCGGAATATTTCATAGAATAACCGACAATCAACATATCGGCGTTAGCATCTTTATATACAGGTACTATATCAACTAAATCAGTCCCTGCTATTACGATTCCTGCAGCATGGGTTGAGGAATGTCTATGTAGTCCCTCAAGAATTAACGAAGTATCAAGCACTAACTTAATTAACTCTGCATCACCCTCTAAATTATATAGTCCATTACCTTTAGCAGCATTTGCAAGCTCTGGGACTTCACGTATTGCCTGTTCTAGACTCACTGGATTAATAGCACTAAAAGGCACAAGCTCAGTGAGATAATCAGCCAATTTATAAGGTAAGCTAAGTACACGAGCAACATCCTTAATTACAGCTTTTGCCTGCATCTTACCAAAAGTTATAATTTGTCCTACTCTATTAGGACCGTATTTAGAACGTACATAATTAATTACTTCCTCTCTCCTTTCTTGACAAAAATCAATATCAAAATCAGGCATTGAAATACGTTCAGGATTTAAAAATCTTTCAAATAACAAACCGAATTTAATCGGATCGAGGTCAGTAATAAGTAAGCTCCACGCAACAACTGATCCAGCTCCAGAACCTCTACCAGGTCCTACTAAAATACCCTGTTTTTTGCTCCATTTAATAAAATCTGATACAATCAAAAAATAACCGGCAAAATTCATATTACAAATAATATCCAGCTCATAATTAAGACGAGTAAAATATTCAGTTTTTAATTTTTCTTGATGTTCTAGAGAAATATTTTCAGCTTTAAACTTTGTAACCAGCCGTGCAAGCAACCCCTCTGTTGCATATTTTCTAATTAAATATGTTTCACTAATATCTTGAGTTGAAAAATTAGGCAGCATTGGTGGATTTGGGTGTGCCGCAAAATAACAACGTTCTCTTAAATTGATGGTATTTTGAATTGCATTAGGTAGATCAGAAAACAATTTTCTCATTTCAGCAGGAGATTTAAAATAACAATTCTCACTAACTGTTTTACGATCAGGATATTCCTTAGTAACACCTTCTGATATACATAACAATACATCATGTGCATAATGCATGCTTTTTTCACTAAACAACACTTTATTAGTAGCAACAATTGGAATAGATAATTCAGAAGCTATCTGAATATAACTATTCTCAATAAACTGTTCTTCTGGTAAATCATGTCTCATAATCTCAAAGTAAAAACGGTCTCCTAAAATTGCCTGTAATCTACGAGCAAACAGAATCGCTTGTTCCTGCTTACGAGCTAGCAAGCATTTTCCGACAATACCATCAGTATAACAACATAACGCTATTACTCCCTCTTGATATTTGATTAAATCTTCAAAACCAATGTGCTCACATATCTTACGATCATTCTTAGTAAAAGTCAGGCTTGACAGTTTGAGTAAATTTTTATAACCGGTTTCATCTTTAGCTATCAACAAAATTTGTGCAAAAGCGTTTATATCATATTGTATATTAAGAATAACCCCGTGGATTGGCTGCAGTTTTTTTTTAACTGCGTATAATGAAAACTCTAGTGAGCCAAATAAGTTACCTCTATCTGACAAACAAAGAGCAGGCATTTTATGTAATAAAGCAAGTTCTACAACTTTTTCGATCGTTAAGGCACTTTCTAAGAAAGAATAAGAGCTTTGCGTTCTTAAATGTATAAATTCAGGTTGCATTTTAAAATTAATTTAATAAGTATTCAGTGTCCAAGAACGTAGAGAACCTAAAAATCTAATCAAACAGTATAAAACCTGAGATTACTAGATCAATCAGACACATCTAATTACAACTTGGCTTATTTAGTTAAATCTGACTTCCAACTGCATAATATCTAAAACCGATTTTTTTCATTACTTCATTATCTAGTATATTTCTAAGGTCAATGATCATCGGTGATTTTACTAAATTATAAATTTCTTGCCAATTAAGTTCTTTAAATTCTGACCACTCAGTTGCAATAACTATAATATCCACTGATTTACATGCTTCAACGGCTGAAGCAAAATATAATAAATTTTTATGTTCCAAATTCTTTTTAGCATTTTCAAGACCGATAGGATCAAATGCTTTAACATATACATCTTTATTTAATAAAATAGTTATAATTTCGATTGCAGGACTTGCTCTAACATCGTCTGTTCCGGCTTTGTACGTTAATCCTAAAATTGCTATATTTCTACCTTTTAAATCTCCATCTAACAAAGTAGCTATTTTAGCTACCATATTACTTGGCCGCAGCTTATTACTCTTTATTACTGACTTAAGAATCTTACAATCGATCTTATGATTTTCAACAAGATTATTTAATGCCAGAATATCTTTTGGGAAACACGAACCACCAAAACCAGGTCCTGCATTTAAAAAATTTCGACCGATTCTTTGATCAAGTCCTACACCTTGAGATAAATCTTTAATGTTAGCGCCGATTTTTTCGCATAAATCAGCCATTTCATTAATAAAAGCAATTTTCGTTGCTAAAAAACTATTTGAAACATATTTAATAAGCTCACTCGTTACTAAATTGGTTACTAAAAACTTTGCACCTTGTTCTATTAAAGGCGCATAAATTTTTCTCAATAGCGCTTCTGATTCTTTATTATTCACACCAACAACTATACGATCAGGATATAAAAAATCTTCTACAGCACTGCCTTCTCTTAAAAATTCAGGATTAGAAGCAACATTAAATGAAAAACCTTTTGCTTTTAAATAAGCTATAATATTATTGCAACTACCTGGCGGGACAGTAGATTTGATGACAATTAAACAATCTTTATTTATATGTTTTGATACTTTATCAACAGCATCATAAACATACTTTAAATCGGCTTCTCCTAACTCTTTTGAAGGTGTGCCGACTGTAATAAATATTGCATCAAAATTTCTAAATTCATTGCTATAAATATTTGTGAATTTTAACCTATCAGATTCCAAAGCGTGCTTAAGATATTCATCAAGTTTAGCTTCATAAATCGGTAATATTTTCTTATTTAATTTGGATATCTTAACATCATCATTATCAAGGCAAGTCACATTATGACCTAAATATCCCATAATAATACCTGAAACTAATCCAACATATCCACTACCGATAAATGTAATATTCATAATTTTTTGTGATTTTTATATTAAATTTTTAAATTATACGTTATATTCCAAGTGTATACCTCAAATAAATGAAGAGTAGTATAAGAATCAACTTCAGAAAGAACCAAAGATCCATAATATAAAAAGCTGAAGCTGTTACTTCAGATTTAGTACTGCGTACTTTTTTAGGATGACTTAGCAAATTTTTGGAGTTCTATCTGAGTATAGAAAGCTTTTATCATATTTCAATAGATTTACAAGCTCAAATGAATTTTATTAAAAAATCCTTTGTTAGTATTTTTATAATTCTGATTGCATTATCTTTTGCTATAGCGCTAACAATGTATAGTGTAAATAAAGGACATTTAAATGCACCTTTGAAAAAAATAATTGAATTTTATTTAAGTAAAAATGATATAAAGGCTGTACTATATAATTTAGAATTTAAAGAAAATCGATTATCAATAGAATATATTTCCTTAAGTCTTATAGATAACGCTAGAGGAGAAATTAAAGATTTTAATCTTTTTTAGAATTTTAAAAATTTCTTTTCTAATTCGTTAATAGAGGCAAATTTTAATATTGATAAAATTTCTTTAATCTCCAATAACAATGAAGAGATTATAAATACTTCAACTACTGGTCATTATTCATTAAATATCATTAAAAAAGATTCTCTAACTGACATACGATTAACTTCAATCAAAAGTGATATTTTAACTGATGAACAGGGCGCAAACTTACCTCTAGGCAATGCTTTATGCTCATATAAAATATCCCACTCTAAAGGGCATCCAAAAACAGTTAATTGCAAACTCACCTTTGGGGATAAAGCTTATTTATTACTAAATGGTATAATAACCGATAAAAGTATCGACACAAGTGCAGCTGCTGCAAATATGCCTTTAATAATTTATCAAACAGTTGAAAAAATTATTCCAGATAATCCTATAGTTGCATATTTACGAGAACATATAAAACAAGGTTTTATACAAAATGGAGAATTAAATATTAAATTAGATAAAAATTTATTTAAAAAAATTATTTTAGTCGAAGATAATTTAAAAGCAAATTTACATATCTCAAATTTTGAATATAAATATCATAAAGATCTACCACCTTTGACTAAAATTGATACTAATATAATAATTTCAGGACGAGAAATAAAATTTCTAATTAATGAAGCATATAGTGGTAAAAGTCTCATTTCAGATGGTATTATGACTTTCAAATGGGAAGGACCGGATAAATCACAATTTATTTTTAATGCTACTGCTAAAGGTGAAATTAACGACTTAATTGCTTTTGTTCCAAGTGATACATATAAAAAGATTAAAGCTCAAAATATTGATCTGAGCAAAATCAAAGGGACAGCAAATTCAATAATAGAGCTAATAATTCCTATTAGCCCAGATGTCCCTAATAGATATAATGTTTTATCAACATTAACAAATATCTCTTTTAACACCTTAGACAATAAGGTCCTATTACAAAACGGTGAAGCAAAAGGTAGTTTAAAAGATAATAAATTAAATATTAGTGGTAAAGGTAATATTAATAATTATGAAAGTAGTTTTATTTATGATCATGATATATCAGATAAACATAATGAGTGTTTATTGAAAATAAAAAGTAATATTACAGCAAATAATCAAAGATTTGGGGTGTTAAAATTAATTTCAGGCACCACCATTTTAAATTTTGAGTATAAAAAACAACATAATAATGAGAGTTTTATTACCGTGCATTCTAATCTTGATAATTTAGAATTTTATATAGATAAAGTATCTATTCATAAAAAATTATATAAAAGAGCGAATTTATATTTATATACTAAATTAAATGATACCGACAGAAATATTGAATTTAACCTTTCAGGACATGATAATTTAAAAATTCACGGTAATGTCTTAATTAAAGAAAATATTTATAATATTAATCTAGCCTCTGTAAAACATAATTATACAGACTTAAAAGGGAAAATAATTATAGATAACCATAATCTTAATACAGAACTTTATGGAAGCGGATTAGATTTATCAAATGCTAATATGATGCAGTTTCTAGAAAAAGAAGGAGATTCGACACATAATATTAATTTAAAAACTAATATATCAAAAATAATTTTGAAGAATAATATAATTCTAACTAATCTTGATTTAGTAATTAAATGTGATAAAGTACGGTGTTTTTATGGTTTTCTCAATGCTAATATTGAGAATAAAAAAGTTAAAATGTCGCTTACTGCTAAGGACACTTTTGAACAATGGCTAATTGAATCAGATAATGCAGGAGCATTGCTTAATGGGCTTGGGATGTATACCACTATGCAAAACGGCCAGATTCACATTAAATTAAATACAAAAAGATATGAAGTAAAAAAAGGTGAAATAGTGCCGATCTTAGACGGTAAATTTTCTATAAAACATTTTAAGGTAGTCGATACTCCTTTTTTAACACGGCTTGTGTCCTTTGTTTCATTGCCCGGTTTTCTTAGTTCAATAACTAATAATAAAAATATTTTATTTGACGATATGACTGGTAAATTTAATTATAGAGGGAATATAATAACAATTTTCGATACAGAAGCACATGGACCATTCTTTGATTTTACTATGAAAGGTAATATTGATACCAAGCAGCAATTCATTACAGTTACAGGAAATGTTATTCCTTCCTTTTTCTTAATAAGCACTATTGTAACTAAAATACCAGTAGTCGGTAAAATATTTTCTAAAGTAGCACTTTACTCATTAAAAATGCACTATAAATAGCTATATTACGTGTACAAAAAATTATATTTAATTGGTATTTTACTTTTAGGCTTAATTTCTGGTCTTACGTTCAATTTAATTTTTTTAACAGTTCCATATCAATTATCCGAAGCGAAATACACCACTGATATAATAGGCGCGATATCACTAGCCGCTTTTCCATATTGCTTAAAGGTTATATGGTCGCCTTTTATAGATAAATATTCTATACCTTTTTAAGGTGTTAAATTAGGTCACAGGCGTAGCTGGGCATTGGTATCACAAATATTTTTAATACTCGCGATGATGTGGTTCTTAAAAAGAAGCCCTTGTAATAACTTATGTATTACTGCAATTATCTTATTTATTATTGCATTTTTCAGTTCTACACAAGATATTGTACTGGACGCATATAGGATTGAGCGCACAACATCTAAAGAAGAGCTTTCAATAGTTTTTACCTTTAGTAGCATAGGGTTTCGTTTAGGTATGTTACTTGGAAGCGTTGGCTCTTTATATTCATCGATTATTTTCGGCTGGAATACAGTATATAAATTTGCTTTATTCATTACTATGGTTGGACCTATAGTCATATTATGTATCAAAGAACCGAAACTTAAAACAAAACGTCATACAACTAATACTTTAATAGATTTACAACAATATTTTGAAGTTATAAAAAAATGTATTATATCATTTAAAAATGAACAGCAATATTTATTGCTCATTATATTGTTTGTCTTTTTATATAAAGCTGCAGATTCCATACCAATGGCTATGAGTATACCGTTATTTCTAGATTTAAGTTTTACTACTCATGAAATTGCCGTTATTTACAAAGCTTATGGGTTACTAATCATGATAGTCGGAGGTACCTTAGGCGGTATTTTAGCTGCAAAAATAGGAATATTTCATAGTGTCCTAATTGGCGGAGTTATTCAATTATTGTCACCTCTCATGTTTATGATTCTTGCGACAATCGGCTATGATATCAAGACATTTATAATAACCATTACAATACAAAATTTTTGTTCAGGCTTTGCAGGAACTATTATCTCAATCTATTTTGCTAGTCTTTGTAATAGCGAATTTGTTGCTACACAATATGCTATTAGCGCCTCTTTTAGCTCTCTGAGTCGTATTATTTTAGCTAGTCTTGGTGGTATTTGTGCGAAACATCTTACTTGGTCTGTATTCTTTTTATGTAATACTCTATTTAGCATGTTATTTATACCGATATTTTATACAATATATAGAAAAAATCTACACTTTATGAATCATTCTAAAAAGATATGACAATTATTAAAAATGGTTTATAATATTCAGATATACTTGTTTAATATGAAAAATTGATACCAAGGTCCTATAAGTACTGGTAATGTATTAATATACACTCTACTCCTCGTATTATAGACTGATTACTATTTTCCAAATTAAACTCCACCTATCTACTTTTCATTATTTACTTATTATGAAGTTATATAGTTTTCAAGAACATTTATTAGAATTTAAAATAAGACTTCTTAGAATATTTACTGCTTTTATAATTATATTTGCTATTTGCTATTATTTTAGCGATTATATTTATAGTTTTTTATTAGAACCACTTGCTAAACTAAGCGGCGATACGGTACGAAATATAATTTATACAGGTCTTACGGAAGCATTTTTTACTTATATTAAACTTTCGGCTTTTACTGCCTTTACTATTATTATACCTATAATTGCTTTGGAGTGTTATTTATTTATCAGTCCAGGGTTATACCGTCATGAAAAAAAAATTATCGCTTTCATTCTTTTTATGTCACCTATCTTATTTTGGTGTGGTAGTATTTTTGTTTTTTATTTTGTTATGCCAAAAGCTTGGAATTTTTTTCTTAGTTTTGAAAAACGTGATATGATAGTACCGATAATTTTAGAAGCAAGAATTAGCGAATATCTAAATTTAGTTATTCATTTAATTATTGCTTTTGGCATTGCTTTTCAACTACCAATTGTGATCATAGTATTAAATATACTAAAAATAGTTAAGACACAAACACTTAAGAAAAAAAGACGCATTGCTGTAGTAATTAACTTTATTATTGCAGGAATATTAACGCCTCCCGACATTTTAAGCCAGTTTGCTCTTGCAATACCACTACTTTTATTATATGAAACTTCAATAATTATATGTAATTTTATAGAAACACCGAGGACACTAAATGTTAAATATCAAATGGATTAGAGAAAATCAAGAATTATTCGATGAAAAACTGAGTCAAAGATTTATTGAACCTATGTCTAGTAAAATTGCTATGCTCGACCAAGAAAAAAGGAAAATTACGAGTTTAATTCAAGAATTTCAGCATGCACGTAAGGTAAAATCAAAGATTTTAGGTAATATGGTCTCTAAAAGTGGCGAAGAGTTTGAAGAATTACAAAGAGATGTAAACCATATAAATGAGAAGTTAGCAGAACTTGAACAGAATCTAGATAATAATAACGAATTAAATGAACTATTAAATATGCTACCTAATATTCCGGACGAGGAAGTACCTTACGGGATCGATGGAAGTATGAATAAGTTAGTACGTGCTTACGGCAAGACAAATAAAAATGCTTTGAATAAACAGCATTTTGAATTAGGTACAAAATTAAATTTAATGGATTTTGAACAAACAGCTAAAATTTCTGGATCTAGATTTGTAACATTAAAAGGTGATTTAGCAAAGCTAGAACGTGCTTTAATTAATTTTATGATTGACATTCATACTAAAGAGTTTGACTTCTTTGAGATATCACCTCCGTTCTTAGTTCGAGATAGGGCTATGTATAATGCAGGACAACTACCTAAGTTTTCTGAAGAGTCTTTTATAACAACAAATGGGTACAGACTAATTCCAACTGCAGAAGTATCTTTAGTAAATATAGTCGCCGATACTATTATACAAAGAGAAAAATTACCTATGCGTTACGTTGCTTACACCACATGTTTTAGATCAGAAGCAGGTAGTAGCGGTAGAGATACAAGAGGGATGATTAGATTACATCAGTTTGGTAAAGTCGAACTCGTATCTATTACTACCCCTGAAGAATCAAAAAATGAGCATGAATATATAACTAATGCATCAGAGACTATTTTAAAAAAACTCGATCTTCCGTATCGTGTTATGCTACTTTGTACTGGCGATATGGGATTTGCAGCAAAAAAAACTTATGATATAGAAGTATGGCTTCCTGGGCAAAATCAATATCGTGAAATTGCTAGCTGTTCTAATTGTGGAGATTTTCAAGCACGTAGAATGAAAGCAAGATATAAGGAATTTGGTAGTAATGAAACTACATTAGTACATACTTTAAATGCTTCAGGATTACCTATCGGTAGAACTATAGTTGCAATACTTGAAAATTATCAGAATAACGATGGATCAATAACTATACCTGACGTCTTAATAAATTACATGGGCGGGTTACAAAAAATTACTACATATAGCGAATAATTCTTTATTAAATATAAATAATAAGGTAAAGTTTTTTGTATAATAGTTTAATGTAAAATTAGCTATGTAGTAGCAATCAGAAACCTAAACCATCATTGCAAACAATCATATACTACGTTTTGCAATCCAGGAAAAGAATAAAAACGCTGTAAATTAAAAATTTTTACTGGATTACTTCAAAACTGATAATTTTTGATGACTAGGTATCGGTGCAATAATATAGTAAAAAATCTATAATTTAAATCAGGTTATTTGTGTTTAGTGATTTACGGAAATTTGATAAAGATATATATAATTATAATGCTCCTAATTTTATACCTATAGCATGTCATTATAATGAAAATACTTTACTTACCAAAGATGGTAAATTACTACAAATTGTAAAAATACACGGTATTAACTCAGAGAAAATAAGCGACAATATACAAAATTTACGTGAAATGGTTAGACTTGCTATAAAAAAGCATGTAACTGATTATGATTTCGCTTTTTGGCTGCACACAATACGAGAAAAACAAAACTTAGACGATATCACTCCTTATAAAAAATTATTACCCGCCAATATACATACCTTATGGCAAAGAAAAAACCATTGGAATGATAAATTCGTTAATACTTTATATATATCTATAGTACATGATTCTGCTAAAATTCAGATCAAAAATTTTAGTTCTTTAATAAATTCATTATCTTATAAATTAATTGCTAATTTTGAAAAAAACTATTTAGATTCAGCTTTTAAAAAACTAGAAAATATCACCAATAATATTTTAAACGATTTAAATGAATTTGGGGCTGAAAAACTCGGAATAATATTTGAAAATGATAATGTTTTTTCTAATACTTTATTTCTATATAATCGAATAGCTAATCTTAACGATAATGATTGTTTGGTGCCTATAATAGATTTATCCGATGCATTAGGTAGAAGTATTTATACAATTAGCGGAGATAAAATAATAGTGACAGATCATGCAAAAAATAACAAATTCGTTTCTTTATTATCTATAAAAGAATATCAAGAAACTCCTTCTAATACACTTGATAAATTTTTACAATTACCGATTGAATTAATAATAACTGAAATATTTTACTTTGTTAGCAAAAAACAAATAATATCTAAATTGCATGGTCAAGATCATATTTTAAAAATTACTAACGACTCAATTTTACTTAATTACAAAGGAATTAATAAACTTGATGAAACTAATTTAGATTTTCAATTTTGTAACCAGCAAATTTCGATTGCCGTTATAGAAGAAGATGAAAGTAAACTAGCTAAAGCTGTAGCTAAAGCATCAACAGAGCTCTTTAAGCTTGGTATT
Organism: Rickettsia prowazekii str. Breinl; assembly: GCF_000367405.1. Taxonomy (NCBI): domain Bacteria; kingdom Pseudomonadati; phylum Pseudomonadota; class Alphaproteobacteria; order Rickettsiales; family Rickettsiaceae; genus Rickettsia; species Rickettsia prowazekii. The sequence continues at coordinate 894,838 of NC_020993.1, read as the reverse complement.
ATTCATGTAAAGGAAGATATTAATATCGAGCAAATATTTTGGTCACAATTACCGGCTAACTTTTCGTTTATACGCAGAATATCACCATTATCTGTTGAACATATTGCGTCTTTTACTGCTCTGCATAATACTACACTCGGTAATCAATATAACCCCTGGGGCAGGGCTATAACTTTGCTACGAACTGAAAAAGGTACGCCATATTTCATGAATTTTCATGATAAAACGAATAAAGGTAATACTTGTATCTTTGGTACAGAAAAAACTGGCAAAACTGTATTATTGAACTTTTTAATATCAGAATCAACCAAATATGATCCAACAATAATTTATATTTCTAATAATAATGATTCTCAAATTTTTATTGAAGCAATAGAAGGTAAATGGTTAGAACCGGAAAAACAAATTATTAATCCATTTTTAGTAGATGATACAGAACAATCACAAGCTTTCATTTTAGAATTTTTAAAATTAATAAGTGGTCATTATATTTCACAGCTTAGTGAAATCGAGATATCTTTTCTAGAAAAATTTAAAGATAAAATTTTATCAATTGAAAAAGAAAAGCGTATTTTTTCTAACATTTTAAAATTAGAAAATTTTAAAGAGGAAGGAGGAATACAAATATTTGATAAACTTAAAGTTTTCACTGAAGGACAATTATATTACGGGTTATTTGACGGGCCATCTCTTAGCATTAAAGAAGGCGAAGTGATAGGATTTAACTTATATACACTTTCTGACGAACCGTTTTCTAAACAATTTTATCCAATGGAGAGAAAATTTTTAGAACAATTTAATCATAATTTAAAGAAACACCAAAGTATTAGTGCAGCAGTAATTTATGCTTTAAGTTATCATTTAAGCCTACTTGGCACAAAACCTAAAATATTTGCTGCTGATAATTTTGATCAACTTTACAGGCCTGAATCTTATTATGATAATATAAATTTAATCTATAATAATTTATCAGAAAATAACGGTATTTTTGTCAGTAATTTCAATTTTATTTATCTTAAATCATATCCAAAATATACTATAAAACCTTGGCTTGATTTAATTAATACTAAAATTATTCTACCCTCTGACGTTAAAATAGAAGATTTAGATAAAATTTTAGGTTTAAATGAATTGGAAATACGAAAATTATCACAGCTAATGCTTGCTGCAAGAATGTTCTTAATTAATAAGGATAATGAATCAATTGCTTCTGAATTAAGTATTGCCGCTTTAATAGGCATTGTACGTATTTTATCAAGCAGACAAGAGGAAATGGATATTTATAAAAAAATACTTCAAGAACATGCAGGTCCTCCAGATAATTGGATTAATTATCTATATAATGCGTTAAATATATACTAAACTCTTTTATCTCGTAACTTATTCACGTAAAAAATTTTAACTGCTACAAATTTACGGGATGACGATAGTTTATTATGAATTATAAAAACAACGAGCATCAAGAATACTCAAAGTGTTAAAAAAATATTTACTATTTTGTTTATTTTTATTTTTCTCATTTAATGTATATGCATCTATTTGGGATGATATAATCACTTGTCTTAGCGATCCATGTAATTGCGGACAAAGCGATAGAACAGAAATTTGGAATAAAGGTAGCAAATATGAAGTAAAAAGAGGCCCTTTTAAACCAGGCACATTATGTCCTCCTTGGAATAAAAGCGACGGTCGCAATAATGATACTTGTTTATTACAGTTTGATTACCCAGGTACATTTATCGGCTTCTTACTCAATAGATGTGCAGAAGAAGCACCTGATAGTAGCTACTTTACTCCAAAAATTCGTATTAGAGTTCAAAGCTGCAATGCAGCAGCTTGTTGGCACCAAAACTCTACTTTAAATTGGGATGGGGAATGTGTATTATGGCCTACAGGTTATGGTTTACCTCTTACTAGAGTATGTGCTAGAGTTGCCATACCGGAGATGAATTCACCTTCCGGAATAAATGCATCACATTCCTATGCAGATCCAGGTTATACTGAAGGAGTACATCTTAACAAAGTAGGTTATACGGAAAGTGATAACAAGATCATCGGTGTAGATGGACAAGTAGTTACTTTAAAATCTCCTAAACTTTGTGCTTATAGCGATCCTGGTCTTGTGAACCTTATCTCAGATTCCGGTATACATCTCGATCCAATGGACTGGAATCCTAATCGTCAACCTCTTCATCAAACTAATGAACTTAGCCCTATTGCAAAAGTATTAAAGTTTTTAGTTGAAACTGTAAAAGGATTCAGTTTACCAAGTTTATTAGGGCAGCTTCTTGGCATGATAGATCCAAATTCAGAATTTATAAAAGTACTACAATCTATACTTAATGCGATAGGAGAGGTTTTTAATTTTTTTCCTGATTTAATAATAAAAGTGATTGAAAAGCTTGGAGCCTTAAACAGTGCTGTAGATAGTTATTCTTTTGGCTGCGTTCAATTACCTTTAGGACCATTTCCACCGCCATATTGCCCAAATTTAAATGCTATTAGCATTAACCCTAGTGTTAATAATGTATGTAGCATAAAAAATGCCAGTGGCATATTTGACCAATCTTCTACTAGTCCTTCTTGTGTAGTACCTTCTAATATTAATGTCAGAAATAATATAGTTAATAACACAATACGTGTTAGTTTCAGCAATCTTGTTCCCCTTTGTACAGGTGCAAAGCCTGATCTAAAAACGTGTGTAGAGCTACGTAATATAGATTTTTCTTCAGCGAAAATTACTCATACTAAGACGGCTTTTAAAGATTTAATTAAATCGTGTAAGAATACTTCAGGTAATGCTGCATGTATTAATACAGAAATTCCTACACCATGCAGCGTTACGGCTAATGGTTGTAATGAGGGTTTTAGAATAGTATATTCACAGAAAATTGGAAATATAGAAACACCACGCGATTATTACATAGATGATATACCAGACTGTCCAAGTTCTAATTCAACTACATGTCAAAAAGTATGGGGAGTTAATATAGGTGAATTTAAGGATGTAAGTATAAAATTTCCTAAAGTACAAAAACAAGATACAAATAGCTTAATCCCTATAAAGACGGATTTCACATTAAAAGACAATAACGGTAAAGATAGAAAACTTTATGTGTCTATCAGTAATACAGAAGATGATAAGCAAAATCCTAATAATATTTGCTTATTTGAGTCTGCTAATTTAATAGATTGTGTACCAAGGGTTAATCATTCTTACAGTTTAGCTGCATATGAATGTGCGAAACAATATGCAGGAATTACTTGTACTAATAATAGCAATCCTAACGATGCTTATTATAAACCACAATTCATTGCTTCATTACAAGTAAGAGAAGGTAGCAATATAATAGATGAGACAAGTACTCTTGTAACACCGTTATCATATGCCGGCCCTCCACCTCAAAACCCGACTGATACAGAAAGTATAGTAATGCTTGCAGGTTATCAGTATAGCTCTTCTGTTGCCTTTATACCTAAAAATCCTATAAAAGATAAATATATTGGTATGCCATTTTCAGGACCAAATGCCTTAAATCAATTGACTATTCACGGTAAATATAAAGACGATAAAGAACCTTATGATAGTAAGGGCAACCCTGACTTAAGTGCTATATATTTAAAATATTTAGAGTATATAAACGGTAAGTATATCCAAGGTGGAACACATGCATGTTTAATGCCCAAAAATTTTCAACATTGTAATCCTATGCCACGTCCTACTTTATCTGATGGAGCGCCTATCCCAGGTTACAATAATGAATCTATAAATTGTGTACTTGCCAAAGTACATAACAATGATACTATAAATTGTAAAGATTTTAAAAATAAATATAACGCTAAATATCCAAATCTTGGCTTATGTAAAAAAGATATAGATCTAACGCTCTGCACTATAGAAGAAACAGTACCAGGTCCAAGAAAAGGTATTACAATTTATACTTGCAATATAAATAAGATTCCAAGTAAATGCTATACCAATAACGATAATGCTAATACTCCAATATGTGTTTTAAGTAGAGATTATAAAGATAGAATCAAACCAGAACCTAGCATAGGACCAATACTAGTACCAGTAGATCCTTCAAAATATTATACAGTAACATATACAAAAGGAGATGAAAACACTCCGCCTGAGCCGACATATCACGCTGAAACTGAGGATGTAAGAGATAAAACTTGGCAAGAGTTAAATCTTTGTGCCCCTATATTAGTGCCTACTTGTGCTAAAATTCCTAGCACAGCTGAGGCTCCTTCAGGTCAAAGTCACGGTAATGCAGAATGGCCTGAAAGCGATATAGGCGAACTTGTCAAAGGAAAATGTCCAACAAATTGGATACTTATTGATCCTAATAAACCTTTAGAACGTCATTGTTTATCATATTTTGATAGAAAAGTTGTAGAGTTAGAACCTTTAGGTCACAATGTTGGCTGTAGAAAATCTACAGGATTACCTATACAAGTTGTGTATAATGATTTTCCATCGAATCAATTACCTGATACACCTTATAATCCTGTTACTAAAATAGGTGACTATTTCTTAAATAAAAAACCAGTACGATATGGAACCATTATGGCATTTCCAAAGGATGGAGCATTCATAAATGCATCAAATGAACCGGACAATACAATATTACATACTGTAGTATTCAAAGTAACTTTAGATGCAATAATGGATGATATTGAGTATTTTATAGTGGAAGATTTATGGTACGATGATTGCACATTAATATACGTCAATGGAACAAAACTACTTAGCTTACCTACTAACGTTGATTCTCTAGATGAGAAAAGGTATTGCAACAATGGAAAAGATCAAGGTCAAGCATTGCAAGCTAAAGTTAATAATCAACGTATTAGTGCAAAAAATCCTATTGATATTAAACCTTATTTAAAACAAGGAGAAAATATTATAAAATTCCAGCTAAGAGTTATGTCTGGTGGAGGACTATATTTCCACATGCAATATAAAATGAAAAGATAAATAAATGAGTTGGATTATTTTTTATACGATAATCGCTGCTTTACTAATTCTTGATTTAGGGATAATTCATAAGAAAAATAAAGTAATAAGCTTTAAAGGAAGTATACTTTTGAGTCTTTTTTATTTTATAATATCTTGCTTATTTGGTATCTATGTTTACCATAATATGGGCTTAGATCATGCTCGTGAATATTATACTTGTTTTCTCATTGAGAAAGCTATGGCCCTTGATAATATTTTTATTATCTCTATTATTTTTCAATTTTTTAATATTCCTTCTACATATCAACATCGTGTTTTATTTTTCGGTATAATAGGAGTAATAATCTTTAAAGCGATAATAATCTACGGTGGTATTATGCTTATACATAAATTTTCTTGGTTATTATATATTTTGGCCGTAATACTTATTGCTACAGGTATAAAAACTTTTAATGTATCACATAAAACTTATGATATACAAAATTCTTATATTTACAAATCAATAATAAAAAATCTAAATATTACCCATGATCTAGAAGGACAGAAATTTGTTATTAAACGTAATAACAAATTATATTTTAGTACTCTTTTTGTATCGTTAATACTGATAGAAACAATAGATTTAGTTTTTGCTATAGATAGCATAGCCGCAATATTCGCAATTACTAATGATGTTTATATAATTTATACTTCAAATATTTTTGCTATTTTAGGACTAAGATCATTATTCTTTTGTTTATCAGAAATTGTAGAACGTTTTAGCTATATAAAATATTCTTTGGCTTTAATTTTAATATTTATCGGCTTTAAAATATTTATTCATCATTATATAGAGATTCCGGCATATATATCACTCACTGTAACCATTTCTTCATTACTATTTGGTATCATTGCCTCCATATTAGAAAAAATATGATTGACCATAAATAAAGGGGATATATAATGTTTTTTTAATTTTGTAAGCAACAATAATGAATAAACTACTAAAATTATTTTTAATTACTATAATCATTTATAATAACATTGCTTTTGCAAAAGAAACAGGATTCTATATGGGAGCAGCAATAGGAATAGTTGAACCGGTAGTTCGTAAATTTCGACATAAATACTCAAATACCGGAATAATTTTAAAACAATCAAATATGTATAGCGGGAAAATAGGCTATATAATATATCCACAAATATCTATGGAATTTTCAGCAACTTATCAACCTAAATATCGTCTACATTACTCATTACAACATAAAAATTTAATCAATGGCCTTACTATTCCTAAAACCATAGGTAATACTACCATAGTATCAAATATATATATGCTAAATCTTATTTATGATTTGGAAAAAATAAAAACTTTCACACCTTTTATAATACTTGGAGGAGGAATAACACGAGTAAAAGTTAAGTCTACCTCTTCTAAGTGGAGTCTTATAAATAACGATTATTTTAAAGTACACAGAACGAGTAAAAATTGTGTTACTTGGCAAGCAGGTCTTGGAATTGCACAACATATTACTCCAGATTTAAGTATAGATGCAACTGCAAAATTACAAACTGCATATAGAGTAAGAATTAATTATGATACGCTTGATATGAAAACGGTACAATTAATGAATGCAAATTCTATCAAAAAAACTATATCGGTTGGAGAATTTGGTATAGGATTTACTTATAGATTGCCATTCTAACAATTCTGTGAAATATTATGAAATCTAAGGTGTCATCCTTATGATTAATATGATGATAGCAATAATACAATGATATAAGGAAAAAATATGTCACTCAAATCTACTACTTCTTCTTTGACTACTAACAATCATGATAAGACAATAAATTCTGTACAATCCTTGGTAAACGGTACGGGTACGGTTGCCGATCATAACCCTTATGATGAAGTACCATATGAAAGCTACCCATATGCTATTACCAATCCTTATCACTTAAGTACACTTGCAACTCTTTTCGGTATCAATGCTCCTGAAGTTGAAAATTCAAAAATATTAGAGCTTGGTTGCGCGGCAGGAGGTAATTTAATACCACATGCGGTTCTTTATCCAAACGCTCATTTTGTTGGAGTCGATTTATCTAAGGTACAAATTGATGAAGCAAATAAAAATGTTAGAGCATTAGGATTAAAAAATATAGAATTTCATCACTGTTCGATCACCGATATTGACGATTCTTTTGGTAAATTTGATTATATAATTTGTCATGGTGTAATTTCTTGGGTACCAAAAATTGTTAGAGATAAAATTTTTAAAGTGTGTAATAGGAATCTTAGCACAAATGGAATAGCATATATTAGCTATAATACGCTACCTGGTTGGAATATGGTACGCACTATCCGGGATATGATGCTTTATCATTCTAGTTCATTTACAAATATTCGTGATAGGATTGCTCAATCTAGATTGTTGTTAGACTTTGTTAAAGATAGCTTAGAGCACTCTAAGACTCCTTATGCAGAAGTATTAAAAACTGAGGCAGGTCTACTTGCGAAACAAACTGATCATTATTTACGTCACGATCATCTAGAAGAAGAAAATGCTCAGTTCTACTTTCATGAATTTATGAATGAAGCAAGAAAGCATAATTTGCAATATTTAGCTGATTGTAATATCTCAACTATGTATCTTGGTAATATGCCGCCAAAAGTAGTAGAACAGTTAAAAGCAGTAAACGATATAGTTAGAACTGAACAATATATGGATTTTATTACAAATCGTCGTTTTAGAACAACTTTACTATGTCATAATGATCTAAAAATTAATAGAAATATTAATAATGATGATATAAAAAAATTTAATATAATATTTAATGTAATTCCTGAAAAACCACTTAAAGAAGTAGACCTTAATAATGCTACCGAAAATTTACAATTTTTCTTAAACGGTAATAAAGAGTCTAATTTGTCAACAACTTCACCTTATATGAAGGCTATTTTATACACTTTCAGTGAGAATCTAAATAATCCATTAAGTTTTAAGCAAGTAACTTCTGAAGCTAATACAAAACTAAATAATACTAAATTAAACGAAATCAAAAATGAGCTTTTAAATAATGCTATGAAGCTAGTACTACAAGGTTATATTAGTATTACAAATCAGAAGCATAGGAGTAAACCAGTACTTGATAAGCCCAAAACAACACAAATGGTGATATATCAAGCAAAGTATACACCTTCTATGTGGGTTACAAATTTAAAACATGAACCAATAGGCGTTAATTTCTTTGAGAAATTTGCACTTAGATATATGGATGGTAGAAATGATAAAAAAGCAATAATTGAAGCTATACTTGGTCATGTAGAAAAAGGTGAATTAACTTTAAGTAGAGAGGGGCAAAAAATAGAAAATAAAGAAGAAATACGCAAAGAACTAGAAAGTTTATTTACGCCAATGATCGAGAAATTTTGTTCTAATGCGTTACTGGTATAGCAAATTTGCACTTTCTAAGCTCAGGACTTACAAAGATGACGCAGCAAATTTTTAAAATTCCACGAGTATACCATGCCAATATTTTTTAATTTATTTACAACATTAATAATTATTAGCAGTTTATGCGTTGTTTTAAGCAAAAATTCCGTATATTCAGTATTATGGTTAATTTTTACATTTATCAATGGCTCAGGGTTGATGATTTTGCTTGGAGCAGAATTTTTAGCTATGCTACTTATAGTGATTTATGTTGGAGCTGTAGCGGTATTATTTCTATTTGTTATAATGATGCTGGATATAAATTTTAATCAGGCAATAACAAAGTTAAGAGAAAATCTATCTTTAAGTATTTTTATCACTTTAATTATGTTTGCAGATTTAGTAATAACTATTATACTTAGCACTAAAAATATTAATTACAGTTCCAATATATCGTTTGCTATAGCGAATAATATATCAAATACTAAAGCAATAGGAAATGTACTTTACACAGAATTTATGCTACCATTTCAAATAGCAGGACTTATATTATTTGTCGCTATGATTTCATGCATTACGTTAACATTAAAAAAACGTGATAGAATAAAACATCAAGATATTAGAAAACAACTATCTCATAATAAAAGTAATGTTATACTAATGACAAAGCCTATTTTAAATAAAGGTGTTGAAAATATTAAATATGAATGAATATATTTCGCTTAATCATTATTTAATTTTAAGCAGCTTAGTTTTTACTATTGGGATGTTTGGATTATTTATGAATCGGAAAAATATTATCAATATACTCATGTCTATTGAGTTAATGTTACTTGCTGTTAACATAAATTTTGTTGCATTTTCTGTATATATGCAAGAATTATCGGGACAAATTTTTAGTATTATAATCTTAACAGTAGCAGCTGCCGAAACCGCAATCGGGCTTGCAATATTACTAATATATTTCCGCAATAAAGGCTCAATTAAAATTACCGACATTAATAAGATGAGGGGATAATGATTCATCAAAATCTTGCTATAATGATCATTATATTACCGCTTGTATCTAGCATCATAAATGGGCTATTCTTAAATATCATAGATAAAAAATTAGCCAAGATAATTGCAATTAGTTTTTTATCATTATCTGCATTATTCTCCTTAGTAATATTTTGTGATGTGACTTTAGTCGGGAAGATAATCCATATTAAATTATTGCCATGGATTGAATTTAAAAATCTTCAAGTAAATTGGTCGATTTATATAGATCAGCTAACTAGTATAATGTTTATAGCTGTAACATTTGTGTCAAGCGTTGTGCATATCTATTCACTAGGGTATATGGCCGAGGATAAGGGAATTATACGCTTCTTGTCTTTTCTTTCTTTATTTACGTTCTTTATGTTAATGCTCGTGTCAGCTGATAATTTCTTACAATTATTTTGCGGCTGGGAAGGTGTCGGAGTTTGCTCATATTTACTCATTGGATTTTGGCATTCAAAAGAATCAGCCAATAAAGCAGCAATAAAAGCTTTTATAACAAATAGAGTCAGCGATTTTGCCTTTATCTTAGGCATAATCACGATTATTGTTTATTATGGTTCAGCAAATTACAAAGATGTATTTTCATCCGCAAAATTATTATCTAATACAAAAATATTTGTACATTTTTCCATTCTAGACATTATTTGTTTATTATTATTCATAGGTTGCATGGGCAAATCTGCACAAATTGGTTTACATGTGTGGCTTCCTGATGCAATGGAAGGGCCAACTCCGGTATCAGCACTTATTCACGCAGCAACTATGGTAACAGCAGGTGTATTCTTAGTAGCTCGGTGCTCGTATTTGTTTGAATACAGCCCTATAGTGCTACAGTTTATTACAATAATAGGCGGTATTACGTGTCTTTTTGCAGCAAGCATTGCAATTATGCAAAGCGATATCAAGAAGATTATTGCTTACTCTACATGTAGCCAACTTGGTTATATGTTCATGGCGTGCGGAGTATCTTCATATAATAGCGCAATATTTCATTTAGTAACTCATGCTTTTTTTAAAGCACTATTATTTTTATCAGCCGGTAACGTAATACACGCAGTTAATGAACATAATATTTTTAAAATGGGGGCTCTAATAAATAAAATGCCTATTACTTATGGCAATTTTTTAATTGGTTCACTTGCATTAATAGGGATTTATCCTTTATCAGGATTTTATTCTAAAGATTTAATTTTAGAAGCAACGTATAGTAGCGGTTCGTTTATGTTTATTTTTGGTATAATTACAGCAATACTTACCGCTATTTATTCAATGAAGATTATTATATTGGTATTCCATGGCAAAACTAAACTAGAAAAAGATGTTTTTAAACATGCTCACGAACCTACTAAAATAATGAATAATCCACTTATATTACTCGTTGCAGGCAGCTTTTTTAGTGGTATGATAGGCTATTATTTACTCTCTATGGATAAACCAAATGGCTATTTTCATGAAAGCTTATTTAATTTACATATTTATAAGCTACTCATTAACCATCATCCTTTATATATAAAATTACTGCCTATGGCAGTAGGCATTGTTGGAATTATTATTGGTATTTGTTTATATAAGGGCTCTCTGTCATATCAGACATTAACGAATGAATCTGATCAAAGAGAAAAAGACTGGATTCCAAAGTCAAAATGTAAGATGATATTAGTTTTCATTTCCAACGTATTACGTAATAAATATTACTTCGATGAAATATATAATCACTTAATTATTAAGCCTATTCACTGCCTAACCTATTTATTTTATTTTGGTGACCAAAAAATAATTGATCGTTTTGGACCTAACGGTTTTGCACGAGTTATTAATTACTTTTGTGCTGTTACATGCAAAATACAAACAGGATATATTTTTAATTATACTTTATATATAGTATCATTTATTGTTGTAACAATTAGTTATTTTGTATTGAAAAATATATACTGATCAAAACTAAACCCCTCATTGTGAGGATCACTACATAGTGATTTAATTAAATAATCAAATAAAAATGCGCATTTATAGTTTTTATTATTACTACACTTATTGTACAACATAATGCAATAAGGAAAGCAATTTACAAAATTTTGAATAATATGTTAGAATTACCTATTATATCTATCACTATTTTTTTGCCGCTAATAAGCGTGCTGTATATTTTGCTATTTTTTAATCAAAATAAAAAAGCAGATAAACTAAGTATATATGTGGCGATGCTTAGCTCAGTGCTAACATTCATCTCAACTATCTATATTTTAATAGAGTTTGACGTCTCAAACAATACTTATCAATTTGTTGAACGCTACACTTGGCTTGATAAGATTGGACTTGAATTTCATGTTGGTGTTGACGGTATTGCGATATTTTTTGTAGTTCTAACTTCTTTTCTTACTCTTATTTGTATAATAGGAAGCTTATTTACTATTAAAAAATATATCAAAGAATATTTAGTATGCTTTTTATTAATGGAATCTTTATGTATAGGAGCATTTACTTCCATAAATTTACTATTGTTTTATCTCTTTTTTGAAGCAATATTAGTACCGATGTATATTATTATCGGCGTATGGGGCGGTGATAATAGAATATATGCAGCTCTAAAATTTTTCTTATATACTTTCTTCGGTTCAGTATTTTTTTTACTTGCATTAATTTATATTTATAGCAAAATTCATAGTTTTGATTTAACAAATATTCTTGAACTGATAGGTAATATTCCATTATTTGCTCAAAAAATTTTATGGTGGGCTATCTTTATTGCTTTTGCTATTAAAACCCCGATGATTCCGTTTCATACTTGGCTACCTGATGCACACGTGCAAGCTCCGACTACTGGCTCAGTTATTCTTGCTGGTATTTTACTAAAACTCGGCGGTTACGGGTTTTTAAGAGTATTACTACCGCTTTTTCCTAATGCTTCACAAGAATTTGCAATTTACGTAATTTACCTTAGTGTTATTGCTATAATATATGCATCCCTCGTTGCACTTGCTCAAAAAGATATTAAGCAGATGATAGCTTATTCATCTATTGCACATATGGGATATGTTACAATTGGCATTTTTAGCTTTACCGAAATTGGAATTAGTGGAGCAATATTTCAGATGCTTAGTCATGGTATCATTTCTTCATCCTTATTCTTAATAGTTGGTACATTATATGAAAGATTGCATACAAAAGAAATAGCTAAATATGGTGGTGTAGCCAATAAAATGCCTATACTTGCTACATTTTTTATGATTGCAATGCTAAGCTCTATTGGATTACCTAGTACCAGCGGATTTATTGGAGAATTTTTAAGCCTACTTGGGATTTATAAGGTAAATGTAGTGACAGCTTTTATAGCAGCGCTTGGTATAATACTTGGAGCAGTTTACATGCTAAAATTATATAAAGAAGTAATGCTTGGTGAAATTACCAATACAGAAATTAAACATTTCAGAGATTTATATAAATATGAAATAATCTCTATAGCACCATTAATACTACTCATTATTTATTTTGGTCTAATGCCGAATTCTATTTTAAATGTATTTCATTTATCGGTAGAAAATTTATTGATAAAATTTTAGCTACTGACTAAATATTACGGATACTATCATTGAATATAAAAGTTAGGTCTATATGAAAAAAAGAATACAAAAATACTAAAGTACAATATGTATTAAAGTTAAACAACTAATAATAGGAAATGTATTTGATAAGTCCTGCATAATCAAACTTTAATAGACACTCATGAGAAACTTAGGATTTGGTATTAATAATAAAATAGATAATACAAAATTAACTAGTGTTACATTAGATGAACATAATGAAAATTAAACTTATTGTGAAAACCAATAGATATCATTGTATTGTAATACAACGGTATCCATAAGAGTAACTGCTAATAATTTTATGAGATATCTTGGAGTGTACACAGTATTACATGGATATGTTATCACTTAATCAATTACAATTAAACATAGAAAAAAGAAATTTATTTGATCTATGTATTACATTTCTTCCTTCTGCTATAACTTATATAAAAGGTGCTAATGGTTCTGGAAAAAGTTCGCTATTGCGTATGATAGCCGGGATTATGCAACCGAGTAGCGGTAATATCTACTATAAAAATAGTCATATCAACAATTGCATTAAACCTTACTGCACTTATATAGGGCATAATTTAGGTCTAAAACTCGAAATGACTGTTTTTGAAAATCTGAAATTTTGGTCAGAAATTTATAATTCTACTGAAACCGTACCAGCTGCCATTCATTACTTCAAACTAGACTATTTACTAGATGAAAAATGCTATAACTTATCTAGCGGAATACAGAAAATTGTAGCTATCGCAAGACTTATTGTATGCCAATCAGATTTATGGTTACTTGATGAAGTTGAAAGTAACTTAAGCAAAGAAAATAAAGATTTACTGAATAATTTAATTGTCATGAAAGCAAATAGCGGTGGTATTATTCTTCTATCCTCACATCAAGAAAATGTTATAAAATCTGCACAGATATTACAGCTTAAGTAATTACTATTATTTTTAAACTTCCAATATATAATAAAAAATACAAGATTTACTTCAAGCTAAATTGAAAACAATTGATTATTGTAACTTTTATAATACCATTTATATCACTAATTTTATAGATTCAAAACTTTTTTTAAACTACTCATATAAACCATTATCATATAATTTTCATAGTTCTCATTAGTTAGTATTGTACTTTATCATCTACTCTTATTATTCGGATAAATCATGTAATAATAGTGAATAGAATAAAAAATAATAAAGTTAAGGAATACTTACTCTAAGAGAAAATTAACTTGAATTAGGGATAATTTATGAAATTTTAGTTTTTACAAAAATAAAATTGTAGCTTTTTAGTACAAAGACAACATTAGAAACTACTTTGCTCAAGAATAAAAAAGAAGTACTTGTTTGCTTTAACAATAAGAGATTGAGCTTTTCTCAGAAAATACATTCTATAAGAACTTGAAAGCAAAAAAAGTTTAATCACTATTGAGGAAAGATTAGAAGATTGATTCAGACTTTGATTCTAAACAATAAAGATACAACACAGAGTTTTTTAACGTGAGTAATGCCTAAAGAAATTTCATGCGTAAATTATCAAAAACACTTGCATGGAAAATGAAAAGGTACATCATTTTGTTAGAAGTATAAAAATATTCAATCGATTTGAAAAATTCTTAAAACTTTACCTAAAATAGATTTTTACTGATTAGAATAACACATTAGGACTTTTCTAGCCTAGATATTCTAAATGTTCTAATATTTCTACAATTCACAAGTCTTGAAAAGTAAAATAAGTTAGTACATAAGAAATTATCTAGATATTGCATATTATGGTACACCAATTATATCATTGGTTTTTAATTATTCACATGAGCAATATTAAAACATCTGAAACTAAGTATTAAATTTTGAAAGGTGTAGGCTAGAACAAATAATACAGTGATACTTGTTATTACTGTGTAATGCATCAAAATCAAGAAGAATACTTATTATAAAACATACATTTACAACTGGATATATTATTTTATCAAGGTATAAGAAAATATTAATTATTAACTGTAGGATTAAGTACTACTAAAAGTGTTATAGCTTTTTGTGTGAAGTTATTTATAGGATCAATTATCTACCAAAATAAGGAAAATTGCTGTACATGATAGAAATTTAAAAAGTTTCATAGATTTAGGTTGCTTCCAATATTCAAATATTTCCGATGTAAAAACCTAGATCAATAATAATGATCAGAACTTTAAGTTATTGAATAATATCTATATGGCACAAGTATAATAAACCTTTACTCTAAAAAACACTTTCTTTAATTTTTTAATATCTGTATCTGTTTAGCATAGTAATTTATCTATATTGATAATCCTTATGCAGTTTATTAGCTAGTGCCTGCTCCCATTTATCACCATTATTCAATAATCTTTCTTTATCATAAATAAGTGCAGTATGTGTTAAGCTTGCAAACTCAAAATTAGGTCCCTCAACTATTGCATCTACAGGGCAAGCTTCTTGACACAACCCACAATAAATACATTTTGTCATATCTATATCATAGCGTGTTGTACGCCTACTACCATCATCACGCTCATCTGACTCAATTACTATAGCTTGTGCAGGACAAATTGCCTCACAGAGCTTACAAGCAATACAACGCTCTTCACCGTTCTCATAGCGTCTAAGTGCATGTTCTCCCTTAAATCTAGGGCTAACAGGACTTTTTTCATAAGGATAATTTATAGTCACTTTTGGCTTAAAGAAATACTTTAAAGTCAAAGTCATCCCTCGGATTATTTCATATAGAAAAAATGATTTTAAATAGTTTATCATAAATTTTACACACTCGGTAAATTATCAGTATAAAAAAGAACACTCGACACTAATACAACACCAAATAATGTAAACGGCAAAAATACCTTCCAACCTAAACGCATTAACTGATCATAACGATATCTTGGCAGTGTTGCTCTAATCCATAAAAAACAAAACAATAAGAACCCAACCTTAAATACAAACCAAAAGAATCCAGGAATACAATCTAAGAAAGATAGATTAAACGGTGGTAGGTAACCTCCTAAAAAGAGAGTAGTAGTCATTGCACTAACTAATATCATATTAGCATATTCACCTAGAAAAAATAAGGCAAAGCCCATAGAGGAATATTCAACATTATAACCAGCAACTAGCTCTGATTCTGCTTCAGGTAAATCAAAAGGTAATCTATTTGTTTCAGCAAGTACAGAGATAAAAAACACGATACTCATAGGTAGTAGCATTAAATCAATCCACCATGGCAAAGTTTTTTGTGCTTCAATAATTCCACTTAAATTAAGCGTACCAGTTGTAAGTAAAACTGTAATAATAACCAGACCCATAGATACTTCATAAGAAATCATTTGGGCTGATGAGCGTATAGCGCCTAAAAAAGCATATTTTGAATTACTAGCCCAGCCAGCAATAATAATACCGTAAACACTTAAAGAAGATATCGCAAGAATATACAAAACACCGACATTAATATCTGCAAGTACTACACCACTGGAAAATGGTATGACTGCCCAACCGATTAAACTTAATACAAAAGTTATAATAGGTGCTAAAATAAATAATATTTTATCTGCATCGGTTGGAATGATTGGCTCTTTGAATAAGAGCTTCACTGCATCTGCAATAGGTTGTAAAAGTCCAAATGGTCCAACAACGTTAGGTCCTCGTCTTAGCTGCATTAATCCAATAACACGACGCTCTGCATATGTTAAATATGCAACGCATAAAATTAAAGGAATAGTTATTGCAACTACCTTTAGAGCGATAACAGTTAATGGGAACATATACTCACAAAAGTATTCTATCATAATGTTATTTGATTTTTAATTAATCATCATTGCAATTAAACATTTCATACGTAGATACCAAGTCTTCATTGCACGAAAGGACATTTCAATCTAGAAAAATAAATACAATGCTAATTTACAGAATCTTTAACTGTATTGCTTAGTCAATAAAAGACCTTTGCCACATCACGTTTTCTTTCTTCATGAGCTTCAACGCACTTAGCCATAGTAACTGAGTTTTTGCTAATTACATCAGTCATGTAATAATTAATAGGCCTTGCAGCTATAGGATCTTTTGATAACTTATCTATAGAGATAAATTTAGTAAATTTATTTACTGTAATTTTATCAATATTAGCGAATACATTATATTCTTTAGCCAATCTTATTCTTACTTCTTGCAAATTATCCATCCCTATATCGATTTTTAGATAACCAGCAATCTCCTTAATAATTTCTATATCTTCTTTAGCTCCACCTACAGTGGATACTGCTTTTTGTGCTATTTGCGGTCTACCTTCTAAATTTACATAAATTCCGCTCTGTTCAGTATAAGCAGCTGCAGGTAAAATTACGTCAGCACTCATAGCACCTACATCCCCATGATGTCCTTGATATATTATAAAAGCTGATTTCAGCTTATCAAACGGTATAGCATCTGCTCCAAGTAGATAAGCAAGTTTTATACCTTCAAACTTAATAGTAGTATTAAAACCTATATCAAGACCTCCAACTATAGAAGCATGATTATGCAATATATTAAAGCCTTGCCAATCATCACGCATCATATTATACTTATCTACTACCTTATGAATAAGGGACAATACAGCATATCCGTCATCTCGTCCATATACACCATCACCTACTATAATCATTGGGTATTTTGCTTCTTTAAAGGCTTTTGTATATTCATGAGTACCAATTGCTAAATCCTCAATAATCTTAATATCATTCCCTAAATCCTGAATTTTATAAGTTTGGTTATGCCCTATACCTATTCTTACTACTTTTAATGCACCAATACGCACTCTTCGCCCTATTCTGCTATTTAATATAGGTGCTATTTGTCTTGTATTCGCACCGATTAGCAAACATAAATCAGCCTTTTCTACACCAACAATAGTTGTATTAAATAAGTAGTTCCCACGCTCACTTGTATCTATTTTATAGTTAAACTGATTAACAGTGTAATTATTAGAACCAAGTTTTTGCAATAATATTTTTAGCATAAACATAGCTTCAACAGAAACAATAGAGCCAGCAATAGCAGCAATTTTCTCTGGTTTTACAGATTTGATTTTATCCATTATCGTCTTAAAAGCTTCACTCCAGCTAACTTCTACTAACTTACCGTTTTTACTTATATAAGGATGATCTAGACGCTGATATTTCAAACCATCATAACAAAAGCGATTTTTATCAGAAAGCCATTCTTCATTTATTGCTTCATTAACACGAGGTAATATTCTCATTATTTCATCAGCTCTACTATCAATACGAATATTAGAACCTTCAGCATCATGTACACCGATACTAGCAGTATGTTTTAGTTCCCATTTACGTGCTTTAAAAGCATACGGCTTAGAGTTTAAAGCACCAACAGGACAAATATCGATCATATTCCCTGATATTTCCGAGTCTAAAGTTTGTTCTAAATATGAAGTTACCTCCATATGCTCACCACGATTGATAGCTCCTATTTCTTCTATTCCTGCTATATCGTTTGCTAATCTAATACATCTTGTACATTGTATACATCTTGTCATCGCTGTTTTAATCAGAGGTCCCATATATTTATCTTTAATGGATCTCTTATTTTCATGAAATCTATTAGTGCCTTTGCCATATCTAAAAGCCTGGTCCTGCAAATCACATTCACCACCTTGATCACAAATAGGACAATCTAAAGGATGGTTAATAAGTAAAAACTCCATGACACCTTCACGTGCTTTTTTTACCATAGGCGTATCGGTGTGAATGACCATACCTTTACTTACAGGCATAGCACACGAAGCTACAGGCTTTTGTGATTTTTCGATTTCAACCAAACACATACGGCAATTACCGGCAATTTTTAGACGTGCATGATAACAAAAATGAGGAATTTCTTTGCCTGCTTGTATACAGGCCTGATAAACGGTACTACCTTCTGATATTTCTATTTCAGAACCGTCTATAATAAGTTTTATCATTCTTATTTTATCCAATAAGTAATAGGGTTTGGGTATGCCTGGTCCTCAATCATATATTTAAAACCAATAGCAACACGGAGTATATACCAAACAGCAAGTGCAAAGTATAGTACTACTCCAACAATGATAAATGTAAATATGAAACATATAATCCATCCAAGTACCACAAGGCAAAAAGTACGAAATAAAAATACGTAATGACTAACAGCAAAACTGTCACCTTTGTCTTTGTGAAGATATGCAAAAAATACACCAACTAACGGCAATATTGGAGCTACAACCCCACATAAATATAATATATATACTACAATTAAATTTTTCTTACCGCTTTCTGTATATTCTTTAAGATGCTTATCCATATTCTTGTACCTCTTTATTCACACAGCATTTTATGTCACTCCTGCAAAAGGATAAATCTAGTAAAACAAATATTTACTTCCTATATCAAGATTAAAGTTATTTTTTTGAATTCCAACTCACATGTAATCAATAAGGATGATATAGAGCAAATTTTCTATACACACAGATACCACTATCCTTTCAAACTCTCTACCACAAACTGCATAATGCTACCGTGCTTTATATAATTTATCTCATTCTCCGTAAATATTTGCAATATTAAATCGATTGTACTTATTTCATTAGTTTGTTTTTTTATCACACATTTAACAAGATTATAAGGTTTGATATTCTCACTTAAACCTATAAGATCAATAATTTCTGAACCATCTAACTTTAAATTTAATCTTGTATTTTTGCCCGTAAAAGTTAACGGGAGAATACCCATTCCTACTAAATTTGAGCGATGTATTCGTTCAAAGCTCTCGGCAATCACTGCCTTTATACCAAGCAATCCAGGACCTTTTGCTGCCCAGTCTCTAGACGATCCACTCCCATATTCTTTACCTGCAAAAATCACTAACGGTATATCATGAGCTTTATAATCCATAGCTGTATCGTAAATAGTTTGTTGTACACCGCTCAACTGATTTATAGTGAAACCGCCTTCTACGCCATTACACATCTCATTTTTTATACGAATATTAGCAAATGTACCACGCATCATTACTTCATGATTCCCTCTACGTGATCCATAAGAGTTAAAATCTAAAGGCTCTATATGATGTTTTATTAAATATTTAGCAGCAGGACTATTTTTACTAATGCTGCCTGCGGGCGAAATATGATCTGTAGTAATAGAATCACCAAAAATTGCTAGAATTCTTGCAGATTTTATATCTTTTATACTATGCTCGCTACCTATATTATCAAAATAAGGTGGATTATTAATATATGTACTATTCTTATCCCAATTATAATTAGTGCCAGTAGTAATCTGTAAATCGCGCCACTCTTTTGTGCCATTAAATACATCAGCATATTTTTCTATAAACATAGATGAATTAATTGAATTTGCAATAACTTCATCTATCTCTTTTTGGCTTGGCCAAATATCTTTTAAATAAATATTTGCTCCTATGGGAGTATTTGTTAGATCTATATTAAGAGTTCCACTAAGTGCATATGCCACAACTAAAATAGGTGAAGCAAGATAGCTTGCTTTAGTAAGCGGATTAATCCGACCTTCAAAATTCCTATTACCTGATAAAACAGAAGCAACAACTAGTCTGTTTTTATTAATAGTGTTCTCTATTTCCGGATTTAAAGAGCCAGAATTACCGATGCAAGTAGTACAACCATAACCTACAAGATTAAACCCAAGTGCATCTAAATATTTATCAAGACCGCTAAGCTTCAAATATTCTGTTACGACTTTTGAACCAGGCGCAAGTGAAGTTTTAACCCAAGGCTTTACATTTAATCCGTGCTCTAGTGCTTTTTTAGCAAGAAGTGCTGCACCTATCATAACGCTAGGATTAGAAGTATTAGTACAACTAGTAATTGCGGCAATCACCACATCACCATTACCAATTGCATAATTCTGATTTGCTACAGCATATTTTTTATCAATATCTTTATTTGCTAAAGCGAAGTATGGTAATTCATTTTGAAAATTACTTGCTACACAGTTTAAGTTTACTCGATCTTGTGGACGTTTTGGACCGGCAAGTGAACTATATACAGTAGATAAATCTAACTCTAAAACCTCAGTATATTCTTGAGTATCTTCACAATTATACCAAAGGTTCTGCTCAATTGCATATTTCTCTACTAATTTAATCTGTGTTATTTCTCTACCTGTTACCTCTAGATATTTTAGAGTTTCTTGATCAATCGGGAAAAATCCGCAAGTAGCACCATATTCAGGTGACATATTAGAAATAGTAGCACGATCTGAAATAGTTAGGTTTCTAAGCCCATTACCGAAAAACTCAACAAATTTACCTACTACTTTTTTACTACGCAATATCTCAGTAATTGTGAGCACTAGATCAGTTGCTGTAGCCATTCCTGCTAACTTTCCTATTAATTTTACTCCAATTACCTCTGGTATGATCATAGTAATAGGTTGACCAAGCATTGCAGATTCCGCCTCTATACCTCCAACTCCCCAACCAAGAACTGATAAACCGTTTACCATAGTTGTATGGCTATCTGTACCAACTAAACTATCAGGGTAAGCAGTTCCATCATTATGCCACACGACTTGTGATAAAAATTCTAAATTCACCTGATGACAAATACCTGTACCAGGTGGTACTACTTTAAAATTATTAAATGCCTGCTGTCCCCACTTAAGAAATTGATAACGCTCGATATTGCGTTTCATTTCCATGTGAACATTTTGATCAAATGACTCCTTATTTCCGTAAGAATCAACGCTTACGGAATGATCTATTACTAAATCAACAGGAATAAGTGGATTAATTTTTAGCGGATTACATCCTATTTTCTGCATAGCATCACGCATAGCAGCTAAATCTACAATAGCAGGCACACCAGTAAAATCCTGCATTAAAACTCTTGCAGGCATAAAATCTATCTCTGTATTAGATTTTTTAGTTTTTAACCATTCTTTAAATACAAGTAAGTTTTCCTTATTCCCATTGGTGCGTAGCACGTTTTCTAATAATACTCTTAAACTATAAGGGAGCTTTTTTAAAGGAAGTCCGATATCACTTGCTGCTTTATTTATATCGTAAATTTTATATGAAGTATTATCGACTACTAACTCTTTTATATATTCTGAATTATGAACTTTTGACATTTGTTTCTCACTTGATTTAGTGGAATTACTTTTAGTTTCTTGAGCATGGAATACAAAAAGTCAAAAAAGACTGGATCTAGCTACAAACTTACTTAATGAGAACTTAAAACTTATACTTAACTTTACACAAAAATGTAGATTTTTCAAATAAATTAATGCTGATGTGATAAAAGTTTTTGAAGTTCATAACGCTGAGTTGATATTTCTGATTCACTTAAATTCGTAACATTAATGGCAACTTCCGTCACTATATTAATATAATGTGATGTTATTTCAGTGACACCGCCAGAAATAAGATAAGTGTTTTCGTAGTTATGAATATTATATATATAAATCTGCACTAAACCTGCTTTTAAATTCACAATCATTGGAACGTGATGTGGCAGTACTCCAAACATACCATCCTCACCCGGCATTGTTACCATTTTAGATTGCTTTTCAAATGCAATACTTGAAGGTGTAATTATTTTTACTCGAATTGTTTCATGCATGTTTTTGTTTATCCTTAATGTCACATAACGTACTTAAGCACATAACCTAGAAAAACGACTTGCTATTTATTACTTTCAGTCACTACAATAATTTAAGCACAGGATGACAATACCTATATTTTTAATATCTTTGCTTTCTCTACAGCCTCGTCTATAGTGCCGACCATATAAAAAGCTGCTTCAGGTAAATCATCGTATTGCCCCTCTACAAGTCCTTTAAAACCTTCAATTGTATCATCTAAATTTACAAATTTGCCTTCAACTCCAGTAAATACTTCAGCAACATGGAAAGGCTGTGACAAAAAACGCTGTATTTTTCTAGCACGCGACACTGTTAATTTATCTTCTTCAGATAGCTCATCCATACCTAAAATAGCAATTATATCTTGCAATGATTTATAAGTTTGTAAAACCTGCTGCACTTGTCTTGCAACGCCATAATGTTTTTCCCCTACAATCATCGGATCAAGTACCTGAGAATTACTATCTAACGGATCAACCGCTGGGTAAATCCCAAGCTCAGCTATCTGACGACTCAGTACCGTTGTCGCATCCAAATGTGCAAAAGAAGTAGAGGGAGCAGGATCAGTTAAATCATCTGCCGGTACATATATAGCCTGCACAGAAGTTATTGATCCGTGTTTAGTAGAAGTGATACGCTCTTGTAGTTCACCCATATCAGTTGCAAGAGTAGGTTGATATCCTACCGCTGATGGGATCCTACCGAGCAATGCAGATACTTCAGAACCTGCTTGAGTAAAACGGAAAATATTATCTACAAAAAACAATACATCTTGTCCTGCATTCATATCTCTAAAACTCTCTGCAATAGTCAGACCACTTAATGCAACCCTTGCTCTTGCACCAGGAGGCTCATTCATTTGTCCATAAACTAAAGCGACTTTTGACTTTTCAGGCTCTTCAAGGTTAATAACACCTGAGGCAATCATTTCATGATAAAGATCATTACCTTCTCGAGTTCTCTCACCAACGCCTGCAAATACAGTATAACCACCATGTGCTTTAGCTACGTTATTAATAAGTTCCATAATTAACACAGTTTTACCAACACCAGCACCACCAAATAGTCCTATTTTACCACCTTTAGCATAAGGAGCGAGTAAATCAACAACTTTAATACCAGTGACCAATATATCACGCTCAGTTGACTGATTTATGAAATCAGGAGCAGGCTTATATATAGAAGAAATGGTTGCGCTTTTAATCTCTCCTTTACCATCAATCGGTTCACCCAGAACATTCATAATACGGCCAAGCGTTTCAGTACCTACAGGAATACGAATAGGGTTACCTGTATCTATTACTTCTAAGCCCCTTATCAGCCCTTCAGTAGAGTCCATAGCAATACAACGCACTGTATCATCACCTATATGTTGTGCTACTTCTAGTACTATCCTTTGTTTATCGTTATAGCATTCAAGTGCGTTTAAAATTTCTGGTAACTTACCGTTATTAGTAAATTTCACATCCACTACTGCTGAAATAACTTGAGTAATTTTTCCAATATTTTGTGTCATGATTTTTCTGTAAAGGTTTATAACCCCGTGTGTAAACCACGGGATTCATAAAAATTAAAAAAGACTGGCCCCCGTGATCAATAAACACGGGATAACACAGCATTATCTCTAAACTGCTTCCGCACCGGCTATAATCTCTATTAACTCCGTAGTAATAATAGTTTGTCTTGATCTATTTAACTTTAATACTAACTTGCTTATTAAATCGTTAGCGTTATTCGTTGCATTTTCCATAGCTGTCATTCTTGCTCCTTCCTCACTAACGATATTTTGTAGTAAAGCATAATTTATTTTGGCATGCACATATAAATTAATTAGATTAGAAATTAGATTTTTACCCTCATACTCAAAATAATCATTTGCTACTACAGAATAATCTTGATGTTTTTCTATCGGTAAAATCTTCTGTTTAGTAGGAATTTGAGTCATTGCATTTTTAAATTTATTAAAATATATTATGCAGTTACTAACTTCTAAATTTTTTACTGCGCACATAATTTTTTCCTTTACTTGCAGAATCAGATTTTCTGAATGAATTTTTGTGAACTCAAAATAACTATTGATGTAATTAGCATATTGTCTTTTTAGTGCTTCATAACCTTTTTTCCCAATAATTATAAGTTTTATTTGTTCACCTTTATTTGTTAATTCTTTAATATCATTTTTAACCTGCTTAATTATACTGTAATTAAACATTCCGCATAAACCACGCTCAGACGTCATAACTATCAATAAATTTATCTTACTTGGCATAGTATTAAAAAATTTCTGCTCTTCAATAGATAGCTCACAAGATGTCATCGAGCATATATCGGACATCATTTTATTAATAGCCTCAATATAAAAATTTGAATTAGCTATTTGAGTCTTTATTTTTGTCATCTTAGAAGCAGATACTAGTTGCATTGCTTTGGTAATCTTTTGTGTAGATTTAACACTTTTAATTCTAGTTCTTAATTGCTTTAAATTTGACATATAGTTTGTTAGTTTTCTATTGTTAACACATAGCTTGTATCTACGATTCTCAATCTTACT
The DNA here is from genome assembly GCF_000367405.1 of Rickettsia prowazekii str. Breinl. Classification (NCBI taxonomy): domain Bacteria; kingdom Pseudomonadati; phylum Pseudomonadota; class Alphaproteobacteria; order Rickettsiales; family Rickettsiaceae; genus Rickettsia; species Rickettsia prowazekii. The sequence continues at coordinate 869,640 of NC_020993.1, read as the reverse complement.
CAATTTTACCGCATACCGTGATCAAGTCACAGCATTACGCAGTAGGCTTGTATAAAATTTTCTAAAAATGCTTTTAATTTCTGCTCAATTTCCTCAGTTATACACTGCTCGGTTTTTATTGATTCTAAGATATCTTTTTTATTTAACCTTATTTCAGCAAGCATTGCTTCTTCAAATTCTTTTACCTTTTGAATAGGTATATCATTTAAATATTTCTTAGTGCCAACATAAATACTTACTATTTGTTCTTCTACCGGACAAGGATGATATTGATCTTGTTTTAATATCTCAACTAATCTTTTACCATGCTCTATTTGTGCTTTAGTTGCAGGATCTAGATCTGATCCAAATTGTGAAAAAGATTCACGCTCCCTAAATTGAGCAAGTTCTAACTTTACCGAACCTGCCACCTGTTTCATAGCCTTTATTTGTGCTGCAGAACCAACACGACTTACCGAAATACCGACATTAACTGCAGGTCGTATACCTTTATAAAATAGGTCACTTTCTAAAAAGATTTGACCATCAGTAATTGAAATAACATTTGTTGGGATATATGCAGATACATCACCTGCCTGCGTCTCAATTATAGGGAGTGCAGTAAGTGAGCCACCACCTTTTTCCTTTGACATTTTAGCAGCCCGCTCAAGCAATCTTGAATGCAAATAAAATACATCACCAGGATATGCTTCTCGTCCTGGAGGTCTTCTAAGTAATAACGAGATTTGTCTATATGCAACAGCGTGCTTACTTAAATCATCATAAATAATTAGTGCATGCATACCATTATCACGAAAATATTCACCCATACTACATGCAGAATAAGGAGCGATGAATTGAAGAGATGCAGCTTCTGATGCAGTAGCCAAAACAACAATTGTATAATCCATGGCTCCGGCATCCTCTAATTTCTTCACGATTTGTGCAACACTTGATCTCTTCTGTCCAATCGCTACATAAATACAATAAATTTTATCACTTTCATTAGTAAGTGAATGAGCTTGTTTTTGATTAATAATAGTATCAACAGCGATAGCAGTTTTCCCTGTTTGCCTATCACCGATTATTAACTCTCTTTGCCCTCTACCTATTGGGATTAACGAATCTATAGCCTTGATGCCGGTTTGCACAGGTTCACTCACACTCATTCTTTCTATTATACCCGGAGCTTTCATCTCGATATGTCTGTACTCTTTACTTACAATATCGCCTTTACCATCAATAGGATTACCTAAAGCATCAACTGTACGACCAAGTAACGCTTTTCCTACAAGTACTTTCAAAACGTCTTTAGTTCTTTTTACATTATCGCCTTGCTTTACCTTACTATAATCCCCGATAATTACAGCACCAACGCTATCATTCTCTAAATTTAAAATAAGACCCTTAACACCTGATTTAAATTCTACTACCTCACCGGATTTGACATTAGCGAGACCGTAAATTTTTGCTATACCATCACCAACAGAAATTACCTGACCAACTTCCTCAAGCTCACTTAAGAAATTAATATTAGCTATTTCCTTTTGTAATATTTCAGCTACTTCAATAGGATTCAGTTTCATTTAATTTACGTCTCCATGTTATAATCCAATGTATGAACCACGGGATCTAATATTGTTACTTTTATTGGCTCCCGTGGTTTCATATACGAGATAAAAGCTGCTTGCAGATCAAAATTCTTGCCTTTAGTTATATACATTAACAAATCTTAACATTCTTCAAACACTTAGCTATTTTCTCTAAACTACCTTTTATTGAATAATCTCGCAACACATTATCATATTTAATTACAATGCCGCCGATAATAGTGTTATCTATATCAAAGAATAGTTCTGTTTTGTGCTGTAATTCTTTTTCTATTCGAGACTGAATCCACTCTTGTTCTTTAGGTTGTAATTCATTTGTAGAAATAACATGCACTATTTTTATATTTCTACTTTCATATAATAGCTTGTTGTAAACTTCTACTATATTTGATAAGATATGCGTACGAGAATTTTTTATCAACAATAATAAAAAATTATTCACTATTTTGTTAAAATTAGTAGTTTTTACTAACGAATTAAAAACATTGATTTTATCAATCTTATTAACTAGAGGTGAAAATAAGAATTTTTTAATCTCAAAACTATCCTCAATAATACTATTCAGTAAAGTAATTTCTTCACAAATCTTAACCTGAATATTATCAAGCAAAGCATTATTAAATAATGCTACAGCATAATTTTGAATTAAATTATCTTTATTCATATAACTTGTTGTCTCTTAAAAGTAGTTTTAGATATGCACATTCGAGATGAACAATTACCATTTCAAATGTGTATTTCATTGCTGTTGATATTATTATGTTACTTTCCATTTATTTTGACTATATATGTATTGCCATATCATAAGCAGCAAGTACTGATTCATGCATCATTTCAGATAAAGTCGGATGTGGGAAGATAGTGTTAATTAAATCCAGCTCCGTTCCTTCTAAATTTTTTGAAACAACATATCCTTGTATTAATTCTGTTACTTCCAATCCTACCATATGCGCTCCTAATAACTCACCGGTTTTAACATCAAATATAGTTTTAATCAAGCCATCACTGTTACCGCTTACTAAAGCCTTACCATTAGCACTAAAAGGAAACCTTCCGATTTTAATCTCATAACCTAGGTCCTTGGCGATTTCTTCAGTCAAACCAACACTTGCTATTTGTGGAGAAGAGTAAATACAGTATGGAATATTATGTTTATTAATACCATTGGGGTTTAAACCCGCTATGCTTTCCGCTGCAATAATCCCCTCATGACTTGCTTTATGAGCTAAGCAAGGTACTCCTGCTACATCACCTATAGCATAAATTCCTGATTCCGCAGTTTGCATTAACCCATTAGTAAGTATATACCCGTTTTCTACTTCAACTTTAGTTTTTTCAAGTCCTAAATTCTCTATATTTGCACTAATACCTACTGCCATCAGTAAGATTGTAGCCTGTAATTTCTGTGTTTTACCTTCTAACTCTAACTCGACTTCTATCTCATTTTGTGACTTTGTTTGTTTAATTAACTTAGCATTTGTAATAATTTTTATTCCTTTTTGTTCAAAATTCTTATGAGCAATGCCAGCAATTTCTGTATCTTCAGAAGGCAATATTCTATTCTTTGCCTCAATTACGGTAACATCTACACCAATACTATTATAAAATGATGCGAATTCTATACCTATTGCACCTGATCCGATAATAATCATAGATTTCGGTACATGTTGTGGTATCATAGCTTCTTTTGATGTCCATATTTGTTTGATGTCAGGCTCAAAACCTTGTAAAATCTTAGGTCTTGTGCCAGTAGCTATAATAATATTTTCTGCTTTTACTGTAGGTTTATCATTTACATTTATTACCTTATTTTCTCCAAAACTTGCTACTCCATCTATTATTGTCACTTTGTTTTTTTACAATAGTAATTGAACCCCACATGCGAGTGTATTTGCAATCTTTCTTGAACGCTCAACTATTTTCTTAATATTGATTTCAGCAATACCAACATCAATCCCATAATCTTGAGCATGCTTTATATATTCAAAAACTTCAGCAGATTTGAGAAGAGATTTAGTTGGTATGCACCCCCAATTAAGGCATACTCCTCCTAAATGGGCCTTTTCTATTAATACAACTTTTTACTTTAATTGTGCTGCTCTAATTGCTGCAACATATCCACCTGGACCACCGCCTATGACCGCTACATCGTATTTTTCCATTTTATTTTTATTTTATTGGTTCTATTTTAAGGTATAAATTATTCCAAAAAAGGTGAAATCTATGGTAAAATGAGATAACCTCAGCATTTAAAGAACTTTATCAACACTTGATTTTAACCTTTACTGAAAAAATATATAGAATTTAGTAGATGATCTTTAAAAGAGCTAAATGTTTTATATTTCTTAACTGCAATACATACTAGTACTTAAAAACTAAAAAATATAAAACAACGATACAAATTTTTCAAATTAAATAAGTAAACTACTCTTCAACATCCATCTATTCTTTTCATGCACTTTAATGCGTCCAATAATCATATCAGCTGTACACTCATCACGCTCTTCTTGCGCTACTTTGAGCCCATTATATAATGTCTCTCTAATAATATCTTGATCTTTTATTAAACTTTTTAACATTTCATTTGCTGTTGCACTTGGATTGGTCCCATCTATAGATGCAAGTTTTATTAAATTTGAGAATATTGGAACTTTAGTACCTAAACTTCTGATTCTTTCAGCAATTTCATCTAAGCTTTCAGCTAAATCTTTATACTGCTCTTCAAATAGCAAATGTAGACTTCTAAACTCTGCTCCTTCTACATTCCAATGATAATTCTGTGTTTTGAAATATAAAACATAACTATCTGCTAAAATTTGTTCTAAAGCTTTTACTAATTGCATATATCCTCAAATTGTTATGAACTTTTTGAGTTTATAACATTTCTTTAGATACTTCAAGCGATATTAAATTATATAATTTTCTATTATATATTAATTATTTAATTAAAAATTTTTAAATACAAAGGAATAGCAAAATGATATATAAATTAACTATTAATTAATAATATAATTATAGCTAAATTAATATGCTTCAAATAGGATAATACTAAGAAAATTATCTAATACAAAACATTTGATTGTCTTGAATTACCATACATAAAATAATATGACGGAAATTAAGTACTAAAAAAGAATAGAAGTATTAAATAGTGATATATTTTATCTACAACATGTATACTAAAATTTTCAATTATACTATTAAGTATATACTGTACTGCAGCAACTAACAATTTTTATAAATTAAAGTAAAAGATACGAAATATTTTAAAGGAAATAATTCGAATGAAATTTTAAATAAAGGATTTAATATGAGAATACTACTAAAAATAGTAAAAAAATTTTAGTAAGAATAAAAAACTTAACTGCAATACTGTTAATATGCTTAATAACACAATAACTAGCTCTATTTAATCTTTTTTCTTATAAGACCGAAAATTGAGTAAAAATGAGAATAAATTTGATAATAGCGTGGTAAAACTTACTAATACTGCTTTCAATACAATTCATAATACTCAAGACAATATGTTTGATAATCAGTGATACTGAGACGCCATTAGTGATGCCGACGCCATATATAACATCCATAGCGTTTTAGTGTCAGGGGAGTAACGCTATTATTGCATTAACAGAGTAAAAACACAAAAAACTCAGTTACATCTCAAAGAGATACTAGTATAGCTTAATAACATCACTTGTAGAGTATAACACTCTACTAATTAACAACACATAGAGCATAATGCACAAATATAAACTTCATGATTTGTTGTTTCTCAAAAATAAAATTTTTTTAAATGTTTTATCTATCAATTCTTTTAACTTGTATTTCAACTACTTCATAAGAAGCACAAGTTTTATTATCTTTAATCAATATATCATTTTTTAGTCTATAAACTATTCAATTATTTGATATATGGTTCTATCTTATCTAAACTTATTAGCACTAACTGTTTTACTGCAAAGCTTCAAACTATCTAAGATATTAAATAAATAAGATATTTAACATTTCTTTAAGACTTAAAAATAATGTATAGTTTTTGAGGAAAATTGATTACCGGTATCGTTTATAATATAAGGGTTACAATAATAATTACATAATTAATCACGGACACTTGCAATATATAATGCTTTGCTAATAAACATAAGAATACCGAAACAAATTATGCTTGATTAAGTTTTGAAGAATATGCTACTATTGTCAAAGCTCTATGATATAAAACTTACTATCTACTACAAGTTAATTTTGGATGAATTGTATCAAAAACCAATTATCATTATCCATTAAAGTTATGGTAATGTTAAATGTTGATCATAGAGCATAATTGATTTCGTAGTTATTTTCATTTTTAATCAATTCACTATTATCTTTAACTAACCAATCAGCTTTATCTATAAAAGATATCGTAAGTGATATTAGGATAGTAAGATAATTAAGTTAGTTAGTAACTTTGTTGCGTTGATCAACAATATACGCAGTGTTATCTACTATCTTATTCACGCATCAAAAAAAATATATTATTTAGTAGTATATTTATGTCAATAAAGCACAGAATAATTAGGTAAAACTGGTACATGTAATGCATACAGCTAGCTATTAACAATTACGATAATACATTTCGTAATAATACGAACTAGTAAATTTCCTGCGATTGATCTAACATACCAGGCACATAATCAAAAATATCATGATTATCAATCATATAATCATTCTCAAGCATCTGAATATTATTTACTTTAAATGCTTCTATAACAGTGCCGTTGGGTATCATTTTACCTGTTATTCTATCTACAGCGATTAGCTTAATTGAGTCCGGAACTTTAAAAGGTAGCGACGGTTCGTCCTTATAAGCGTGATTCATAAAATCAATAAAAATCGGCAATACTACGTTTGAGCCTGTTGCTTTTTTTCCAAGTTCTTTCGGTGTATCGTACCCAACATAACTCCCGACTACTATCTTAGGCGTAAAGCCTATAAACCATGTATCCTTACTATCGTTACTAGTACCAGTTTTCCCAGCAATAATTTTGCCAAGCTTCCTCGCAGCATAACCAGTACCACTATCTATTGCTCCTGTTAAAAATGAAGTAATTTGATAATTACTAGCTTCATCGGTAACTCTATATATATCTTCTTTCGGTATTTCTAATATTGCAGTATCTAAATCACTATCCGCAATATTACAAGAAAAACATTCTCTATTATCTCGTCTATAAATAATTTTACCGTTACGGTCTTGAATTAATTCAACAAAATGAGGCTCAACTTTTTTACCACCATTAGCAATAATTGCATAAGCATTAGTTATTCTGCTAAGTGTGGTTTCAATTGAACCAAGTACCATAGAATAAACTTTTTTTGGTTCATTATTAATACCAAATCGCTTAATTATATCAACTATTTTTGTAAGCCCTACAGCAGTTGCTACTCTTACTGTTATAAGATTACGGGATTTTTCAAAACCGGTACGCATAGTCATGTCACCTAAAAACTGACCTTCATAATTTTTAGGACACCAACTAGGCATCCCTGGACCTTGAATAATCTCAATAGGTCCATCGTTAAAAATCTGATTAGGCTTAACGCCGTTTTCAAGAGCTGCGAGATACACAAATGTTTTACTCAAAGAACCTGGTTGACGAAGTGCTTGAGTTACCCTATCAAATTTACTTGTAGAAAAATCATAACCGCCAACACTTGCAAGTACCTGGCCGGTATGCGGATTCATAACCATAATAGCTCCGTTAACCTCAGGGATCTGACGCAAAGCATAGCAATCTTTTATAGGCTCAACCACTATCACATCACCTTTTTTAAGCAAGGTCTTCACTGATTTAAGATTGCTTCTTGCCCATTGCATTTCAACAATAGGTATCTTAGCTTTACTACCATCTATAAGTCCAATCTTTGCATGATTATCTGAAACATCTAAGACTACAGCTAATTTATATTCTAAAAGAGAAGAAGGAGTAGGTAGTTTTTTTAGCTCCTCTTGCCAATTATCAAGAGGAATATTAGCGATAGGCTTTCTAAAACCACTTTTTCTATCAAACTCTCTCAGACCTTTTCTTAGAGAATTCTCAGCTAATTGCTGCATCTTTGCATCTAAAGAAGTAATAATAGTAAGACCTCCTCTATAAAATTCTTCCTTACTATTTAACATCCTAATCACTTCTTCTCGAACCTGTTCAGCATAATAGTCTGCTGTAACAGTTTCTTCTTTAGCTCGTTTACGTAAAACTATTGGGCTACCTATAGCTTCTTTCATAGTATCTCTTGTGATATAACCATCTTCAAACATACGTTCTATTACATAATCGCGACGCGCTTTCACTCTAGAGTAGTTTTTATCTGGATTAAGTTCGGAAGGAGCTTTAGGCAGTGCTGCAATAAACGCTGATTCTGCAATGGTAAGTTCCTCTACAGATTTATTAAAATAATTTTGTGCAGCTGCCGCAACACCGTATGCACCACGACCAAAGAATGTTTGATTAAGGTATAATTCTAAAATTTGATGCTTAGTAAATATTCGCGAAATCATATAAGATATGATAACTTCTTTAATCTTACGTTCAAGAGAAACCTCATTAGTGAGCAAAAAATTTTTAACCACTTGCTGAGTAATCGTAGACGCTCCTTCCATACGCCTATTATGTAAATAATTAGATATATTTAAAAATGCTGCTCTAACTATGCCAAGCAAATCGATACCTGGATGGGTATAAAAATTCTTATCCTCAGCTGCAATAAAACTTTCTATTAATGAACTCGGTACATTATTAATAGGTACAAATACTCGGCGTTCAAAAGCATATTCCTCAATTAATTTACCGTCACGAGAATAAATACGAGTTACAGATGGAGGATAATAACGTGCAAGCTGTGAGTAATCAGGTAAATCATGTGAATAGTGATATATGATATAAGCAGTAACAGAACAACCTATTAAAATAAGAACGGCAAAAATCTTTAAACATAAAAATAATGATTTGTACATGACTTATAATATTTCGCCGGTTAAACTATTAAGCGCAGCCTTAGTAATGATTACATCGACTATTTTACCAAGTAGAGATTTATTAGGATTATGGATATATACGGACTGCATGTACGGAGTTTTGCCTATTATTTGATCCTCAAATTTACCATCACGATCGAATAGTACTCTCATGGTACTACCAACACAACTTTGATTAAAAGCTAGTTGCTGAGTTGCGAGTTCTTGTTGCAATATAGTTAATCTTTTGGATTTTATGTGTTCAGGTATTTGGTCAGTTCTGATTGCACCAGGTGTACCTGGACGTGGGCTATACTTAAATGAATAGCATTGACCATATTTTACTCTGTGAACTAAATCTAAAGTATCCTCAAAATCTTGCTCTGTCTCACCAGGAAACCCAACAATAAAATCAGAAGATAAAACTATATCGGATCTTGCTTCTCTTAAGCGATTAATTATATTAAAATAATAATCCCGATCGTGTTTTCGATTCATTGCTTTCAATATTTTATTTGAACCTGATTGCACAGGTAGATGTAAAAATGGCATTAATTTAGGCTCAGTACCGTGCAGTTTTATTAGATCATCTGTCATATCTATAGGATGTGAGGTCATATAACGCAATCTCGCTAAATTTGGAATTTGTGCAAGACATTTGAGTAAATCGGCAAGAGTAAATATTTGATCTTTAGGACCTTTACCGTGATAAGCATTCACATTTTGTCCAAGTAGTATAATTTCTTTAGCATCGTTGCTAACTGCTTTTAATGATTCTCTGTAAACCTGTTCTACACTTCTTGAAAATTCAGCACCTCTTGTATAAGGTACTACACAAAAAGTACAAAATTTATCACACCCCTCTTGTACAGAGATAAAGCTACTAGCTCCTTGCGGATATAATTGTTCCGGTAAATTATCAAATTTTGCTTCTTCAACGAAATCTAGATCGATTAATTGTTTTTCATGTCTAACAACTTTGGAGATTAATTCTGGTAAATTATAATAAGATTGTGGGCCAACAACAATATCCACATAAGGAGTTCTTGAAAAAATTTCTTCCCCCTCTGCCTGAGCAACACAACCTGCTACAACTATTATTGCAGGATTTAAGCCTTCTTGCTTTCTCGTATTTTGTAGTTTCTTAATACGACCAAGTTCAGAATAAGTTTTCTCAGCTGCTTTCTCTCTGATATGACATGTATTTAGAATAATAATATCAGCTTCTTTAATATCTTCCGTAGATTCATAACCGAAAGGATAAAGTAAATCTTGTATCTTAACGGAATCATAAACATTCATCTGACATCCATAGGTCTTAATATAAAGCTTTTTACTCATAATTTTTTATATAAATTTTACAAAAATATACGAAAATCAATTACAAAAAGAGATATAAAAGCTCTCAAAGCAATACTCATCACAGTATTGTATAACACAATAACAAATTTTGAAGTGCATCAATTATATTATAAAAAGTTCTATACTACATTTAGATGATTTTATCAAATTTAAAATAAAGTAAAGTAACTCAAGGCAGGTTAATTAATAAATTAATAACGTCATTATAAGAATGATATGAAGTAGTTGAATAAGCAATCTAGTAAAAATTATTATTTCAGATTTTTATTATTTTTCTTAAACTTCAGTATAGTGTTACTCCTCGCAATGACTGTCTTGATATCCATTCATGCATTAATTCTGCTTTAAATCACTTTTTAATTTTTCTCTTTAGTTTTTTATTGATCCATGATTCCATTGAGATTTACAATTTGAGAAAACTAATAAAATAACACTACATAAACCTGCTATAGCTTTGTGTCAAGACACATCTATATAATTTTAATTTCTTTATAGCTATTATAAACAAATATTTATCATCTATATTAGAGACTACTGCATAATTTCATCTTATCAAGAGCAATACTTTAAGAAACACTAAAAAACTTATAAGAGCAGCTTGATATAAAACTTAATGATACGAAGTTACAGAGTTAAACGATAAACTTCCTTTAGCAAAAAGTGATGCAAGAAATCCATTTTTAATATCTATCATTATGATGATATACTCCCCAAATTGCTTTCTTTGAGATCCATCCTTTATAATCTTTACATGTAACTTGGCAGAATTCTTCTTTGCATTTTTTTAAACTGCAGCGCACCTTGGGCATTAATTTTGCTATAACTCTGCTTTTAGGATCGGCTGATTTAGTAAGCTCTATTTCTTTATCAGAGGCAATAATCACTGATCTTTTAGCTGATAAAACACTTGAATGTATCCAACCACATTCACCATTAATGTCACGGACTTGTCGCCATTGCTCATACTCTGCAGTAATTTCTACAGGTTCACCTTTTTTAATAAAAACCCATTCTACAGCAGACTTAGTAGTTGGACCACGCCTTGCATTTACTTCATTAGATTTTATTGAAACAAATCTTGGGATAGGCAATTTTTTATTATTTGCGTTAATTGTTGTTGATAATATTATTATAATTAAAATAATTGAAATTTTAATCATTATCTTCAACTTCAGATAAAGCATCCTCTTTTTTTGCTATTATATAATTACCAAGCCTAAATTGTACTTTAATCCTATTAATTTCCTGCTCGCTAATACCTATATTTTTTAGGACTGTGCCACCTATTTGTAATCCAGTTTCATAACTTTCTGGAATAATAGTTGTTGCACCTAAATCATAAAATTCTCTAGCATTTTTTAAATTTTTTAACTTAACAACTACAGGTATATCCTGATAATTACTACTAATTGTTTTAAGAGATTTCTTGATAGTGACTTGATTATTCATAGTAAGTATTATAGCAAATGCTCTTTCAGTACCTAAAGCCTTTAAAGTATCAGCTTGCGATACATCACCCTTAAAAACTGGTAGACCGTTTGATAACTCTTCTTTAACTCTATCATCATCTAAATCAAGTATTACATAACTTATACCTTCTGCTTCTAAAACTCTTGCTACCATTTTACCAGTATTTCCTAGTCCAGCAATAATAATATGGTTTGTTAAATCTCTTGCTCCAAGCTCAATCATTTGAGTCGGAGTTTTACCAAGTCCTTTATCCACTTTTTCAGCAATCTTTTTACCTAAAGCTGCTAGTAATGGAGTAAGTGCCATAGTAAAAGTAACTACAAGTAATAATATATCGGCAGTACTTTCTTCCAATACCCCACTATCTTTGCCTAAACTGAATAATATAAAACCAAACTCTCCTCCTTGCGATAATAATAACCCTGAGTAAAAAGCGACTCCTTTATTAAAACCGAATAAAATACAAAAAGCTGTTATGATTAAGGTTTTTATACATATTAAAGCAATAGATAAAGTAAGAATATGAGATATTTTTTCATACATTTCTAGTGCATCAATATTCATACCAACCGTCATGAAAAATAATCCTAAAAACAAACTTTTAAAAGGATAAATACTTTCTTCTGCTTGCAATCTAAATTCGGTTTCTGCAACTAATACTCCAGCAACAAATGCGCCTAGAGCTAAAGATAAACCAAATGTTTCGGTAGCCCACGCAGCAGAAAGTACGATTAACAAAGTCATAGAAATAGGTAGCTCACTTGTATTATTACTTTCTGATGAAATAAATGAAAATACAGGACGAAGTAGAACACGACCAACAATAAATATTGTAAGTAAGGCAGTTACGGCTTTTAAGAATGCAATGCCAAGCGCTACTGCAAGGGAGGCTTTATTGTTACTGGCAAGTAACGGTACTATAACAAGCAATGGCACTACAGCTAAATCTTGCAGTAATAGGATAGCTAAAGAAATTCTTCCTATTTGTGTTGACTGGCTACGATTTTCGTCAATAACCTGCATAACAAGCGCCGTAGATGAAAGCGCAAGACCACCACCGGTAATAATAGCTGCACTACTATTACCATCTATAAGTACCATCGCACCAGCAATGACTATAGCAGTTGTTAAAACTTGTAAACTACCAAGACCAAATACATATCGTCTCATAGCTTTTAATCTCTCGAAAGATAACTCAAGTCCTATTGCAAATAATAAAAACACTACACCAAGTTCACCTAATAACTTAGTTTGGTCATATGTTACAATTTTTAAACCGTGATCTCCTATTGCAGCTCCAGCAATTAAGTAACCAAGTACTGGGCTTAACCTAAAACGCTTAAGTATAGCTACTATAAAAACTGCAGTACCGAGTAAAATTATAACGTTAATAAGAATATGATCGTTCATCTTTTCCAAATTTCTTCTAGCTTAAAATGCTCCCGTACTTCAGGATAAAAAATATTAATTAAAATAGCACCTGCATCTATTAGTACCCACTCTGATTTACCAAGTCCCTCAATATTACTATTGATACAGGCATTATTTTTTAATGCTAAAGCTACATATTCAGCAATTGCTCCAACATTTTTAGTAGAACGACCGCTAGCAAATATAATATAATCGGCTAATTTATTTTTACCTCTTAAATCAATTACTTCAATATCTTCTGCTTTTTTCTCAATCAAACATTCTAAAATAAATAATTTTAATTCTTCAGTTTCTTTTTTCATAATAATGAATATTATATATAATAATTATTATATTCATAAGAGTAGAGTTTATCAATGAATGTTTAAAATTCTACAATAAAAATTCATAAGAAGCTTTTCTTTAACAGAAAAAGTTTAATTAATTTTGATAAAATAATGGCAATATCTGCAGAAGAGTTAGAAAAAATACTTAAAAAATCTTTTCCAAGTAGTGTAATAAAAATTACTGATTTAGTAGGAGATCAAGACCATTATGCTTTAGAAATATCAGATGCTCAATTTAATGGACTTTCTTTAATTAATCAACATAAATTAGTAAAAAATGCCTTATCTGAAATATTAAATAAAAAACTACATTCAATCAGCATAAAAACTATTTCAATACCTTAAAATAGTTACAAATATTGAAAGCTAGCAACTCTTATAGTCTTTATATTTTTCTCTTATCTTATATTAACTTTTGATTTTGTTCTAAGTCTATCAGAATTTTGAGTAACACTTCATTAGTGTATTGAAATTTTTATTCCATTATTAATTTATCTAGATTTACTCTTTATATTCTTGCTTCGTTTATATTTGTACTCATCTAAAAAACCTTGTGTTAAATGCATGATGCCATCATATTGTACCCATTTAACCTTTCATAAGTTTAGTAATAGCTTCATTTTTATTATTATAAACATTTAACCCTTATTGAACTCTTTTACAATATATTTCATTTTCTGTTTTAACACATACAACTGTTTTTATTATTTCTACTTTATATATACTTCAATAGCATTGAAATCAAGCTCTACAAGCGCTTTTATTGCATCAACAAAATTATTTTAGATTATTACTAAAAGTGTAATGTTACCATACTTAATTTTTTAATGTATTGCTTTATTTTTGGGTCAAGATTTAAAAACAAACACTATATTAAATTGGCGTTATTAAAGTTAGCTCTAGAAATAGGACCAAGAAATCCTAAACACACTATAGTGTTTTAATCAATTTACATTACATTATTATATAACTTTTAGTTAAAGATTTGATTTAACATTTACAATATATCAAGTGTTATATAATTTTGTCCTATATTATAGGGACATTATAAATACACAATGTATTTATATATATGCATGCACAGAAATATAATTAACAACACATTTTCTGCTCTGCATTTTTATCTAGATTAGTATCACTAGATCAAACTCAATTATCTGCGATAACATTTCTATTCACCAAGGCATCAGAAAAGTAACTAGTGCTAGCAAGCATAATTGCAGGAGTACATACAACTATATTTTTGTATTAAACTTTTTAGAGTATTTTTCTTTGACTTGAAATAATATGGTCTGAAGAGTTAATGTACGAAATTAAAAACTCGAGACTAATATTCAGTAAATAAATACTTTTGTATCTTTGGAGAATTGTCAAAAATCTTTTGTAAGTCAATATTAGCGTGATACTTATATTTCAGAAGAATCTGATATACAGCAAAACAGAACCAAAATTAAATCTTTTTGTATATCATTCCACTTTAAGTTAATAATAAAATTAAGGGCTTTATTTTATATTTAAAATAGGATAAGATAGTTCTACTGCTTATAGATTTTTTTGAAAACATTAATTCTAAAACATATATAACAAATGTATTTCTATAGAATATTTAAAATTTAGTAAAGTCTATATAAAATTCAGTAACAGAAGAGTAAACCCAATTTATTTAGCTACTTATAAAAATATATAGTTAATTAGAAATACAAAAACGTCATTGCGATAGAAACTTAAAGTTTCGACAGTAGTAAAAATAGCTTTAAATAAGAATTTTTTTAGATTGCAATGGTACCTTACAATCAAGATCTGCATTATCTACGCATACCTACTCACAATATATATTGTGCAAAATCTATAAATTTTTACATAAACAAATTGATTTGTTATGAATAATAGAGTATATAGTGTAGACATAATTAATTTTCGGGGCGTAGCGCAGCCTGGTAGCGCATCTGGTTTGGGACCAGAGGGTCGGGAGTTCGAATCTCTCCGCCCCGACCATACAAACAAAAATTACAATGTCAAAAGATGATCTAATTCAGTTTACAGGAACAGTACTTGAACTTTTACCGAATGCTACTTTCAGAGTAAAGCTTGAGAATGATCATATAATTATTGCTCATACTTCCGGTAGGATGCGTAAAAATCGCATCAGAATATTACTAGGAGATAAAGTTACAGTAGAAATGACGCCTTATGATTTAACTAAAGGGCGTGTGATTCATCGTCACTAGTCTTTATAAGTTATGAAGCAGCATATAAAAAACCTACCAATCATATTAGCATCAGGCTCTCTTGCAAGAGTTGAGCTATTAGACAGAATCAAAATTATTCCTACACAAATTATTCCTGCATATATAGACGAAACACCTAATTTGCGTGAATTACCTGCTCCCTTAGCAATAAGACTTGCTTACGAAAAAGCTATTAAAGTTGCATCGCAAATAGAGACATCATCTATAATTATAGCTGCTGATACAGTAACTGCAGTAGGTAGAAGAATATTACCAAAAGCTACTACTTATGAAGAGGTCAAGCATTGTATTAAGATGGTATCTGGGCGCCGTCATCGTGTCTATACAGGTTTATGTATTATCAAAAAAGAGAACAACCAGCTTACATTTAGACAAAAAATAGTTCAGACTATTATTAAGTTTAAAAAATTAAGTGATGAGGAGATTAATTTTTATTCTTCTTTAGATGAAGGAATAGATAAAGCAGGCGGGTGCAAAATTTCTGGTTATGCAGAAGCGTTCGTTTCATTTATTTCTGGCTCATATTCAAACATTATGGGGTTACCTTTATTTGAAACTGTAAACGCTCTAACTTCTTTAGGTTTTAGATATTCAAACAATACCCCAAACGTGTATAAGGATCCAAGTACAAACCATTTGAGTAAGCCAAGTATATCATAGCAAAAAGGCAATCTTTTTGATACACGTAAATAAAGCTAATTAATTTCCAGGTTCATCTAAATGACTTCTTTCATAATTTTCATGACGCTCTTGTGCTTCAATACATAATGCCGCAATAGGCCTTGCTTCTAATCTTTTTATACCTATTGGAGCACCTGTTTCTTCACAATAACCATATTCCCCATTTTTAATACGTGACAATGCTTCTTCTATTTTACTCATTAATTTACAATATCTATTTCTACTACGCAACTCAAAAGCTCTTTCTGTTTCATGAGTAGCACAATCATTAAGATCTGATTCTTTTAAATTTTCTTCTTTTAAATGATTTAAAGTTTCTTGAGATTCTTTTAATAAATCCTCTTTCCATCTTAAAAGTTTTTGTCTAAAATATTCCAGGTGATTAGGACACATATATTCTTCATCTTTAGAAGGTTTATATCCAATAGGTAATTTAGGTGTTTCTAGCATATTAATATCTCATATTATCTTTTATAGATTATAAGGTTTGTAAAATAATAATATATAATTTAAAATTAACGCAAGAATTATTAATATTAATTTTATTTTTTAATTGGATATGCTGTATTATATACAGCCTCTAAATGTTTTATACTTGTTTGAGTATATTTTTGTGTAGTAGATAGACTTTTATGACCTAATAGCTCTTGAATAGAACGTAAATCTGCACCATACTCAAGTAAATGTGAAGCAAAACTATGTCTAAATGAATGAGCAGTTAAATATTCAGGTAACCCATAGATACGCTTTAACTTAATTAATTCACGATTAAATACCGACGGTTGTAATTTTTAACCCTGTCTTCCTCTAAATATAGGTTCATTCTCATCTAACTTATACGGTAATATTTCTAAATATTTGGTAATTAAATTCTTAGTAAGAGGTAACCACGGGATTATTCTTTCTTTACTACCTTTACCTATTATTTTTATAAATTCTAGATTTTGCAGATGAAGCTTTGTAATTGATAATGCTTCTGAGATACGTAGACCTGCAGCATATATAAGAACAATTAGGGCTTTATTTCTAAGTTCTACCCACTTAACATTGCCGTATTCTTCAATATGTTCAAGTGATATTAATACATCATCTACTGATAAACCTTTTGGTAACAATTTAGCCTTTTTAGGAGATTTTATAGAAAAAATTATATGATTATTTAATAATAGTGTTTTTACTAAAAACTTATAAAAATTTTTAACTGTAGATAAACCACGTGCAATTGAAGAAGCAGTAAAATTTTCACATTTACGCTTTGCAAGCCAACTACGTATTAGTCTTATATCAGCAGTTTTAATATGATTGAGTGTTACAAGCTCTGAGTTATAATAATTCATAAACTCAAGGAAATGCTTAAGATCATTATTATAAGCAATTACTGTATTATTAGAGTAATTTTTTTGCAAAATGAGATATTTTTGCCACTGTTTTATTAATTCTTGAATTGATATATCTAACATTTATAAAAACTTAACTATTTTTAAATATTAATCTTAATACTAACAATTATTGACTCATAATTTGATAAATGTTAGCATGAATTGAGAGTTTATATTTACTAATATAAGACCTAATACAATACAAAAAATTTTTAAAGATAAAATTTAATTTAGGAGAATTAATAATGTTAAATAATACACAATTTTTAAATTTGATGAAATCCTATATGAAACCAGAATTTTATATGAGTTCTATAAAAAATACCACTAATCTAGATCTTTCATCTATCACCAATACAATTCAAAAAGCCATGAATATTTTTTTTACCACTAACAAAATTTCTACAGAAAGTATGCAATCTTTGTTTAAGAAAAATTCCGAGATTATACAAAATAATATTAATACTATTTTAAATAGTACTAAAGAAGTAATAAATTCTAAAGATTTTAAACAAGCTACTGAATATCATCAAAAATGTGTAAAATCTATTTATGAAACATCTATGGACAATGCTAAGGAATTAGCAAATATTGCTTATGAAGCTTCAAATAAAATATTTGAAGCCGCAAATAAACATATTACCAAGAATATTCATAATGCTTCTAATAATATACATAATACTGCAGAACAAGTACAAAAAAACTTTAATAACAAATCTGCTTAAAAGGCACTAACACCTGTCATACCGCAATCAAGTTGTGGTATGATATACTAAAAATGTACTGCATTACTCGTTGTTTTCCGACTGAACCAATTTTGTAAATAAGACTCTGCTAATTTCCGATCTTCTATAAGAATTACATTTTCAGCATTACGTTTATCAGCAGAAACCGTGAAATTAAACGAACCAGTTATTACTTTCTTTTTATCAATAATTATAACTTTATTATGGGCAATGCCAGGTACCGTATCTATGCCAACATCAATTTTTGCTTGTTGTAATTCATATAATTTAGAAAATTTCTGCTTTAAATTACTACGATCGAGTAATATTCTCACTTTTACTCCTCGCATCTGTGCATTAATAAGTGCAGTAGTAATTAATGAATCGCTCATACCATATGCCTGCATATAAATAGATTCTTCAGCTTTCTCTATCTGCTGCACTATAAATTTAGTACAACCGGCAGGTGGAGTAAAACATGTACTCACATTACTTCTTGAAAGTTCTGAAATACTATAATAGTTTATTTGTGCATTAGATAAAGAAAATGATTTGCTATTTATTATATTAGTAAAATAATAAGTACTCTCTACATAAATACCTAAAGCGATTCCCAAAATAAAGGA
Source organism: Rickettsia prowazekii str. Breinl (assembly GCF_000367405.1). Taxonomy (NCBI): domain Bacteria; kingdom Pseudomonadati; phylum Pseudomonadota; class Alphaproteobacteria; order Rickettsiales; family Rickettsiaceae; genus Rickettsia; species Rickettsia prowazekii. The sequence goes on along the minus strand of NC_020993.1, from coordinate 850,808 downwards.
GATAGATACTGCTATAAATTTATTATTTTTGCTCTTCATAATTTATTTATTATTAGTAGTAATGATCTGCATCTTACTCTGGCTCCTTGATACAGAAACCATATCCATAAATAATACAGAAGAAGTCTAGAACTATTGATGAAAGTCGCACATGATGACAATAAAACGGATTCCTATCTTCTTACATAACTACCAGGAGCTGATTCAATAACATCTAGATTCTGATAATCTAAAGAATCTACTAACATCTTAGTATCATTATTTTTTATAAGCCAATCAATCCAATAATTCCACCATGAACCTTTATATTCTGTCGCTTGCATAAACCACTCATTACTACTTAAACTTAGGTCATAATTAAGACGATAATTATATTTAGCATTATCTGGATGGTTAACTACACCTGCTACATGACCTGAATCAGTAAGACAAAAAATCTTACGTCCGTTTAATAATTTTACTCCATCATATATTGAACGCCATGGAGTTATATGGTCTTCTTTCGCTGCTAAAAAAAATGAGTTACAATCAACGTTTCCAAGATCTATTTTAGTACCCAGTACTTCTAAAGCATTCGATTCTTTTAACAAATTATTACAATATGTATTGTGTAAATATTCCTCATACATTTTGGCAGGTAAGTTAGTCGAATCCGCATTCCAATATAGCAAATCAAAAGGCATTGGTTTTTTACCGAGTAAATAATTATTAACAAAAAACGTCCAAATTAAATCATTTGCCCTTAGCAAACTAAAACTATTTGATAAATATTTCCCATCAAAATACCCTTTTAGTTTTATCTCTTCCTTAATGTAATTAATAGTATTTTTATTCAAAAATATTCCAAGCTCACCTGGATTAGTATAATCAAGTAAAGTGGTAAAAAAAGTGCTACTGTGGACAGAATCTATCCTTTTGACTTTAAAGTAAGCAATAATTATAGCAAGAAACATACCACCCATGCAGTAACCGACAAAATCAATTTTTGCAAAACCAAGATTTTTTACATACTCAAAAGGCGCTAAAATACCCTCTTTTAAGTAATCCTCAAAGCCTTTCTTTGATAGGGAGGTATCAGGATTAACCCATGAAATTAGAAAAACTTGAAAATTATTTTCTACTAAAAAAGATACTAAAGAATTATGCGAAGATAAATCGAGTATATAATATTTATTTATGCATGGTGGAATAATAAATATCGGAATTTTATGAACTTTTTCCTTTGGTTCATAGCATATTAATTGCATTAAATCATTTTGAAATATGATTTTTCCTTTTGTTGCTGCAATATTTTGACCGAGTTTAAAAGCAGATTTATCTGTAGTGTTAATATTTAATATATCACCTGAACTTTTTATATCTCTTAAAAAATTTTCTAATCCTTGTACTAAGTTGTGTCCACCGCTTTCTAATGTCTCACGTAAAACTTTTGGATTACAAAAAGCAAAATTTGAAGGTGCAAAAGCATCAATAAAATGTTTAGTTGTAAACTCTAAATGTTGTTTGAGATCATGTGATAGCTCATACTGTTCTATATTCTTTTTAATCCACTCTGCAGAAAGAAGGTAATATTGCTTCACAAAGTGAAAATAAACATTATCCTCCCATAAAGCATCTTTAAATCTTTTATCTCGATTATCCGTAGAAAATACATCTTTTGACGTGTTACCAACAAATTTTGCAAAGCTATTCGTTGTAAGCTCTCTTAATTTCTCAATATATTCAATATTCAGCTGACAAAATTTTTGAGGATTTTTACAAAACTGTTCTATAATGCAAGAGACTATAATTATGTTTTTATCACTATCAATTAAACTCCTGGGTATCATACTACCTTTACCTTGCATGAAATGTAAAATAAGCTCTTGATATTTATTAGCTATTTCTTTGAAATTGTTGATTATAGTCTCATGCGTGATGTTATACATGTTTAGCTCCAAGATATTTCTCAAAATGAAAGATTAAATGAATATACATTATATATTTAAACCATCCCACATACTATCAATCTTGTCTATAACTTCCTGGGACATCTCTATTTTTTTACCCCATTTTCTATTTGTCTCAGGATACATTTTATCTGTTGCATCTATACCCATCTTACTACCAAGCCCTGACTTCGGCGATGCAAAATCCAAATAATCTATAGGAGAATTATCTATAAAACTTGTATCACGTTTTGGATCACTTCTTGTAGCTATTGCCCAAATAACTTCTTGCCAATTACGAACATCAATATCATCATCTACAACTATAATAAACTTATTATACATAAATTGCCGTAAGTAAGACCAAATCCCAAGCATTATTCTTTTAGCATGACCAGGATAAGATTTTTTAATCGATACTACTACAACTCTATATGAACAACCTTCAGGTGGAAACCAAAAATCAACTATTTCTGGAAACTGTTGGTGCAATATAGGAATAAAAATTTCATTTAATGCTTCACCTAAGATTGCAGGTTCATCAGGTGGTTTTCCAGTATAAGTACTTAAATATATAGGTTTTTTCTTCATTGTGATTGCAGTCACCGTAAATATAGGGAATTCCTCAACATCATTATAATATCCTGTATGATCGCCAAAAGGACCTTCTGGTAAATATTCCGCCAAACTTACATAGCCTTCTAACACTATTTCACTATGTGCAGGTACTTTTAAATCAATAGTCTTGCATTGTACCAGCTCTATTTTTTTATTACCAAGTAAACCAGCAAAATTATACTCTGAAACATTCTCAGGTATAGGCGTAACAGCCGCTAAAGTGATCACAGGATTTGCGCCAATCACTACAGCAGCAGGGAATAGCTCTTTCTTTTTTGTCTTCCAACGTTTATGATGCTCTGCTCCACCACGTAATTTCAACCAACGCATTAATAGTTTATTTTCTGACACAACCTGCATTCTATATATTCCAAGATTATAATGATCCACCCTATCTTTTGTTGGACCTTTAGTAACTACTATCCCCCAAGTAATTAAAGGTGAAATATCCTCAGGCCAACATTTTTGAATTGGCAATATATTGATATTCGGTTTAACAATGACTACTTCATGACAAGCTCCTTTTGCTATTGTTTTAGGTGACATAGAAAAAATACGCTTAGCCAATGGTAAAATAGACAATGTTTCCTTAAAAGATTCTGGTATTTGTGGCTGCTTAAGAAATGCAAGTAAAGCGCCAAGTTCTCTTAATTCTGCTGGAGACTTAAGATTAAGCCCTATACAAATGCGTTTGATACTAGCATAAAGATTAGTTACTACTGGTATAGTGGATTTACTTCCATCAGCTTTTATAACATTTTCAAAAAGTAATGCAGGCCCACCTTGTGCTAAGACTCTTCTGCTAATCTCAGTAATTTCTAGATCAGTTTTAACTGTGGTAGAAATACGCTTTAATTGACCGTTTTTTACTAAAAATTTTAAAAACTCCGGTAAATCTCTAAAACTCATAATTTATTTATTCAAATTTGCATCTGATGTCATATCTAGACTTCATGGCTGTATCTTAGAATACAACATATGGAATTATAAAGATATAATTAGCACTTACCTTACTTAGTAAAATTAGACTTTATCTTCATATCATTCTGCATAATTGTATAGTTAATTAGCTCCTCAATTACAGAATTTTTAATATTATATATTATATTTTTTTCCAAATTGACGTGAATATTTTGAGCTGTTAATTCATCAATACTTCTAGATTTAATATGTGCAAAATATACTATATCTCCTACTCGGAATACAGGTGTATTACTTCCTATTTTTGTATTGAAAATTGATAATAATATCTCAGGCGTCAATGTTAGATCATTTTCTATTTCCATTCTAATATAGTTTTTTTAACTTATTTTTATTCCAACAGCATTAAAATCTTTTATCTGCTCTGGATCTGCATTATATTCTTTTGCTAAATCCTTGATCATTTTAAAGTTTACATCTTCAATATTTCTCTTTATCCAAACTTTATTTACCTGATCTTTAATAGCATTAAATTTAGGTATTTGTGCAGGCTGAATAGATTTTAATTCTACCAATATAAGATAACTTTTATCCTCTGCTTCTATAGGATAAGATAATTCTCCTTCCGAAAGCTCAAAAATACTATCAGCACTTTCTGCGATATTGTCAGCCATTATATTATCTCCAATCAACTCTGCATAACTGACGTAGTTAACATTCTGTATTGGTAACTTATATTTTTCAGAAATTTCGACCAAACTTGCCCCTGATGCAATCTCATCTTCAAGCTTTTTAGCAAGCTCCATATTTAATATATCAATTTTTTTAGCTCTTAATAAATCATGTAATTGTGTTTGTACTGCCTCAAAACTTTGATCACCAAACTCATCTTTATTTTCATTATAAAATTCTAACAACTCATCTTGAGTAACTGAAATTTTAAAATCCTTAATATTAGCCTTAATATAAGAAAAACTCCGCTTCTCAGGTACTTCAAATGCAGCTTTATTATCTTGGTAAAAATCCTTTAATTGCTGATCGGTAGGAGTATGTATTTGTAAATCTTTTGGTTTATTTTGTAAATCTAGTTGTATTAATTCTACTTCTCTTTTTTCAGCCATATAATCTACTATATTGTCAGTCATTGCTTTAGGAACATAGAAACTTTTCGCAAAAGTACTTACAATAAGATTTTTGAGAACTTTTTCTTTAAAGTTTAATAGATATTTTTCTTCACCTATATAAGCATTTTTAAAATAAGTTTTAAAAATTTCAATATCAAATACACCTTGTTCATTTTTAAACATCGGAGATTCTTTAACTAAAATTTTGACTGTATCATCTCCTAGATCTAAGTCATAATAGCTAACTAAATAATCTAATATATTATTATAAATAAGCCTTTTTAGGATTCGGTTATCAATATTCAACTGTGTGATTTCTTCATCTATTAAACTTTTGCCCATTTGCTTACTGATAGCATTAATCTCTAAAGATTTTGCTTGCAAAAAATCCTGTTTGGATATATTTTTCGCATGAGAAAAAATAACAATATCACTGTTTCTTCTTACGTTTAAGATATCCTTAATACCAAATCCGACAAAAGCAAAAGCTATAATTGCGAATAAAACTCGCATTATAAAACTATCAGAAGTTTTTCTAATATTATCCAACATAATTTTGTGTCACCACGTAGATTGATCAGGTTGTCCATAAAAAAGACTGGATACCGGTGGTCAAGCCACGGGTATTAGTACTAATATACACAATGAGTACATTATAAAGCAAAAAAATCTCTATAGTCAAACTATATAGGATCTTTTATTATTTTTTGTAAAAAAGTTGCTATTACTTCCACGAAGGAGATACTCATAAGGTACATTATATAAACTATATAAAGATAATATACTTTTTGCACTGTGATACTGCCTCAGCTTTATACATGTTATATACAGTACCAAATAATAAATCATCATTAACTAAATCATAACAACCTATAAGTGCAACTAGTTTGTATCAGAGTTATAATAGATTATATTATTAAGCATCTTATAAGTTTTATTACCAACAAGTCGCCTTATTCATGCAGCAAACTTAGAATCAATATCGTCATCATTACCAGGAGAAATATAACTTTTATTCGCTTCTTGTATTTGCTCTATGCCTAAATAGAACAGCAATAATATTGTTATGTTTTTATGACGTGTATTGTATATACAATGTGCATTTATTATAAAACAACAGTTATTAAGAATATAATGGACATATGAGCAATTCAATGCTACTACCTCTTCAATTCTAAAGTTATATCGTCTACAAATAACGTGATCACAAATCTTTGGTCATTATTAACGATTACTTTAAACATTATTTTGCTGGAAAAAGGCTTTAAACTACCTACTATTTCTACAAATTTCATGCTTATAGCTTATATACCATATCAAAAAAAAGTATTTAAGATGAATAGTATCGAAGAAAACACTACTTCTAGATACTATTGTTACTTAATTTGTCATTAAAATAAATTGTAGTACAGCTACCTACTATATAACTATTAAAGTTAGAATATTATTCATAGTAAGTCATGATCAAAGCCATTATCGTTACACTTTAAGCGAAATAAGATAAAATCTTTAATAAGGTAAACGTACCTATATAATACAGTATTTCCTGAATTACCGTTAATGCCAAAATGCATTGTACTCTCTATATGCACAACTATGATTTAATTCAGTGCATACTAAAAAAGTTCAAATTCAGATTATGAATACTTGTTTTATTTACAACGATAGTAAAGTAATATTACTGCATCTGCACAAACGATTTAGATAGAGAGACTCATAATTCTTTAATAATTACTCCTTTAAAAAAGAATAACTCAAATGTCAACATCTCAATATCATCATTCTTATCATTTATTAAATCTTAAATTAGATAGTAACTCTTACAATAATTAAACCACCAAATATTACAGTTTTCTATGACAGTCAGTACTATTAAACTCAAAATACTCTCTGCAGTCAAATCTAATAATTCACAATTAAGCTTCCTATAATATATTGTTGCAACTATATTCACTGCTAATAATTCTGTATTATTACCTATATTCCAATTTACTATTATAGATAAAGGTTACTACACAGTTACTTGCATTACAAATATTATGTATAGATATTACTGTTACTGGATTATTAAATGTCAATACTGATTTAGCATCAGTGAAGTTTATTGCAGTTATTAGCATCACTCAAGAAAAAGAATACTTTCCACAATGATTACTTGAACTGTTTTGTTAATGTAACAGAAGCATCTGTATATGATTAATACTCTAATCTATATTTCCTCAGTAATTAGAGAGTGTATAATTAGTGCAGAATATGCTCTATCCACAAGTTATATTACCTAAACTTTTATAATGAACAGTAGTATAATCAAAATGATGATGATTACATCAGTACTAGTGAAATTTAAATTTTTCCTGTTTGTATATTAATCTCATTAGGATATTTCCAGTGAAACTTAGACTTACATTAAGTAGTATCCACAACATTTATAGCATAAATAATACAATCTACTAAATATACAGCAATAATATGATTGCTCATATAAAACGCTTTATTAGACTTCAGGATCTTTAACAGCAAAGCAACTAATTTATTGTTATTGTTACATTCATAATACCATACAAATTCTGCAATATCTCTTAATACTGTACTGAGAGATACAAAATACTTATACCAAGTATTATTACTATGGTATAGGGCGTGAATAATAGAGTTTAAGACCATAAATATTTATTAACTTAAATACAACTTTTGGTCTATTATAATTAATAATTAGATGAATAAATTTGATTAAAATATAAATCAAAAAACTATTCAATGTTATTGCGTTAATCCTCTAATCTTTAATGTAGTTTACTGCAGTATTTTCTAGATCCAGTAAATAAAGAACAGGATTATGAAATGCAGTACATAATGATAAATCAAAACTTGGATACAATTAAAAATAAATTGAATATCTATACATTGATAATATTATTAATAATCTTCATAAGCCCCAGCTTCGAATAATAAATTTCAGTACAAAAATATATAATTTATAAAATTCTAGCCTGATTGACCAAATAATTAATATCGGTAGCATATTCAATTAAAAATTGAATCATTAATCCTACACTGAACTGCTCTTTTATAGAACGATACAAACCACTAAATCCTAATATACTAGGCATAAACACCTTGACTAAAATCTAAATCACTATCATTATAGTACTTCTGTACTATATCAACCACGACATAACATAATCTTTTATCAAAATGTTTCGCAGTGTTTACTAATTCGTATCTTTATAAATTAACATATGATTTACTAGATATTCTATTAATAGTGAGATCAGAAATTTTGATAACCAAGTTCGCTTTTGCATCTGTAGATCTGTAGCATTAATATTTTTTCATTACATAAAACTTTTATTAACTTTATTTCAATAGCAATCTGGTCTAACTTAGAATACTAATATTATTAAGTGTAGTCAGAGTTACAGCTAAAAAAGACTAGACCCTAACTTCTAGCTAAGAGCTAAGAATTAAATTAAGAATACTGGAATAACATAATTACATCTCAGGTAGTAATATCTCTCTTTTACCTGTATGGTTAGGAGACGAAACTATCCCATCTTTTTCCATCTTTTCAACTAAGTTTGCAGCCTTATTATAGCCGATTCTAAGTGACCTTTGGATATAGCTAATGGAGGATTTACGTTCATTACGCACTATCTGTACTGCTTTTTTGTAAAGTACCTCATCAATTGATCCGTCACCGATATCAATGCTACTATAGTTTTCTTCAGGTTGCTCTGTAACTGCAGATATATATACAGGCATACTAGTCTCTTTCAAATATTCTGTAATTTTCGCAATTTCAGCTTCATTAACAAACGGTCCGTGTACCCTGCTGATCTTAGAAGTGTTACCCATAAATAACATATCACCCATACCTAATAACTGCTCTGAACCTTGTTCACCTAAAATCGTTCGGCTATCAATTTTAGAGGTAACTTTAAAGCTAATCCGACTTGGGAAATTTGCTTTAATGACACCGGTAATAACGTCTACAGAAGGTCTTTGCGTCGCCATGATAATATGAATACCTGCTGCTCTCGCCATTTGAGCGAGCCTTTGAATCAGCATTTCAATATCCTTACCAGAAACTAACATTAAATCTGCCATCTCATCAACAATAACCACAATGTAAGGTAGTTTTACCATATTCATCGTAACTGTTTCATAAATAGGTTTACCAGTTTCAGGGTCAAAACCTGTTTGAATAGGACGCTCAATTACTCTATTCTCTTTAACCGCTTCTAAGATTTTTGCATTATAACCTGCAATATTCTTAACACCTATATTGCTCATCATTCGATAGCGATTTTCCATTTCTTTCACTGCCCATTTAAGAGCAATTACTGCCTTAGAAGGTTCTGTTACCACAGGAGTTAGCAAATGTGGTATTCCGTCATAAGCTGATAATTCAAGCATTTTCGGGTCAATCATGATAAAACGGCATTCTTCAGGAGTATAGCGGTATAAAAGTGACACTATCATCGCATTAATACCAACGGATTTACCTGAACCAGTGGTTCCTGCTACTAATAAATGAGGCATTTTAGCAAGATCAGCAATTAGTGGTTTGCCAGCTAAATCTTTACCCAATACTAACGGCAATAAAATTGATTTATCCTGATATTCATTTGTCTCTATAAGCTCTTTTAAACAAAAGAATTCGCGCTGCTTATTAGGAAGCTCAATACCAAGTACGTTTTTACCTGGTATCACCGCTATCCTTGTTGATAAAGCAGATAGTGAGCGTGCTATATCATCAGATAATCCTACTACCCTTGATGTTTTAGTTCCTGCTGCTGGCTCAAATTCATATTGAGTAACCACTGGTCCTTGATTAATATTAATTATCTGCCCTTTAACTCCAAAATCATTCAATACAGTTAATAACTCTTCGGCTTTTTGCTTAAGCTCTGAGGAAGAAGCTCCTTTTACATGATTATTTTTAGGATCACATAATAATGAAATAGGTGGCAATGATGCTATTTGGTTTTGAGATATCTTAGTACATACAGGTTTGATAAAACATTTTATAGGATTTGCAGGTATTAAACTTGCTTCTTCAGTGAATTTGACTTTTCCACTTGCAGGCTTTTGATAAAAAGAAGTTATATTTAACTTATCATTGTTTTTAATAGGAAATAATCCTATTAAGGATAATCGTGGTAATACATAATTAAAAAATAATAGTATCCAATAGGTTAAAAATTTACTTAATTTAATCATAAAATTACTTATAGCAGTAAATTTAATTTCAAGTAAAACCACTAATATAATAAAAGTAGGGAATATTAATAATAAATACAATTGATTTATAAATCGCTCACAAAAATTGGAAACTATTATTCCGATAGCACCACCTGCACTCGCTGGTATTAATTCTAGCTTAATCTTAGATAATAATGTGCTACTGCTAATAAGAGCAAGTAACACTACAAATATACGTATAAATGCGCTACGATATCTTCCATACCAACAATTTCTTCCCCAAATAAAACAAGCAAGAGGTATAATAAAAGAAGTTAATCCAAAAAATTGATATAAAAAATCTGATAAATAAGCACCAACGATTCCGATTAAATTACTAGGATATTCTGTTGTAACGGAGTTAAAAGACGGATCATCTATATTATATGACATAAGAACAATCACAATAGCAAGTCCTATTATCCACAAGATAACAGCTTGCACCTTATTGTTTGAAAGGATTTTATTTATGTAAAATAGCATTGCTTTTAATATTAATCTAAATTATGCATTTAGTATCTAAATCTATAAGACTCAATAATCTTGTCAATAAAGAAATAATTATTACTGCTATAAAAGTAATTAACATATTTAAAAAGTATGAATAAAAAATGCTTTTTTATTCAAGATTTTATTGAAAATAGACGCAAACATTATATTAGAATAATTGACTAAGCAAAACTTTTTTTATTTTAATTAAATATTTGACTATAATGCACTAATAAATTAAGTAAACTGTAAGTGTAGAAAGAAGAATCTATACGAAAATTTAAACATAGTTCGGAATACAAATTAGAGAGAATATAGATATATTCCTTTTTAAGGTAGTATTAAAGACAAGAATCACTCAATTGACAAAAACTATAAGGTACTTTGCAATAACATTTAGGTTTGTAAAAACTTTTAAAAAGTATCTAAAAATGAAAGATTACACGACTAATAACTTTAAAAAGAAAATTTTTGCTAAAAAAGGAAGTAATCAAAATAAAAAAGATATATATAGGATTAATCTGTACAAAAATTTTATTTTGCTTATATAATTTTTCTAAATCATAGTCATATAACTGCCAGAAATAATGAAAAAGTTTTACTACAATTCTATATCTACTGCATCTAAAAAATTTAAAGAAATAGACAAAATATACAATTAAAACAGGAAGAGCTAATAACCTAACTAAACCCATCATGTTAAATAATTATTACAAATATATCTAAAACCTAAATCAAATAATACAACAGGACTTCTCAATAAATGGAGAAGTTATTTACATTAAAAGAAGCATTTTGTATTATGAAAATATATTTTTGTACTTGAGGTAAAAGTAACCAAAATTCATGACTATAAAAATCCACACTGAAAAAGATTTTATAAAGATGCGGGCAGCAGGAAAATTAGCTGCAGAGACACTCGATTTTATTACTGATCACGTCAAACCTAATGTCACTACTAATAGCTTGAATGACCTTTGTCATAATTTTATTACTTCTCATAATGCAATTCCTGCACCGTTAAATTACAAAGGCTTTCCAAAATCGATTTGTACTTCTATAAATCATGTAGTTTGTCACGGAATTCCAAATGATAAACCATTAAAAAATGGTGATATAGTAAATATTGATGTTACGGTAATTTTAGATGGCTGGTATGGTGATACTAGTCGTATGTATTACGTCGGTGACGTAGCAATTAAACCAAAGCGTCTTATTCAAGTAACTTATGATGCAATGATGAAAGGAATTGAAGTAGTGAGACCAGGTGCTAAACTCGGCGATATCGGGTATGCAATTCAAAGTTATGCCGAGAAACATAATTATTCTGTGGTTAGAGATTATACGGGTCACGGTATTGGAAGAGTTTTTCATGATAAACCTTCAATATTAAATTACGGCCGCAACGGCACAGGTCTAACGTTAAAAGAAGGAATGTTTTTTACTGTTGAACCTATGATAAATGCAGGTAATTATGACACTATATTAAGTAAATTAGATGGATGGACAGTGACCACGCGTGATAAATCATTATCGGCACAATTTGAGCATACTATAGGCGTGACTAAAGATGGCTTTGAAATATTTACATTATCACCTAAAAAACTTGATTATCCTCCATACTAAGAAACTTGATAAATGGATCCACAGTATTTTAATCTTTTAAACTTATGTTTATGGACCCCATGGTCAAACTATAATGTGAAAATTTTACTTCTTTATAAAGATAAAAATATTAAAAATAATATGATAGAATTAAATAATGATCTAATATATATATTACCACAAAAGAACGTTTAGGTGTCGATGATCAGAAAATTTTTCCCATTATGAACTACTTCAAGTATTGTTATTATCGTCTATCACTAATAAAGACGTAAACTAACTTGTTAATTTTTATATTACAGATTTAATTAATCTTAATAAGAGAAGAATTTAACACCAATGAAATATATTAATTTTGCTCTAATATTGATATTCATATGACTAATAAAATATTAATGAAATACCACACTTTAAACATTAAGGTACATGATAATGTAATGATCAGTAATAATAAATATTAAATTTAATTATGTTACTATGAATATAAATAGCTATAGTGCATTATTTATTTTTTCTTTTATTGCGACCACTATATTAACATATATATTAACAAAATATCTTCCTACAATAGGTTTGGTTGATGTGCCAAGTAATCGTCGCTCTCATAATAAGATAACACCTCGCGGGGGTGGTCTTGCTATTGTAATTGTTGTGATGATTGCTTTGAGTGGCTTTGAATATATTATGAGTCATAACCTTGTTAATTCAATAAAAATATTACCTTTATTATTAGTAATTGCATCTATTTCTTTTTTAGATGACTTAAAAGCTGTACCTATTCTAATTCGCTTAATAGTTCACTTAATTTGCGCAGCTTGTGCTATTTTGTTTTTTACACAAATAAACTCACATATACTAATACATAATATTTTGATTATAGCTTTAAGTGGCTTTATCAATATATATAATTTTATGGATGGTATAGATGGTATGAGTTGTGTAGAATCTATCCATCTATCTAGCACTATGCTTGTATTATGTTTTTTACAATTTTCGATTATTGATAACCCATATTTTATAGCTAGTGTAAATGTTATTATTCTTGGTTGTTCTTGCGGTTTTTTAATATTTAATTGGCATCCAGCAAAAATATTTTTAGGAGATGTTGGGAGTATTAGCCTTGGATTCTTAACGGGTCTTTGTTTACTACTGCTTGCTCTTACAAGCACTAATTTATTTATAGCTTGTGTTATTGCAAGTTTATATTATATGACTGATGCAGTACTAACAATATTAATTCGACTACTAAATAAAGAAAAAATTTGGCAGCCTCATTTAAAGCATTTTTTTCAAAAAGCAGTACAAAAAGGTAAATCTCATAAACAAGTAGTATCGATTATAGCAATTTGTAATATATTTTTAATGATCATATCAGTTATATCTTTAAATTTTCCTGTAATATCTATAATGCTTGCAATAGCTGTAATAACTTTAACCATGCACAGTTTATTAAAATGAAACTAATTAAAGAGGATATTGATAAAATAGTTAGACGTATATTTGCAAAGCAACATCCCTTACTGCCTAAAATCATGATTAACTGGCATAAAATAGTGGGGTTTAACTTCAGCACTAAAGCATTACCTTTAAAAATTAAAACTTACACTTATAAAAATCAAAAGATTAATATACTGTTGATACAAGCAGAAGATAATGCTACTGCAGCAGAATTACCTTATTATCAAGATATTATTCTAGAACGTATTAAAATTTATTTAGGATTCGAAGCAATACATCAAATGAACGTAACGTTTTATAAAGCAAAATCTAAGGTAAGATAATAGTATTATTGAACTTGCAATACAAGAGTGGATCGATTCCATAGCCATTATTCCGTAATTTATTACAGTAAGAAACTAATATTTTTTTTAATTTTATTATACACATTGCAAGACGCAGGGTAATACACCATGCTCATACAAGCATGCTAATATTGAATGATATCAAATGATATAAACAAAATGGGTCTTTATTAATAAAGACCCTTTTTGGGATTAATGCGTGTTGTAAAAATGTAAAGATTAATTTAGTTAATTACATATCAAATCTTAATCCTGCCATTAAGTTACTACCTTTATAACGTGTTCCACCATATTTATACTGAACCCCATGAATGGTTTTAGTAATGGTTTTAGTTTTACCGTAATCTATCCAAGCATAAGCTAGCTCTACTTTAATACCTTGTGCTAGTTCAAATGAAGTACCTAAAGATAATTGATAAACAAAATTTGTTTTATTTTTAGTATTGTGATTATGATCCTTAGAAGTTGTATTTTTATCACTAACAATCGCAATGGCTTCTTTTCCTGTAACTTTTTCTTTTACCATTGCAAGCCCAACACCAGCACCAGCAAAAACTTTAAACATACTTAAATCGATGAAGTCTACATAACCGTTAAGTAACGCACTTACGATAGTAGGCTTATGTTTTATTGATTTAGTTGAGCTACTACCTGCGCTACTTTTTCCAGTTGTTGATTTCTTCAAATGAGCACTTGTTACTGCTCCAATTGTTAAATCGGTTCTTAAATTATCCATTATATAATAACCTACACCGACATTACCAATAAAACCTGTGTTAGTTTTTAATTTAAAATCTTTACCTTTAGGTTTTGTTTTATTAAACATAACCCCACCAGCATTAAGCTTTAAATACCATTGCTTTTCTATAGATGATGACATCGATGTATTAGTAGATGAATCTACAGAACAATTCATATCATGATCAGCAAATGAAATGCCAGAAGTTAAAAGCGCTGTACTTGTAGCAGCTATTAAAAGTAATTTTTTCATATTATTAAATTTTTCCTTTAAATTTTTATTAATTGTTAGTAAAGACGAGATTAGATAATAATTTTTATCTAAATTCGATTAAAAATAGTTTTAAGCAATATTTCTAAGAAATGATCCTACAATTTTTTTCAATTCCACCTAATCTTTTTTATTTCTAGATACCGTAGAAAACTATCGTATGACATTAAGTTATTAACTAAAACTATATATTCTTGTTATAATTATATACCAAATCTTACACCTACTGTCAGGTTATGACTTTGATAACGCATACCACCGGTTTGCACACTTGCCCCTTTGTACATTACATTATGAGTTTTTGTTTTACCATCATTTATCCAGCTATATGCTAGCTCTACTTTAACACCATCTGCAATTTGCGCAGAAGTACCGAAAATCAGCTTATATGATACATTGGTTTTATTTTTAGTGTTAGATGCAAGACCGCTTACCCCACTAATTTTCTCTTTCACTAATGCAGGACCGACACCACCACCAACGAAAACATCAAACATATCAAAACTTGTTAAGTCTACATAACCGTTAATAAGCAAACGTGTAACAGTAGGCTTATGGCTCACTGAAACGTTAGTACCAGTAAAATGTGTATTAGTTGCTGCTCCGTATTTCTTGAGTTTTCCACCTATTGTAGTTCCTAAAGTTAAATCAGCACGTACATTTTCAGAAATATAATAACCAATACCCAAATCAATTGGAATAGCCTTATTAGATTTTAATTTAACACCTGTTGCCTTATCTTGTTCTTTATTAAACATTGCTACACCTGCATCTGCTCTTAAATACCATTCATTATCAATGCACTCTGCAAACGATACACTAGAAGATAAAATTGTTGCACTTGCAGTAGCAATTAAAAGTAACTTTTTCATGATTATCACCTCAAATTAAATAATTAAACATCATCTTAATGTCTTAATGGCATATATAACATATTATATTTTTTAGTGCTATACTTAATGGGAGATTAGATTCATATAATAAAGCTTTTATTAAATTTTGTTGCAAAATAAACACATGTAATTAATTCATGTTTTTTTTATGATGTATTTATTAAATTTATCTTTCTCATCTTTAAATTTATCGGCACCAGGCAAAGCGCATTTTTTTTTGGTAATATTTTTCCATCCATGATTTTCTATAAAATCTTTTGCACGTTCTACCCATTCTATTAACTCAGGTGATTCAGGTTTAATAGCATCTATAGGACAATCAGGAACGCATACACCACAATCTATACATTCATCAGGGTTGATAACTAGCATAAATTCACCCTCATAGAAACAATCTACGGGACATACTTCAACGCAATCTGTATATTTACATTTTACGCATTCATCAGTTACAACATAAGTCATGTTTTTATCTATTTTTGATTTTGTCGATTAATATAACAGTTCTTAAAAGTAATACTAATAGAAAATATAATATAAAACTAATAAACATAGTAATTAAAGGCTTTAACATTGAAGCATGAATAGTTGGACTCCCTAATCTTAAAACACTAGCAGGTTGATGTAGACTGTACCAAATGTTTACTGAGAATTTTATTATCGGTATATTAATAAGCCCAATAAGAGCAATAATAGAAGCAGGATTTTGTGCTTTCCTTATATTATCTACACTATTTACTATAATAATATAACTGAGATATAATAAAAATAATATTAACATCGATGTCAGTCGCGCATCCCAAACCCACCATGTTCCCCATATAGGCTTCCCCCATAAAGAGCCTGTTACTAAGCTAATCAAAGTAAAAATAGCTCCAATATCACTAGATGCTACGGCTAGCAAATAGCTAATAGTTGTTTTCCATACTAAATAACTAAAGCTACATATTGCCATGAAAACATAAATACCAAGAGCCATCCAAGAAGCAGGTACATGAACATACATAATGCGTACAAATTCACCTTGCTGATAATCTATAGGCGAAACTATAAGTGCTAAATAAAGCGCTATAATCATCATTACAAGAGTAGAAACAGCTAATATAGGTATTATAATCCTTGATAATTTATTAAAATAATAAGGTGTTAATAGTTTTAGCATATTTTTATTACTTCTTTGAAGACATTTTTACAAAGCTCTCGCATGTGTAGATAGGTTTTTCACTTGTAATCCCGCGACATTGATCATGTGATACAGCTAAAAATACTAATATTAGTATTTTCAAGTTATTCTGTGATAAAATGCTTAATCTATAGCAGATCGTATCCTTTGAAAAAATTCTTGCATTAAGAACCTAGAATGTTCAGAAAGAATCCCACTATATATTTCTGGCCTATAAAAACAAGAATTACTGTTAAAATATCGTAAATTACTTTCAACCGCTCCATGTTTGGAGTCAGAAGCTCCATAAAATAAACGTTTTAATCTGCTATGAGATATAGCAGACGCACACATAGCACAAGGTTCTAAAGTAACATAAATATCGTAATCATTTAAATTTTTAGACGATATAAGATTACATGCTGTATTAATAGCAATAATTTCAGCATGACAAAGGGGATTTTTTTTCTCTTCGATATTATTATGACTACTAACAATGATTTTTTGATTCAACCTACATACAATTACTACTCCAACTGGGACTTCATTTTTATCAAAAGCGAGCCGTGCTTGTTTTAAAGCTTGCTCCATGAAAAAATTATTAAAATAAGTTTTTTTATCTAACAATATATTCACGGTAATTTACATGTTCTTCAATACCAAAAGGATCTTGGTGAATAATTATTTCAGCTTCTGGGAATTTCTGCAATATTTCAAAAGCAATCTCATCGCTAATTTTATGAGCACTATAAAGCGATATATTCCCATCCATTTCCAAATGGCACTGAATAAAAGCTTTTTGAGCAGCATACCTAGTTTTCATTTCGTGCATACCTTTTACACCTGAGTGATTATTAACTATCGAGATAATTTTTTGTCTATCTTGTTCAGGTAATTCATGATCAACTAAATTTTTAAATGCCTTTTTAAATAAAGAGTAAGAAGAGTGAAATATATATAACGAAATAACTACCCCAAATAATGGATCAACAAACCAAAAATAATCACTTAAATTTATAGAGATAATGACTATAACATTAGTTAGTAAATCCGTAAAATAATGAAGTTTATCAGCTTTTACTATTTCTGATCCTGTTTTTTTAATTACATAAGTTTGATAAAGCACTAAAATAATTGTTAAGAACATACATAAATACATTATAATAGTACCATCGCTAATATTCTCCGGTTTTGTTTTTATAAATAAAGATTTAACCGAAGCAAATCCTACAAAAAAGGCAGAAGCGAAGAAAAATATTGATTGAGAAAAAATAGTTAAATCTTGCATTTTTTCATGCCCAAACCTGTGATAATGATCAGGTGGTTGCAATGCAAATCTTAAGGCTACTAAATTAATAAAGGAGGAAGTTATATCAAGCATCGAATCAATTAAAGAAGCAAGTATTGATTGTGAACTGGTAACAACCCAAGCATATAATTTTATAATTAAAATAATTAATGCTGTAGTAACCGATAAATAAGATACAGATTTTATTAATCGATGATGGCTATTATTCATAACAAATCTTCTAAATTTATATTATAAGTTTAACAAAGAAAATATAAAATTCAATGAGTTTTATACTTTACAAAATTCTAAAAACCATATACTTATTTAAATAATAATTAGAGAGGATTATATGAAACTATTATCTAAAATAATGATTATAGCTCTTGCAGCTTCTATGTTACAAGCTTGTAATGGTCAGAGTGGTATGAACAAACAAGGTACCGGTACACTTCTTGGTGGCGCAGGAGGTGCATTACTTGGTTCTCAATTCGGTCAAGGTAAAGGACAACTTGTCGGAGTAGGTGTAGGCGCATTACTTGGGGCAGTTCTTGGTGGACAAATCGGCGCAAGTATGGATGAGCAGGATAGAAGACTTCTAGAACTAACATCACAAAGAGCTTTAGAATCTGCACCTAGCGGTAGTAACATAGAATGGCGCAATCCAGATAACGGCAATCATGGTTACGTCACACCTAATAAAACTTATAGGAACAGTGCAGGTCAATATTGCCGTGAATACACTCAAACAGTTATAATAGGCGGAAAACAACAAAAAACATATGGTAATGCATGCCGTCAACCTGATGGGCAATGGCAAGTTGTGAATTAAAATATCATTCCACAACTTAACTGCAGTGCATCTCAGAACTAAATTTGCTATGTTGACAAGATACGTGTTGAAAGAAATGGACTAAAAGATGCAAAAACCTATAATCGAATTTCGTAACGTATCTAAAAAATTCGGTAATAAGACACCGATAAGTAAAGTTAGTTTCATTGTTAAAAAAAATAATATAACTACTTTAATCGGACCGAACGGTGCAGGTAAAACTACCATAGTACGATTAATGCTTGGACTTGAAAAGCCTACAAGCGGTGAGGTTATAATTGATCGTAAATTAAAAATTGGATATGTACCACAAAAGTTTGGGTTAACCACTGATATACCTATTACGGTAAAAAAATTTTTAGATTTATTAGCACCAAGTCATTTTAATAAAAATATAAAAGAGATTAGTTCGTTTATTGACCTTGAACACATAAAAAAACAAGAAATTTCTAAACTCTCAGGTGGACAATTTCAAAAAGTAGTTCTAGCATGTTCAATAATTAATAATCCTGACTTAATTATTTTAGATGAACCATTACAGTCTTTAGATGTAACAAGCCAACAAGAATTTTACCAGCTTATTCATTTTATTCGCAAAAAACTAAATATTACGGTTTTTATGATTTCACACGATTTATTTACTGTAATAAAAAACTCCGATCAAGTAATATGCTTAAATGGTCACATATGTTGTAGCGGGGTACCACATGAAATAACACCTAATTCTGAATTTTCAAACGCCCTTTCTTCTTTAGGTTTTTATACTCACAACCATGACCATAAGCATTAGAATCTTGCATAACTTATTTCTCAAAGAAACTTTTGATGTTATGCAAGAGATCTATATTATACATAAATTTTATTATGTATGCATCACATATCACTCTACTTCTTAATGGATTTTGACACGTATTATCGAATTAAGAGATCTCTATTTTTTTTGAAAAAATGGATTGTGCTATATGAGAGCTATTTTTCTTTTATAAAAAAGAATTCTTTAACACCGTTATAAGCTAAGACTTCTAAATTTATAGTAATTTTTTATAAAGAATTCTTGTCTCTAATTTTCTATACCTGAAATTTGCTCAAAAATAACGCCTAGGTTAATCCACAACATTTCATCATCTTGTTAAAGCTCAGTTAATCTATTATAGAATTATTTCAATATTAAAATGTTGATGCACTATATTAGCATTTAGTTTAATTCTATTGTTTGACCTTCTAGTCTAATAGTAGAAACATTTTAGTACACTTCAATTCACGCATATAATTGAGCATTTATTTTTCATTTATCATGAGTAATGATATAAAAAACCGACACTTGCTTTTTATACCATTGCGACCACATTCGTCCTCTCATAAATTACAAGAATTATAGTATATCTATAAGCAATTTATATTCTACCTATTAAAATAGATAATCTTCTTTAATCTAATACTTTTAGAATACTACGTGCCTACAAATCTACAAATGGAATGCAGATAATTTTTTGCATTTATTCTTAAGAATTCTTTAATTTGATTAAAGCTATCTTCATAAAACGAATATTTTCAGCTTCATTTTGAGTTATATGAGTTTAAATCCAAAAGCCATAGTATTACTCTTATTTCTTTTAGTCTATTAAGACCTTTATTAACTTCACTTTCACTTTTGCATTATTTTGCATTATTAATTTTTAAAAGTATAATTAATACTGCAAAGCCATAAAATATTGAGAATTTTTAAAAAACAGTAAGGATTAGATTAGTTCTTCTGAATGGATTTAGTATTAAAGGAAATACTAAATAGTAAACATAGAGTAACCTGAATTTATATTATATCAAATATTGCTTTAAATATCTACCAGTATGACTTTCCTTACAGGCAGCTATATCCGTAGGAGTACCACATACAACTATCTTACCTCCTTTGTCACCGCCTTCAGGACCAACATCAATAATATAATCTGCTGTTTTTATAACATCTAGATTATGTTCAATAACTAAAACGGTATTACCCATATCAACAAGTTTATGTAAAACTTTCAGTAATTTCTTAATATCATCTATATGTAGACCTGTAGTTGGTTCATCAAGTATATAAAGCGTTTTACCAGTTGAACGTCTTGATAATTCTTTAGCAAGTTTAACTCGTTGTGCCTCACCTCCTGAAAGAGTAGTAGCAGACTGACCAATTTTTATATAGCCAAGCCCAACCTCATTTAAGGTAATTAATTTTTCATAAATCAAAGGAATTTTATCAAAAAATTGCATTGCATCTTCTACTGTCATCATCAAAATATCAGCAATAGATTTCCCTTTATATTTTATTTCAAGAGTTTCTCTATTATATCTATGACCGTTACAAATATCACATTTTACATATACGTCAGGCAAGAAATGCATCTCTATTTTAATTAGCCCGTCACCTTGGCACGCTTCACATCTGCCACCTTTAACGTTAAAGGAAAATCTTCCAACTTTATATCCTCTAGCTTTGGACTCAGGTAATTCTACAAACCAATCCCTAATATGAGTAAATGCACCTGTATAAGTTGCAGGATTTGAACGCGGAGTTCTACCTATCGGAGATTGATTAATATCGATAATTTTATCAATATATTCAAGTCCTTTTAATTCTCTATATTTACCTGGAAATACTTTGCTAGTTGGCTCTAAATGCTTTAAAGCAGCCTTATATAAAGTATGAATCATCAAGCTTGATTTACCACTTCCTGATACTCCTGTTATAGCAGTAAAAGTACCTAGTGGAATTTTGATATCAACATTATCTAAATTATTAGATACTGCTCCAAGTAATTCAATTGCCCTATTATCATGCCCTACCCTTGTTTCAGACGGTACTTTAATTGTTTGACGACCGCTTAAATATCTACCTGTAATACTTTCTTCAAAATGCTTTATTTTTTCAGCATTTCCTTCTGCAATAACACGACCACCGTGAATACCAGCTCCTGGTCCTATATCAATAATGTGGTCTGCTTCATACATTGTTTCTTCATCATGCTCTACTACCAAAACGGTATTACCGAGATCCCTAAGCCTTTTGAGTGTTGCGATTAATCTTGTATTGTCTCGTTGATGAAGACCTATAGACGGCTCATCAAGTACATATAAAACACCGCTAAGACCTGAGCCTATTTGAGATGCAAGACGAATACGTTGACTCTCACCTCCTGATAAAGTGCCTGCTTCTCGTGATAATGTTAGATAATCAAGACCGACATTCATAAGAAATTTTAATCTCTCATTAATTTCTTTCAGGATACGCTTAGCAATAAATAATTGCTTTTGATTTAATTTTTCTTCTAAATGAATAAACCATTTTTGTAAGGCTGCAATACTCATACCTGCTACTTCACCTATATGAAGATTTGCTATTTTAACGCATAATGCTTCATCTTTTAATCTAAACCCTGAACAAGCAGTACATTTATGCTCTGACTTAAATTTAGCAAGTTCTTCTTTAATTAAAACAGATTCTATAGTGCGGTCCTTTTCCTGCAAACTTGGTATTATACCAGCAAAAGGTTGTTTTATTATTTGTGTTTTAGACCCATCATGAAATTCAAACTTTATTTCCTCTTCTCCTGAACCTTCAAATAAAATATCTTTAACACTTTGCGATAAACTGATAAAAGGTACTTCAATAGAAAATTTATAATGATCGGCAAGAGCCTTTAATGTCTCTAGGATAAATTTAGAAGATGTACTACCCCAAGGTACTATTGCACCATCTTTAATGGAAATTCTTTGATCCTGAACTATTAAATCCCTGTCAAAAAAAAATTCTTTACCTATTCCTTCACATTTAGGACATGCTCCAAAAGGGCTATTAAAAGAAAAGATGCGAGGTTCTATTTCAGTAAGCTGAAAACCTGATACCGGACAAGAATATTTTTCGGAAAAAGTAATACGCTGATTTTTTTCAAACTGACTCTTAACTGCTTGTGGTAATTCCACAATTTCTAAATACGTAATGCCATCGGCAAGATTTAATGAACTCTCTAAACTATCTGCAAGCCTATTACCTAAATTCTCATCTAAAACTATTCTATCAACAATAACCTCTATATTATGCTTCTTATTTTTATCCAGTTTTGGTAAATCATCAATTTCACAAACTTCCCCATTAACTATTAATTTCTGGAAACCTTGCTTTTTCAGATTCATAATTTCACGCTTAAACTCGCCCTTATGTCCTCTAACAATAGGAGCAAGTAAATATACTTTCGTACCTTTAGGTAGTTCGTTAATTATATCTACCATCTCAGCAACTGTTTGACTATGTATCGGAAGGCTTGTTACCGGAGAGTAAGGAATTCCAACTCTTGCATATAATAATCTAAGATAATCGTAAATTTCAGTTATAGTCCCAACAGTAGAACGAGGATTTTTGGAAGTAGTTTTTTGATCAATTGCAATAGCTGGCGATAACCCAGAAATAGATTCAACATTTGGTTTATTTTGTAAATGCAAGAATTGTCTAGCATATGAAGACAAACTTTCTACATATCGCCTTTGACCTTCTGCATAAATAGTATCAAACGCTAAAGAAGATTTACCTGAACCGCTAAGACCAGTGATAACAACGAATTTATTCCTTGGAATATCAACATTTATATTTTTTAGATTATGCTCTTTAGCACCGCGTACCTTAATATATTCTTGGTTCATAATCACTTTACTACAAAATTTTGAGATATTTTTTAAAAAATCTGTAGTATTATAGGCTCTTTTATTTTATTATTGCAATAATAATATTTAAAATAGGTAGTAATCTATGGCAGGTAGTTTAAATAAAGTAATATTAATAGGTAATGTAGGACGTGATCCAGAAATTAGAACTACAGGCGAAGGAAAAAAAATCATTAATCTCTCCTTAGCAACAACTGAAACCTGGAAAGATCGTATTACAAGCGAACGAAAAGAACGAACTGAATGGCATAGAGTAGTGATATTTAGTGAAGGATTGGTATCTATTGTAGAACGCTATGTAACAAAAGGTAGTAAATTATATATTGAAGGTTCATTACAAACTCGTAAGTGGAATGATAATTCAGGTCAAGAAAAATATACAACGGAAGTTGTATTACAAAACTTTAATTCACAATTAATATTATTAGATCACAAAAACTCTAATCAGAATACACAAGGTTCAGGACATCACGAATATAAGTATCCTGAAACTAAAAATCATTCTTTTGATCATAGCGACTTAGACGACGAAATACCGTTTTAATTATTTACAATCATTGCAAGCAACCTTAGATTTCATTATAATCTAGTCAAAGATCCTGAGATTGCTTGATCTAAATTAGATTAGAAAGAAATCACACAAAAACATCCATCACATAAACAATTTTATGACAAAATTTGTTTTATTAGTTACTTCAATATTACTCTTAGGATGTTCTACAACTCATGATGTCGCTAGTAGGATCAAGCATGCACAAGAGATAGCGACTCAAAATAATTTTCAAATGAGGTTAATAAATGGCGGCGATTTTACTCTTACAACTTTTCAACGTATTACCGCTAGTCATCTACCATTTGTATTCTATATTGAAGGTGATGGGCACCTCACCGATAACGGCATTCACTCTAACAACCCTACCCCTGTTAATCTCATGCTCTTAAAGCTTGCTACAATTGATAAAAGATTGAATGTTGTTTATATAGCACGCCCTTGTCAATATACTCCTTTAGAAATGAACTCAAAATGCATTAGTAATTATTGGTTAGATAAAAGAATGGGACAAGAAGTCGTAGACTCAATTAACAATGTCATAAATATTATCAATAATGGACAAAAATTTAGTTTAATTGGCTTCTCCGGTGGCGGAGGACTTGCAATATTAATTGCAGCTCAAAATAGTGATGTTAAAGATATTATAACCATTGCTGGTAATTTAGATACTGAAAAGTTTGATAAATATCATAATTATCGCGGTTACTTAGTTAAATCATTAAACCCAATAAATTATGCAAAACAGGTGGATAATATCCCTCAATTACATCTATCCGGCATGGATGACAAAAAAGTACCACCTTTCATAGCAGAACAATACGTAAAAACTAGTAACTCACTATGTGTAAAACAGTATACTTTGCCTAATATCTCTCATACAAAAGGTTGGGATAAAGTTTGGCCACATATATTAGATATTCCTCTAATTTGTAATTAGGCAAAATTATATAAGAAAATCCTTCATTGACTTTTATACAAAACAGTATAATTACAATTTAATTTTTGATACTAGAGTTATATAGGATACGACAAAGAATAAAAAAGTTTAACAATTATATAAAAGCAGGTGCCAAATCTTATTTGTAATAGGTACGTTGATAGTATTGTACCCTTTCGTTTTTTGATATTAAACCGATACATATGAGAGTAAAACTACAGTAGTTATCACAACTATATAATTATAGAGACACTCCATACATAGTAAATGCATTATTTCTTACTGATGATAGCCTCTACCTTTATTGTAAAATAATGTAAAATTGTTCTATCCTCAATGATAATATAATAAGGACAGAAGTTTATCTAACTGAGGTTACTACATATCCTTATCTACAGGTTTCCGCTACTATAGGAAGTTTTGTAGCTTTTATTAGTAGTTTTTACTATTAATGTCTTGAATTTGCGTTATACATTTGTGCATTATTACTGTTGTAAGAACATTAGCAATAAATGAATTGCAAGACATTCCTAAATTTGCTAGTGCAAAGCATAAATTACTTAAAACTTTTGAAAAAACTAATAGAGATATAATAAAAATATTTTAAAATCCTTTTAGAAAGCAAAAATTAATAACAAAACAGCAACATATTATAATGGATTATACATGACATATATTATGTTTTGATTTTCAATATATTATACTAACAAAATTAACCGTACTCTTGAACAAGTTAAAAACAAAATGCTAAATTAGACCGTATAATATATGATATTTCAAATTATTATAAGATATACCATTCAAAGCATGATTAGATTTCATGTTATTATTATCATGTCTATTAATATGTTGTGGTCTAATCCAAATAATTATCTAAGCACCTATAGTGGATTTTGCACTTAATATTATACGCTATACCAAATAGTTTTGGAAATTTTCAAATCTTTAAACTTTTTACTGCTATAACATTTACATATGTGTCTATTTAAATAATAACAAATTACAGCATACAATAAATATACTTTATAAATTTATAAAGCAACATAATAAAAATGGGTTGAGTAAATAAATCTAGCATGCATAAGTTATTAAAATCAGTATATATTGACTCTTCTAAAGCAGTAATATGATACTTATTTAATAATTTGCCTTTGTGTTTAAAAATTAAAGATATGTAATAATTCTTCTACTATCTACTAAAGTAATAGTTACTTTAATATCACTTTTATTTGTTTAATTTCACATTTTAGCTCCACTTTATGTATTCCTGCTTGCTGTATCAGTGAATCTTGTCCAATATATCACTATCCAATTTCATTACTTAAAGCATACATTCTCAATTAAATCTTTGTTAGGTTATGTTGCTTGTTGATGAAATTGAATTATAAATTCTAATCATTAATACTACTTTGTAATATCTTTACTTCCTTTAAATTTTACATTTTATTATTAGGATAATTTATACTATTGCATAAGAAATATATTTTACGATAACACTATCAACATCTTTGTCTAACCAAAAATAAGTTTTGCAATATAATATGGTACATGTTCTATGTATTTCTAGACCTATATTTTGTTATCATTTACTAGGGTAGCTGTTACTTCTTGCTTATCGGAAATATTTAATCATATCTAAAATTGTGACATCAATAATTGCTTTATTAGAAGTAAAACGAATTAATATACCGTAATCAGGTTCTTTTATCAAAAAGGCGTTTCCCATACATAGAATCGGCAAAAACTTTATGCTTAATTTTTAATGAGCTTAACTGGCATGATGGTTGCTTAATTATAATACCTCTGATAAGAGCATCAATTTATTATAAAATAAAAAAGAAAACTTCTTAGTTTAGATGCAATAATAATCAAAAATTAGTTTTATCAAACTTTTTTTAAAAATGGAAAAACGCTTTATTTTATTTGTTGTATCTGCAGTTTGATATGTTTAAAAATAACAAAAATGAAGAATGGCGCACCCTAAAGGATTCGAACCTCTGACCCACAGATTAGAAATCTGTTGCTCTATCCAGCTGAGCTAAGGGTGCACGTAGTTTACAGTAAACCTTATATCAGCTTAAATAGTTTTATGCAAGGATTCTTTTCTTATTAGAAATAATAAAAATGTAATAAATTAAAAATAACTATGAATAAATTTTATATCTACAACAGTTTTAAGCATGAGGCTTTAATTAATGTTAAAGTAAAGCCCTATGCTAAACAAAATCTAATTGGAAATTTTGTAATTATTAACAATATCCCATATATAAAATTAGCTATAAAAGCAACGCCGGAACAAGGTAAAGCTAATGAAGGAATCATCCATTATCTAGCAAAAGAATGGGAATTATCACGTAGTAGTATAGAAATTATTAAAGGTCATACCCATAGCTTAAAAACAATATTGATAAAAAATATTAACGAAGACTATTTAAATTTGATTATTAATGCCTATATTAAATAAATAGTTTTATTACATTTTTCTTCTGTCGTCTCATATTCCTTACGGTATCCAGAAATATGGTAAATATTTGATAACGTTGACAAGACATGAGATTACTCTAGAGATATGTGTTATTATGTAACAAATCTAAAAACAAGAATTTATAAATTGGTTTAGTATGACACAAGAAAAAAAGAAATTTGATGCCGAGGTTGGCAAAATTTTAAATTTAATGATTCACTCTCTTTATAGTAATAAAGAGATTTTTATGAGAGAATTAATTTCTAATGCTTCAGATGCTTGTGATAAATTACGTTATTTATCGCAAAGTAATAGTGAATTAATAGCTGGTGATAGCAATTTTAAAATTATAGTAAAAGTTGATAAGGATAATGGACAGATTATTATACGTGATAATGGCATTGGTATGAATAAAGAGGATTTA
The DNA here is from genome assembly GCF_000367405.1 of Rickettsia prowazekii str. Breinl. Lineage (NCBI taxonomy): Bacteria > Pseudomonadati > Pseudomonadota > Alphaproteobacteria > Rickettsiales > Rickettsiaceae > Rickettsia > Rickettsia prowazekii. The sequence goes on along the minus strand of NC_020993.1, from coordinate 822,817 downwards.
ATTGAAAATCTTGGTACTATTGCAAGATCAGGTACAGCAAATTTTCTTAAAAACCTCTCTGGTGATTCCAAAAAAGATAATATGCTAATCGGTCAATTCGGTGTTGGATTTTATTCAAGCTTTATGGTAGCAGATAAGGTTACTGTAACCTCAAGAAAAGCTGGGGAGAGTAAAGTCCATACTTGGGAATCAGACGGCCTTGGCGAATACATTGTTGCAGATTCAGAACAAGAATTTACAAGGGGTACCGAAATTGTTTTATATATCAAAAAGTCAGAAACTACATTTCTTGATCATTTTAGATTAAAACACATAGTTAAAAGCTATTCTGATCATATAGCAGTGCCTATATATTTCTGTGATGAAGCAGGTAATAATGAAATCCAGCTTAATTCAGCATCTGCATTATGGACAAGACCGAAATCAGAGATTACAGAAGACCAATATAAAGAATTTTATAAAAGCTTATCTTATGCAGTTGATGATCCATGGGTTACTTTGCATAATAAAAACGAAGGAGCTATAGAATTTACTAATCTGCTTTTTATCCCTTCAAGCAAAACATTTGATTTATTTCATCCTGATCGCAAAAAGAGAGTAAAATTATATATAAAAAGAGTATTTATTTCTGATGAAAATATTGATTTAATCCCATCATATTTAAGATTTTTACGAGGCGTAGTAGATTCAGAAGATTTGCCATTAAATATTAGTCGTGAATCACTACAGCATAATAACGTACTTGAAAAAATCAAAAATGCTATTACAAAGCGAGTACTTGGTGAACTTAGAAAAAAGAAAGAGGAATTACCTGAAGAATATAATAAGTTTTGGACTAATTTCGGAGGCGCTTTAAAAGAGGGGTTATGCGAGGCTACAACCGATCATGAGAAATTATTAGAGGTGTGCATATTTAGAAGTGCATTACATAATAAAATGATTAGTATTGACGAATATATAGCAAATTTTAAAGAAGGGCAGAATACTATATATTATTTAAGCGGTGATAATCCTGATAAATTACTTTCAAGTCCACAAATTGAAGGATTATTAAATAAAAATATCGATGTATTACTTTTTACCGATACAGTAGATGATTTCTGGGTCAACGTTAATAGTGAGTATAAAGGATATGCCATTAAATCAGCGACAAGAAGTGATATAGATGTAGAGCAGACTACTTCACAACCTAAGGATAAAAATACAGATAGTAAAAAATCCGATAATGAGTATAAATTGCTAACAGATTATTTTAAAGAAATACTCGGTGAGTTAGTAAAAGAAGTAAAAATATCTAAAAAACTTACTTTAAGCCCTGCTTGTCTTGCTGTAAGCGACACTGCTATGGATATTCGTATGGAACGCTTTTTAATAGAGCAAAAACAAATAGCAAATGCTTCTGCTAAAAATTTAGAACTAAATCCTAAAAATAAAATTATAGAAAAAATTTTTAATGATCTAAAAGCAAATAATAAAAATAATAATGAATTGGTAAATCTAATATTTGATCAAGCTTGTATTTTAGAAGGTGAACCGGTTGCTGATACAGGAGCATTTTCAAAGAGATTAAATGATATTTTACAAAAAGCTATATTATAACTTTAAACTTTTTTAATTTTAATGTAAAATAGTTAAAATCCGTTGTCGTCCCGCTATATTAATCACAGAATCCAATAGAAATATTGGTATTTTCTGTGTTCAAGCAACAAGTATGACACAGTACATTTTACAATTCACATAAAAATTTCTAACAAACCAATAATGTCTTATTACGATACTATATTTAACAAACATATAGACAAAATTAAAAGTGAAGGAAGATATCGGGAATTTAAGTCTTTAAAAAGACAAGCAGATAATTTTCCTTTTGCAGAGTATGAAGACAAACAAATAGTTATGTGGTGTATTAATGACTATTTAGGTATGAGTAAACATGTAAAAGTAATGCAAGCTTCTATAGATGCATTGCTAAAATACGGTGTAGGATCAGGTGGAACTCGCAATATCGGTGGTAATAATATTTCTATTCTTGAGCTCGAAAAAGAACTCGCAGATTTACATAGCAAAGAAACAGCTTTAGTTTTTACCTCCGGTTTTGTTGCAAATGATACAACACTTGCAAGCCTTGCTAAAATTATACCTGATATAGTATTTTTCTCAGACGAACTAAATCATGCATCAATAATTGCAGGCATTAAAAGTTCAAGAGCTGAGAAGTATGTATATAGACATTTAGATGTTCAGCACCTAGAAAAACTTCTACAATCAGTTGACATTAATAAACCGAAAATTATTGTTTTTGAATCAGCTTACTCTATGGACGGCTTTTTCTCACCTATCAAGGACATAATCAACTTAGCTAAAAAATATAATGCTTTAACATTTATCGATGAAGTACATACAGTTGGTTTATACGGTAAGCAGGGGGGCGGCATTTCCGAGCTTCTCGATTGTAGCAATCAAATTGATATAATCCAGGGGACACTTGCTAAAGCATACGGTACTATCGGTGGTTACATCACTAGCAACTATAATTTAATCGACGCTATAAGACTAACTGCCCCAGGATTTATTTTTACCACTTCCCTCCCACCAGTAATTTCTACTGCTGCCACACATAGTATTAGACATCTTAAAGAATCAAATGAAGAACGCATAAAGCATCAAGAAGTAGTGACAAAGCTTAAAAACTCTTTTGAACATTTTAATATACCTTACTTAAAAAACGAAAGTCATATAATACCGATAATTATTGGTGACCCGATTAAAGCGACAAAAGTATCAAATATGCTCCTTAATGAATATGGTATTTACGTTCAACATATCAATTTTCCAACAGTACCACGAGGTACAGAACGCCTACGTATCATCCCAACACCTGCACATACTGATAAAATGATTAATGATTTATCTACAGCCTTAGTACATATATTTGACGAGCTTGATATAGAATTATCTTCTGCAAAAGAACTGAACAAAGAAGTACGTTTGCACCTTATTGCATAACATAATTCCAATTTTGTTGCATAATTGCTATATAATTACTTTTGCTATCTAGGAATTACATAATAATAAACTTATGATTACAATAATGGTACACAATGCCATAAACATTATACAAAATTTATTTACTTTTTTACTCCTAAATCATCGCGTTTATTGAAAAAATACCATAGAATACTAAGATAATTTTTTTGCAAAACTTTTATGTAATACTCTATTCAAGTTAGGAATCATAAAAAAGAAAAAGTATTACTACAATGTCTTTTTGACACTCATAATCCTCTACTTAAGAAGATTTGAATTCTAAAATAGCAATATAGATAGTTGATAGTTAACGGAATAATCAAAGAAAAAAGAGTTAGAAAACAATGATGAACGATTACTCAGTGCTAAAAGTATTAGCAAAAAATAGAACTTATAGGTAATAAAAAAGGATTTTGACTATATATTAATACCGATCCAATATTTGATGAATACAAAATTGTTGTAAGCATTTTAAATTATAAGCAGCAAGGTCTTACTTCTATAGAAATTGTTCAATTTCTGTTAAGTCATTATACTAAATATTTACTAATTGCAAAAATAGATGACTAATATAACAGAAAATATGAATTTTGTAAAACTCACAGTTAGCAATGCTTAATCCTAATAGGATTATACAAAAACTATTGCATATTTCAGCTCTATAGTTTATTTTGATTGCACGCTATATATAGAATTAATGGATTACTAAAATGGGAATTATCGTATTAAAAAACGAAGGATTGAATTTTCATGCAAGAATCTCTACTCCTTTAAGTGAGATAGATGATGACATACAAAAAGAATTACTTGATTTAACCAAAAAAGTTAAAGTAGCTGGTTTTAGAGCTGGTAAAGTACCTGTTTCAATTGTTAAGAAGAAATACGGTACTTCTGTTAGGCATGATATAATAGAAAAAAGAATTAACAATTTAGTAAATCACATTATTAAAGAGTATAATCTAAATATAATAGGTAGACCAAAAATTGAAGAATTACAAAACGAACCCGATAAAGATTTAGAATTTACAGTAAAAATAGAGTTGTTGCCTAAAATTACCATTCCGGATTTAAAGAAAATTTCACTAGATCGTCCAAAATTAGCAGTAAACTCTCAAGATGTTGAAATACAATTAGAAAAACTTGCTGCATTAACAAAATGTTATACTAAAGAAAGTAAAACAAAAATAAAAGATGGTGATCAGGTTACTATTGATGCAATTGGATATATTAAGGATAGAGCTTTTGATGGTGGCAAATTAAATGATTTTAAGGTAGTAATAGGTAGTAATACCCTTATTCAAGGTTTTGAACAACAATTAATAGGTTCTAAAACAGGTAATGAAGTAGATGTTAACGTTACTTTTCCTGAAAATTATCATGATAAAAATTTATCAGGTAAAGATGCTCATTTTGTAGTACAAATTAAAGCAGTACATACTGCAGAACCTACTATTATTGATGAGGAGTTTGCTAAAAAATTCCAAAGTAATAGCCTTGAAGAATTACGTACACATTTTGCTAAACAAATAGAAAACGAATCAGAAGAAGCTATTAATACTATAATGAAAATGAACTTATTTGATAAGTTAGAAAAATTGTTAGATTTTGATGTACCTGAATCTTTATTAGAGCAAGAAAAAAATATTTTAAAGTCTGAAACTGATAAAAATAAACATGATGGATCATTATTAAACGGTAAATCCTCTAAAGAAATAACAGAATATTATAATAAATTAGCTCTACGTCGTGTACGAATAGGTTTATTACTTGCTGAATACGCAAAATTTAAAAATTTGCAACTAGAGCCTGATGATTTCAAAAAAATTATTATGCAGCAAGCACGTAATTTTCCAGGACAAGAAAATATGATATTTGATTTTTATAAAAATAATCCTAGAGCGATTGAGGGACTTAAAGGTCCTGCATTAGAAGATAAAACTGTACAATATATATTTAATAATGAAATACAACTTAAAGAAAAGAGATATACTAAGGAAGAACTAGAGAAATATCTTGAAACCGAAGAACAACGTATTAGCTTAATTTAAAATTTATTAATTTTCATTACTGTATAATACAACTAAGTCATGATTAGTAATCGTAGATTAGCTAATACTATATTAGTATTTTTGATTTTTTATAATCTCTAAAGCAAGTTTAACTATTTTATTCACACCTTGATTATTATAAGTAGAGATAGGGTGCACTACTTTATTAGTAACTTTTTGAAGCTTTTTTATTTTTTTTTGTATTTCTTCATCAACAAGAACATCACATTTATTAAGACATATAATTTCGATTTTATTTTTTAGATAATCAGAATATGACTCAAGTTCAAAACGTACCGTATTATAATCTGCAATTACATTATTACTAGCACCATCTATTAAATGTATTAATACATTACATCTTTCTATATGCTTTAAGAATTTATCTCCTAGTCCGTACCCTTGATGAGCTCCGGCAATCAAACCTGGAATATCAGCTATCACAAACTCTTCATCATCAATATATACAACTCCAAGATTCGGCACTAAAGTAGTAAATGGATAATCAGCAATCTTAGGTTTTGCTGCCGTTACAACAGATAAAAAAGTAGATTTACCGGCATTGGGTAATCCAATAAGTCCGACATCAGAGAGTAGTTTTAGTCTCAAATGAATCCACATTTCTTCAGCAATTTCCCCTTCTGTACTCTTTCTTGGTGCTTGATTAACAGATGTTTTGAAATGGCTGTTACCAAGACCACCACATCCTCCTTTAATTATTTCAAAACTTTTTTCATCTTCAGTGAAATCATACAATAATATATCGCCATCCTGAGAAAAAATTTGAGTGCCGACTGGAACATCAAGAATTAATGATTTTCCTGATTTTCCACTTCGATTTGACCCTTTACCGTTTTCGCCGTTTTCTGCGGTAAAATGTTGTTGATATCGATAATTCACTAGTGTATTAATATGGTGATTACTTCTAAAAATAACACTGCCACCAAATCCACCATCTCCACCATCTGGTCCACCTCTATCAATAAATTTCTCACGATGAAAACTAATACAACCATTGCCGCCGTTTCCACCTTTTATATATATTTTAACTTCATCAATAAAATGCATTTTAATTTCTTTGTTAGTCGTATAAGTGTTTAAAAATTTAAAAGTTGTTAGTTATAATATAAATTTCTTCTTAATTTTCTGAAAGAACCACAGATGTGAATTTATTGAATAGTATTCAACCTTCATATTATAATTTTACTAGGTTTTGGAATGTTTGAAAAATAAAAATTATAGTACATTGGACAATGATAGTATAAAAAACATCTTTTTATTAATATATGTTCCTAAAAAATTTTAGATGAATTAATTAGATTTTCTTAATGCTTCATCTAAATCACTAAATTGCTAATGCATACAATTTTAATGCGTCACTTTCTTTCTACAATACACTTATACTCTCTATGTAGATAACCAGTGTAAAGCTGTCTAGGTCTACTGATTTTTTGTTCAGGATCTTCGTGCATTTCTTTCCATTGTGCCATCCAACCTACGGTTCTTGCTATTGCAAAAAGTACAGTGAACATTTGCGACGGTATACCCATAGCTTTATAGATAATGCCTGAATAAAAATCAACATTTGGATATAATTTTCTTTCAATAAAATATTCATCTTTAAGAGCGAGAGCTTCAAGTTCTATTGCTATTTGTAACAGCGGATTATTGTCTAACTGACCTAATTCATTTAATACTTCTTTACAAGTTTCTTTAAGTACTGCGGCACGCGGGTCATAGCTTTTATATACTCGATGACCAAAACCCATTAACCTAAATGGATCATTCTTATCTTTAGCTTTAGCTACATATTTAGGAATATTCTCAGAACTGCCAATTTCTTTAAGCATATTTATCACTGCTTCATTAGCCCCGCCGTGAGCAGGCCCCCAAAGTGATGCAATACCAGTGCTAATACATGCAAAAGGATTAGCTCCTGATGAGCCAGCAATCCGAACTGTTGAAGTAGAAGCATTCTGCTCATGGTCTGCATGTAAGATAAATATCTTATTAAGAGCATTTTTTATTATTGGATTTACTTTATATTTAGTACAAGGAGTTGCAAACATCATATGTAGAAAATTTTCGGTAAAATCTAATGAATTATCAGGATAAATAAACGGTTGCCCTATAGAATATTTATAAGACATTGCAGCGATAGTAGGTATCTTAGCAATCATTCTAATAGCGGTAAGTTCATAGTCTGTTTCATTAAAATTTAATAAATCAGGATAGAATGCTGAAAGAGAACCAACAGCTGCAAGCATAATAGCCATAGGATGAGAAGAACTACAAAAGGTTTGAAATAAATAGTGTAATCTTTCATTCACTAATGAATGATGAGCAACCTTTTTAGTAAAATTACAATACTGATCACTACTTGGTAGCTCCCCATAAATCATCAAATATGCCACTTCTAAAAAATCACTTTTCTCAGCTAAGTCTTTAATATCATATCCTCGATACCATAATATGCCTTTATCACCGTCTATATATGTGATAGTAGATTGACAAGAAGCAGTAGACATAAAACCCGGATCATAAGTAAAGTAATCGGCTTCCGCAGATACCCTACTTATATCGATTACATCTTTACCGATACTTGCTTTAAGTATAGGTAACTTAAATAGTTTACCTCTAATTTTTAATTCTGCAAATTCTAAGTTATTATTATTGCCATTAGTCATAATGTATATACCTCATTCAGTCAGTATAACCCTAATTTTAGGAAATTAGAAATGAATTACGATTTATAAATTTTTTTGATATCTTGCTCAACGTGTAAGGTTCATGAAAATTAAAAACGCATACTCTTCTACTTTCATCTATAAGTTAAAAGCTTTGATAAAGATTATTGTTAAAGTTCAGATTACATTTTTATATTAGCTTTATTAACAATAACAAACAGTAACAAAAAATAACTCCTTATTTTGATCCATGAAATATTGCACTAACACTTCAATATACCATACTATCAATTTTTCTTTTAAAGAATCTGTAAACTTTACCACATAACACAAACAATTTCATTGATAAATTTCTTCTTGTGTATCTTTATTATATGCATTTAATATAACCTTTAACAAAAAACATAAGCTCATATGACATTCATTTTATTTAAAAAATTCATATTCTAAGTGCACTAATCTCAGTGTTATGAGATCTAATTTCTAACAAATCTTAAATACAGTTTGCTGTTATAAAAATTGTATTTGTCATACACATATTAAGCTTAAATACATAGAAAACATATAATAGTATTAGATATACAAGTTATGCAATGACTCTATTATTCACCAAATATTCCTTAATCTTTAGTAGATCATACCAAGAGGTACGTTTTTGCATAGGTTGTCTAAGTAAGTATGCAGGGTGAAAGATTGCAGTAGTTTGAATAGGAGTTGATATATATTTATTTGTATAAAAATAATATTCTTGTCTAATTTTAGTAATACATGCATTTTTTCCAAGTAAACTCGTTGCAGCAGTGCTACCGACTAAAATAAGCAACTTAGGATTAATTAGAGCAATATGTTTTTCTACGAAAGGTCTGCAAATATCAACTTCTTCTAGAGTTGGTTGTCTATTAGCAGGAGGACGCCAAAATACCATATTAGTAATATAAAAATTATTCCGTGAAATACCTATAGCATACAACATATTATCAAGTAAATTACCACTTTCACCGCAAAAAGGTATTCCTTTTAAATCCTCAGTATTCCCTGGAGCTTCGCCTATTAACATAATGTTAGCTTGTGGATTACCATCACCGAAAACTGTATTAGTAGCAAACTTCTTAAGTTCACAACCATTAAAATTTAGTAGAGATTCTCTTAGTTCTACGATATTATTAGCTTTGTCTGCAAGAGATCTTGATAACGTTATATTATCATGAACATTATTATTAAATACCGCTTCTGTTGTATGCATCAGTTTAACTTGTTTTTTTTCAGTGATTGCAGTATTGTGAGATATTTTTAATTGTGGTGTGTGTTCGTAGCAATAATATTCAACACCGATTGCATTTAACCATTTAAACATATCATTCATTATCTTAAAATAAAATATGTTAACCTATAATGTACCAAAGGAACTAAACAACACAAGGCTTGATAAAGCTTTATCATTACTCCTGAAAAAGGTCTCAAGAAATCAAGTTCAAAAAGCTATTAAGAATTATTGTGTACAAGTTAATGGTGTGATTATTTCTGATTCTGATGTTTTGGTCAAGGAGAATGATACTATATTATTTTCTTTTAAAGAGCCTGAAGAGCTAAAAATTACAGCAGCAAATATAACACTTGATATAATTTATGAAGATGATGATTTGATAGTAATTAACAAAGCAGCAGGTATGACTGTACATCCAGGTATAAGACATCACGATAATACTCTTGTTAACGCATTACTGCACCATACAAAGTATCTATCAGATATTGGTTCAGCAGAAAGACCAGGCATAGTACATCGTTTAGATAAAGACACTACAGGTTTAATGGTTGTTGCTAAAAATAATAAAACACATATTCTGCTTGCCAATCAGATAAAACAAAGGCAGGTAATACGGAAATATAAAGCATTAGTTTGGGGAGTAATTAATCCACTAGAAGGAATAATTAAGAATAATGTAGGTCGTAATAGAAATAATCGAAAAAAAATGACAATATTAAAATACGGCGGCAAAAAAGCTGTTACGTATTACAAGACTTTAGAGCTATTTTACGGCGGTACTCTTAGTATGGTGGAATGCAAGCTTAGTACCGGGAGAACGCACCAAATCAGAGTACAGTTAAGTAATTTAAAGCATTCAGTAGTTGGTGACCAAACTTATGGTAATAACAACCGTAAAATTATTAATTCACCACCTAAACTAAAAGCTAAATTAATAGCTTTTAAACGCCAAGCTCTTCATTCTTGGTATTTAAGTTTTACACATCCAACTAGTAATGATATTATGGCATTTTCTTGTGAACTACCAAGAGATATGCAAGAGATCATAACCGATTAGCTACTATAGATATATAGATCTAAGTAAAGATGGGTTGACATAAATTGTATTTCAATTATAATGAATAATATATTTCTGTCTTTACATATCATAAGATACTATGATGATTGTGAGCACTCCATATTGCACATTAGTTAGTATATTAAAAAAATTCTTAATACAAATTTTCTCATTAGAACTTGATCATGAAAATTAATCTAGAAAAATGGGCTTTCTGGCTTAAATCTTAAAATCTGTAGTAAGGTTGATAAAACAAGAAACATATCTATAAGAATATTAGACGCAAACTACCACTCTACTTTAATAGCTCCTCTAACTAAGTAATTTAATAGATGATGTGTACTATTATCCGTGTTAAAGCTTATAATAAAAATATTCAGATCAATATACCGTATAGATAATAAACGTTTCCTTAGCACATTTAATTATACAACAAACAATAGGCAAAAAACCTCTCTCCAATGCAATATTCCATCAAGCAAATTCTTAGCAATGCTAACGATAAATTAAATAAAATAGGTATTAATTTACCAGGATTAGAAGCGCGTATTTTATTACAGCATGTTACAAATAAACCTATTGAGCATTTGCTTATTAAACTTAATGAACAATTGAGTGAAGCTGAAATAGAAGCTTTTGAAAAACTGTTAGAGAGAAGATTAGCACACGAACCAATAGCATATATTATAGGTGTTAAAGAATTTTACTCGCGTGAATTTATCGTTAATAAGCATGTATTAATCCCACGTATCGATACAGAGGTTTTGGTAGATGTGGTCATAGGATTAGTAGTATCACGCAACAACTTGCACATGTTCTCCAAATTAAAAAGCTTAGACTCAGTGTTGACTACACAGTCTTACAACATACTCGAACTCGGTACAGGTAGCGGTTGCATTGCTATCAGTTTATTATGTGAACTACCAAATACGAACATAATTGCAACCGATATAAGTGTCGATGCAATAAAAGTTGCTAAAAGTAATAGCATAAAATATAATGTAACTGATCGTATTCAGATTATTCATAGTAATTGGTTTGAAAAGCTAGACAAACAAAAATTTGATTTTATAGTTAGCAACCCACCTTATATATCGCATACAGAAAAACTAAAAATGGCGATTGAAACAATCAATTACGAGCCATCCATTGCATTATTTGCTGAAGAAGACGGTTTAGAAGCTTATAGTATAATTGCTAAAAATGCTAAACAATTCTTAAAACCGAACGGTAAGATTATACTCGAAATAGGCTTTAGTCAAGCAGCTAAAGTGAGTAAGATCTTTTTGAATTACGGCTATAATATTGATTATATTTATCGGGATTTACAATCGCACAACAGAGTAATAGAAATTTCACCTATTAATCTAAATCGATCATATGCAAGGCGGATAGGCAAAAGCTTATCAAAAATGCAACAAAAGTTATTAGATAATGAATTACCAAAATATTTATTTTCTAAAGAAAAATTTAAAAGTGAAAAGCGTAAGGTATTTCTTGAGATAGGCTTTGGTATGGGTGAGCATCTCATTAACCAAGCAAAAATTAATCCTGATACACTTTTTATCGGAGTAGAGGTATATTTAAACGGAGTAGCAAACGTTTTAAAACATTCCGCTCAACATAACATCACGAATTTTTTATTATTCCCTAATAATTTAGATTTAATATTAAACGATTTACCAAATAATAGTTTAGATGGAATCTATATTTTATTTCCCGATCCATGGATAAAAAATAAAAAAAAGAAGAAACGCATTTTTAATAAGGAACGTCTAAAAATTTTACAAAATAAGCTAAAAAATAACGGTAATTTAGTATTTGCTTCAGATATTGAAAATTATTTTTATGAAGCAATGGCACTAATAAGACAAAACGGTAATTTTGAAATTATTCATAACGATGATTATTTACAACCACATGATAATTATATCATCACAAAATATCATCAAAAAGCTATTAATGCAAATAGAACAGCAAAATTTATGATTTTGCAGCACGCTTTAACCGATCATTAATAGCAGCACCAATATTCGTTAAGGGCACTGGAGCAACTGCTATACAGTTTATATCATTACTAACTGCATAATCATCAAGAATTCTTAAATATGAATAAAGATTTGCTGCAGCTTCTATAATGTTACCTTCAGTACTTAAATTCAATGCAAATTTTCCTGTAAGATTGCTATTGCCAAAATTTAATCCAATTTCTTTATCATTTAAATTTATAGCATTTAATCTAACATGCACATTGGGAGAATAGTGTTTTTTAAGCATTCCAGGAGCTTTTACTATGCTATTTATTTCTGATGCTTTTAAAATTTTTACTCCAAGTAACTCTTCTAAAATTTCAGAAGTGATGAATCCTTCTCTAAGAATAGTAGGAATAACAGTTGTAGTATCAATGATCGTTGACTCTAAACCATATTCACATTGATAGATTTCAGGAGCTAAAATAAAAATTTCACGATTATCTTTAAAATGTTTTGTGACATGCTCAGCGTTAGTAGGACTAATATAATTTGAAGGATTAGCACTTGGTGCAGCTATAGGTACAACTGATTGTCTGATAAGCGCTAATGCTATAGGATAAGATGGGATCCGAAGTGCTATGGTATTTAGCCCTGCAGTTACACTAGGCGCAATATTTACATTATCTTTTAATGGGACAACTATAGATAATGGTCCAGGCCAAAATTTGCTTGCTATTTTTTCAGCAAGTTTATTAAATTCCCCTATAGCTTTTGCTTGCACTATAGATGTAACATGCACGATCAGTGGATTAATAGCAGGACGATTTTTAAACTGAAAAATTTTTAAACACGCCTCATTATTTGTTGCATCTGCACCAATCCCATAAACTGTTTCAGTTGGGAATACAACTACTTTACCGGATTTGATAAATTGCACTGCTTTATTGATCATTAATTTGGCTTGGTTTCAATTCAGTGTCACACTGTGACTTGTCAACAATATCCAAACGATTACTAAAATACTAATATTATCAACTGAATTCCATGAGTAAAATTACAGAATGACAAAGGTAGCAGTAATTCACATATCAAAACCATATGTGATAATGAAGTTACAAACGACAAAACTTAGCTACTTTATCAAATACTTCACAAGTATTTTGTAACAACGATAAACGATTTTGAGCGATTTTTGGATCAGAATCATTAACAAGTACGTTATCAAAAAAGCTAGTAATTGGTTTTAATAGAGATGATAATAAATTTAATGCTTTCTGATAATCTTTATTAGCTATTATAACTATAATTTGTTGAGAAATTTTTTGAATTACTTCAAATAATTCTTTTTCATACTGCGTACTAAATAGACTCGCATCAACTAAGCCAGTAATTTTCTGATTACCCATTATATTGCTAACTCGCTTATAAGCATTTAATAATTGCTTACCTACATCTTGTACTAAAAATTCTTTTAATGTATCCAGCTTAAATTTGGTATCCACTAGATTTAAATCAAGGACTGCATTAATTAATGTAATATCATAATCATTTTTAAAGTAAAATTTTGCTCTTTCTTCAAAGAAAGATATTACTGAATCTAAATGACTATTAGATGAAACCTTGTATAAACTTACAGAGAAACTAATTAAATTAATAAAATTTATTTCTAATTTATTTTCAATTATTATTCTTATTATACCAAGAGCTTGACGCCTTAAGGCATATGGATCGCCTGAACCGTTTGGCGTTTCACCAACTATAATCAAACCTACTAAACTATCTAACTTGTCTGCTAAAGCAAGTAGTGTAGCATTTCCGCTAGGTACATTATCGTTTAAACCTTGAGGTTTATAATGATCTCTGATTGCTTTAGCGACTTCTTCATTGAGCTCTTCATGCTTTGCATAATAATAGCCCATAATCCCCTGTAAATCAGGAAATTCTCCAACCATATCAGAAACAAGATCACTCTTACAAAGTTTAGCTGCCATAATTAAATCTATATTATCTGGAGCTATATAACGACAAATATCGGTTATGCGATCGACTTTTTCTTTTAAACTACCAAGCTTTGTATGAAATATTACAGATTTTAATTTATCTAATCTTGATTCTAAAGTTTTAGCTATATCATTCTTATAAAAATATAAAGCATCAGCAAGCCTCGCTGATAAAACTTTTTCGTTTCCTTGAATAATGAGCTCAGTATTTACAAATCTACCATTAATAACAAAGAGAAAATATGGAGCAAAACTTCCATTTTTATCAAATAGACAAAAATATTTCTGATGTGTACGCATCACAGAGACTATCACTTCCTCAGGTAATTCTAAGAATTTTTGCGGTATTTTCCCAAGTAATACGACAGGAAATTCGCTAAGCCCTGTTACTTCTTCTATTAAACACACATCTTGTTTTATATTTAGATTTTGTGCATTTGCTAACTCTAATAAGCCAACCTTAATTATTTCTTCTCGCTTTAATCTTTCTAAAATAACGTTATTTTCCAAAAGCTTATTTCTATAATTTTCAAAATCTATTATTTCTAATTTTTTATTATTAGTAAGACGATGCCCATACGTAATATTATTAGTGCTTAAATGCCCAAATCGCAGTGGTAATATTTCACCGTCAAATATACATAAAATATTTCGCAAAGGTCTTATCCATTTTATTTTATAACAACCCCAAAACATCGACTTTGTCCAACTATATTTATTAATAGCATCTATAATAATCTTTGGCAAAATCTCCTTTGTTTCTCTTTGTTTTGTCTTTTTTACAAAGAAATAATATAGCTTATTATTCCTTAATTTAGTAGAAAGATCGAGTTTACTAACATTATGTGCTTTACAAAAGCCGTTAATCGCGATTTCCGGAGCTTCTATACTCGGCCCTTTAATTTCTTCCTCTTTTGGCAAAATAACCTTTGGCACATGGGTAGCATGTAGTGTTATCCTACGTGGTCCTGCGAATACTTGTACTTTTGCAAATATTTCATTTTCCTCAAAAATTTTTGTGAATATTTTTAAATAACCCTCTTCAGCATTTTTTTGCATAAATGCAGGTATTTCTTCACTAAATAGCTCTAATAATAATTCACTCACTACTTAACTCCAGCCACTTGATACAACAAATTCTAGCTAAATCACGTACTCTTAAAACATAAGAAGCACGCTCAGTTACACTAATTACACCTAACGCATTTAATTGATTAAAGTAATGACTTGCTTTAAGGCATTCATCATAAGCCGGCATAGGTAAGTTCACCTTCACTAACCTCTCGCACTGTTCTACACTGTCTTTAAAACGTCTTAGCAACATCTCACTATCTGCAAATTCTAAATTATATTTTGAAAATTGCCGTTCAGCTTCAAAATCTACTTCACCGTATTTTAAAGCTTTCTCCCCTATTTGTCCATTCCAATCAAGCTCTTTGACTTCATCAATACCTTGAATATATAAAGCAAGTCTCTCTAAGCCATAAGTGATTTCACAAGCAACAGGATAACACTCGATCCCACCAATTTGCTGCATATAAGTAAATTGCGATACTTCCATACCATCACACCATATTTCCCAACCAAGCCCTGAGGCACCAAGCGTAGGCGACTCCCAATCATCTTCAACAAATCTGATATCATGAGTTTTTAAATCTAAATCTAAACTTTCTAAACTTTTAAGATATAAATCTTGAATATTATCCGGTGATGGTTTTAAAATAACTTGAAACTGATAATAATGTTGCATTCTATTCGGATGCATGCCGTATCTGCTATCACCTGGTCTTCTTGATGGCTGAACATATGCAATAAACCAAGGTTTGTCACCAAGGCATCTAAGTACCGTTGCAGGGTGGAACGTACCTGCTCCAACATGTGCATCGTAAGGCTGTAATATCGCACAACCATAATCCTGCCAATAATTTTGTAATATAAGAATAATTTGTTGAAATGATAGTTTTTTCATAAAAAGTTAATATATTAGAACTAAAATTGTCTAGCTTTGCCTTTTGATCTTCGAACATCTAATTCATTATCTAATACTCATTAAATATTAATAATGAAATATAAGTTCTGTAATTATCTCCATATCTTTGTAAATGAAATTGTTAATTTTAAATATCAATATTATTTATTCACATAATATGCAGTTCTAATAATACTCTTTACCAATATCAATTTTAGGACGATCATTTGCTACTCTCCAAGCGTTGGTATCACGCAAAGAATAAATACAACCACAAAATTCTTGCTTATAAAAATGCTCTTCTTTAGCGATTTCATAAATGCGACTTGCTCCACCATTTTTACGCCAATTATAAGTCCAATAAGTTACTCCATCGTAATGCGATGCCGCTCTAATTCCTGATTCATTAATTTGTGTTATATCTTTCCATCTAGAAATACCAAGAGAACTAGTAATCACTTTAAAACCATTTTCATAAGCATATAAAGCCGTACGCTCAAAACGCATATCAAAACACATTGTGCAACGTTTACCTCTCTCCTGTTCAAATTCCATCCCTTTAGCTCTTCTAAACCAATTTTGCGGATCATAATCTGCATCAATAAATTCTATATTATGCTTCTTTGCAAATTTAATATTTTCATTTTTACGAAGCTCATATTCTTTTTTAGGGTGAATATTAGGGTTATAGAAAAAAAGCGTATACTCAATTCTACTATCTATCATCTTTTCCATTATAGGACCTACACAAGGAGCACAACAACAATGTAGTAAAACCTTATTTTCACCATTAGGTATTTCAAAAACTTCAGTCATATTTATATCTAATTTACTAAATTAATTTACTAAATTTTTCTTATATGTTTCTTTATAAAATTTTAGAAATATAGAAGATAACAAGGAAAGTGCAATTAAATAATATGAAATAGCATAATTATCGCCAGTAATTCTTGTTAGAATCATTGCAACCATTGGAGCAGTGCCACCAAATATAGCAGCTGCAAGGTTGTATGAAAGTGCAACACCGGTAAATCTTACTCTAGTCGGGAATATTTCAACTAAAACTGTTGGGATAGGCCCCATATAAGTAGCTATAATTCCGGCAAATATTACTTGAGAGATTATAGCTAAAGTAATATTCATTGATCCTAGGGCTACAAAAATAGGATAAACTAACAAAATTAACAAGATAATCGCACATATTAATACAGGACGCCGCCCAACCTTATCTGAAACATACGCAGATATAGGAAAGACTATCATCATTACAATTAATATTATACTATTCACAATAGTGCTTTGCTGATTACTATAACCAAGTGTTTGCATAAAATTACCAATAAAAACCGTCAAAGTATAAAAAGGAGCAGTAACTGTAATATAAAGACCAAGTGCGATCATTAGTTCTTTTGGATATTGGGTTAATGTTTCACGTAAAGGGAAACGTGCTAACCTTCCTCTCTCTTTAGCTTTTTTATAAATAGGACTTTCTGCTAAATTTTTTCTGATATATAAACCTATAGAACCAATAAATAATCCTACAATAAAAGGTACTCTCCACCCCCATTCAAATAGAATATCGTCAGACATAAAATAAGAAAAACCGGACGCAGTTAATAGTCCAAGCAGCATCCCACCGCACATACTAACAAACGAAGCACTTCCTGCAAGCCCTCTCTTCTCAATCGCAGCATGTTCGACTATATATGAGATACATCCGCTAAACTCACCTCCAAGAGAAAAACCTTGGATAAGTCTAATAATAGTCAAAATAATTGGAGCAGCAATTCCAATAGTGTTATAACTAGGTAATAGCCCTATTCCAGCAGTTGGTACTGTCATAGTTATGATACCAATAACTAAAGCTGCACGTCTACCTAACCTATCTCCAATATTACCAAAAATAATACCACCAAGCGGCCGCACTATAAAACCTGCAGCAAATACAGCGAAAGTTAAGGTATCACGCATTGAAGAATTAGGAAAAAAATGCTGCCCTATAATATAGGCAAATTGTGCATATAATGCATAATCAAACCACTCAGCAGCATTACCTATCATTGCCGGTATGATTATTTTTCTCATTCAGTTACTTTATTTATTTAAAAAGATAATAAAAGGAATAGTGTACTTTCTCAAGTAAAAACATAACCCAAATAAAATAAGAGAGTAGATAGATGAGGATCAACTTTTAAAAAAGCAAGCTATCTCTACCCTAGTAGGGACAGCGTATATCATTAAACATTTAGTATCCAATAATTTTCAAAGATGATATAGAAAATTTTCAAGCTCTATTTTAGTAGATCCTATCTATGTTTTTTTTATTATTAACCACTTTTTTAATTAATTTAGAATTAATTGTAGGAGGTACAACTGTAATATTGTTTTTAATTTTTTTTACTTTTTCTTGAGATAAAAGATTTTCTTTATTATTTTGTAATGTTTTCATAAACTCATCTATATTGCTTTGTTCTAGCTTTATTACATTATCATTATTTAAAATGAACTCTCCAATTTTTTCTCCGAGCGCAGGGGCATATCGGATAGCAAAAATTAATGTCGGTACAATTATTATAGAAAAAGCTGCTCCCGCAGTTGCAACACTAATTGCTCCGACTAATAAAGCACAAACAGCACCTACAATTTTTCCTGTTGTTTGTTTAAAGATATTACATTTTTGTGTAAATGCTAAAGACATATCTAATATTTTATTAAATTCTTTTTTTATATAGATTGTTGCTTGATCAATATTATTATATTTTTGCATTGCATACATTACAGACATCTTAAATAATTTTTTGTGCGACTCTGCATAATTTATTATTTTGTCAAAATTCTTCTCCTTTAAAAGTGTCTTAAATATATTTTTAATTTTTTCTTTTTCAGAACTCGTGATTTTTGCATCTGAAAAATAAACTTCTACAAGATTTGCTGCTATTACATTTTGTGATTGTTCTAAAATATTATCCTTATTTTGCTCATTTTCGTATTCATAAGTAATCATTATCGCAAATAGCTCTAATGCTACAGAAAAATTATCATCGTTAATAACCCGCATACCTAAATAACTTTTGAGTCTAGTAACACATTTTTTAATATATTTTTCAGCTTCCGGTTTAGAATTTAGCCTCAGCGTATAATCTATAGCAAGCATATTTGCAATAGTAGAGCAAGTAGATTTCGTAAGATTGTTAACAAAATTATTAATAATATCTTTTTTAAATAAATTAGTATTTACATTATTAAGTACTATTGCATTATTCATTTTAGTTTACTTTGAGGATAATTCTCTGATATATAATATCAACTTAGTATAAATAAGATTAGGAGCGTGATTTACTGAAAGTTTATATATATTCTTAGGTGTTAATACTTCTTCATTACGTACTCGTACAAAAGAGATAAGAGTATTAGGAGGCATATAAGAATAAATTTCAGAGAAAATTTTTAGAAAAGTCAAAAAGTCTGCACACGCATATTTTATATTTATACTATAATTATTTACATGAATCGATTCATTTTCGCCTTCAATTACCTGCACATTATTTTTAAAAAACACTGAATTTATAGAGACATCTATAGGTTCTACTAAATTATATTTACTACCTAAGCTTTTTATTCTAGGGATTAGTTCTTGATAATTTAAGCAACTTACACTATTTTTTGGGACACTTAAAGCTACATACTTTTTGTAAGATTCCAATATTTCTTCTTTAGAGTTAATGACAGAATAAAGCTTTAAAACTTCTTCTGTCAAATTCTCTTGTGCAACTTGTTTATCAAGAATAGATTTACTGTATTCTTGCTGGAAATTTTTTATTATCAAAATAGTTAAAGAAATAAAGAAGAAATATACAATAAATTGAAAGAATATAAGATTCTTTAAATACATAATATATTTTTCAAACATTACTTTTACCTTGGGTTATTAGTAAGACTTTCATTCATGTTGCAGCAAGAATCAAAAATTTATTTTGTCATACTGTGGATTTATCATTAGGTCCAGATATATTAATAGTTTTTAGTATTTTATTGTTTTACTGAACACCGTAGATAAGATAAATATGGTACACTTACGTCTTATAATCAACTACATTAACAGATAAAGGAATTACTAACTTACCAAATATATCAAGTATTTTATCCTTATATATAACATAATCTATCTGCAAATGAGATAATTTATTCTTTATGTTTTGCATATGATCATCTAACAGCTTGAGTGATTCATCTATTGATAGATTATTAGTATGATATTTAAGTATTAATTTGATTATTAACTGTCTCTTAGAAATTAATAAAATATTATCTATATTTGTTAATTCCCATTTGATCTCCTCTAATTTAAAAGCTGGATTTAAATTAATTATTAGCCTTTCAAGCAAATCAAATGGCAAAGGTACCGGCGTTTCTAGTAACTTTTCTATTACATATAAATCAGCTAGACTGGTAGTATTTTTAATATAAGGATATTTATATTTTATACTATCATATTCTTGATTTGTTGCATAATATTTTTCATTAATAGAGTTAATATCTTTATAATTCTGTTTTGTATTATATTTGATAATACAAACTATTAACAATAATACTATAAGTAGTGTAGTATATAATTTAAATGTCAGATCTTTTATAGTAACTAGTTTTTTTATTGATTTTAAATTATTATTGTACGCTGGGAAACTCTTATATTCTAGAAACAATCTACTAATATTAGCATCTATAAATCTTTCTTTTTCTAGAGTTTGTTTGTTTAATATATTATCAACCGGTATAAAGATTACATTGCGATCTTCAAAATTTGTTGATTCTAATAAAGATTTTAACTCGTCATCTACTATAAGAATTATACAAACTCTTTGATCAAGATTACTTATATAGTTTTTAAATAATATAAAGAAATCATGAATTTCTTGTTCTATAATACCTTGAACATAGTTAGTTGTTTTGTCAAATGGATAATCAAGATTTCTAATTGTTATTATATTATTTTTATGTTTGATAATAAATTTTATACCGCTAGTTTGTGATACATATACACATACTTGAAAATAATCGTTATATTTATCATTTTGTATATTCTGAACGATTTTATTTATAATAACTTTTAACTCTAATGTTAAAAAGTGAATTCCTTTTAAATCAAGCGATCTTTTATCTATAATGCATGAAATAATATCACTTAAAGGGGTTTCAAATGGACACGACATAATTAAAGTCGACCAAATTTCACTTGGTTTAGTAGTAATTTCGTAAACACAATGTGCTATAATGTCTTCTTTATTAAAATAACCTTCGATAAATTGTTCAATAGGATCAATTTTAACTATTGATTGTAATATAGGTATTTGATCATACCGCATCTTACATTCGCTACCATCAAGTAAAAAATAAACATCGCTTTTTGGAAATTTACTCAAAAAGTTTTTATAGGGAGTTAAGTCTATCTGTCCCTGAGTCGGAATAAATAATTGATCTAATAATTTATTATTTAAAAAAGTACTAAGAAACACACCCTTATTACCTAATAACACTACTATCTTTTCTCTTTTAAAAGAAAATATTTTTAATTTAGTAAGAAAATGTAGTTTGATCGAATCAGAAATATTTTTCATAAATAAATTTATTTTAATCATAATTCAGTGTATTTTAATACTGGACATCATTTCTGCATGGGTATAAGAACTGTCATTACAAATATCAGTAAGAGGATACGGCAATATCAGAACTTTGATACGAGGTTGCCCCGTCACAATTTTCAATTTTCCAGCTCATGACGAAAATACTCCAGTTAGAATGCAATAACATTAAATAATATATCTTACCATGACTAAATTTACCACTGAAGAAGTTAGAAGTAAATTTATAACTTACTTTAAAGCAAATAATCATACTCATGTACCAGCTAGTTCTTTAATTCCGGACAATGACCCTAGTTTAATGTTTGTTAATTCTGGCATGGTACAATTCAAAAATGTTTTTACAGGACAAGAAAAAAGATCTTATAATAAAGCAGTCACTAGTCAAAAATCTCTTAGAGCCGGAGGCAAACATAACGACCTTGAGCATGTCGGTTATACAGCAAGACATCACACCTTTTTTGAAATGCTAGGTAATTTTTCATTTGGTGACTATTTTAAAGAACAAGCCATATATTACACTTGGGATTTATTAACTAAAGAATTTGAGCTACCAAAAGATAAGCTTTATGTAACAATTTACCATACTGATGATCCAGCAGCTTCTTATTGGAAAAAAATAGCAGGTTTGAAGGATGATCGTATAATCAGAATTAAAACAAACGATAATTTTTGGTCTATGGGTGATACTGGTCCTTGTGGACCTTGTTCTGAAATTTTTTTCGATCACGGAGAAGAAATATATGGAGGACTTCCAGGTACTAAAGATGAAAACTGCGATAGATTTATTGAAATTTGGAATATGGTATTTATGCAATATGAACAAATCAATAAAGAGACTAGAATAGAGTTACCAAAAAAATCAATCGATACCGGTATGGGACTCGAGCGTATGACTGCAGTATTACAGCATGTTAACAACAATTATGACATAGATTTATTTCAAGAAATAATTAATTTTACTGAAAATATAGTAAAAATAAAAGTAGATGGAGAAGCTAAATTTTCTTACCGAGTTATAGCAGACCACTTACGAGCAAGCAGCTTTTTAATAGCTGATGGCATTATCCCTTCAAATGAGGGACGTGGTTACGTACTTCGTCGAATCATGAGACGAGCTATGCGTCATGCTCATATGCTTGGAGCAAAAGAGCCATTAATGTATAAATTATTACCAAAACTTGTTGATTTAATGGGCAATATTTATCCTGAACTTAAGATAGCAGAAAGTTTTATAAGCAGCATTCTAGAACAAGAAGAAATTAGGTTTAAAACTACCTTAGAACGTGGATTAAAACTCCTTACAGAAGAGACAAAAACACTAACAAAAGGTAGTAAATTATCAGGAGAAGTAGCGTTTAAATTATATGATACGTATGGATTCCCACTTGATTTAACCGAAGATATTCTAAAAAATCGTGATATTACTGTTGACCATAAAGGATTCGAAGAGTTAATGCTTACACAAAAAGAACGTGCTAGAAAATCTTGGCTTGGCTCAGGTGAGTCAAAAACTGATCAGTTGTGGTTTGATATCAAAGAGCAATACGGTAGTACGGAATTTTTAGGATATACACTTAATGAAGCAGAATGTAAAATAATTGCATTAATTAAAAATAACAATTTAGTTGATAATATTCAGGAAATAAATACGCAATTTTTGTTAATTGCCAATCAAACTCCTTTTTACGGAGAATCTGGTGGTCAAATGGGTGACATTGGGATGATATTTTCACAAGGTTCTGAGATAGAAGTAATAGATACTTTTAAATATTTACGCTCTATTATAGTACATAAATGTATTTTGAAAAAGGGAAAGATTAACATAGGAGAAAATGCTAATTTAAATATAAACATAAGATATAGGCAGAATTTAAGAATTCATCACTCTGCAACACATATATTACACGCAGTACTGCATAAAATTCTCGGTAAACAAGTTATACAAAAAGGTTCATTAGTCACTTCTACTTATTTACGCTTTGATATTAATCATTCTAAAGCCATAACCAACCAAGAAATCACTCTAATTGAAGATCAGGTAAATGAAATTATAAGAAACAATCATGAAGTAACTACTACAGTTATGTTTACCGAAGACGCCATTAAGCAAGGAGCTATTGCACTATTCGGTGAGAAATACGACTCCGAAGTAAGAGTAGTTAAAATAGGTGAAACTTCTTTAGAATTATGCTGCGGTACGCATGTTAAACGTACTGGAGATATTGGCTCTTTTAAAATTATAAGCGAAAGCGCTATAGCAGCAGGTGTTCGTAGGATTGAAGCGGTTTGTGGTGAATTCGTAATTAAATTAATAAGAGAGAGAGATAGTTTACTTAAATCGATAGAAAGCAGTTTCAAAACTAATAAAAATGAGCTTATTACCAAAGTAATCAATATTTTAGAGCGTAACAAAGAACTTGAGAAAGAATTAGAAAAAGCTCATTTAGCTAGTTTAGATTTAAGTATAGAGCAAATTAAAAAGCAAACTAAAGAAATAACAGGAATAAAGCTATTGTATAAAGAAGTAGGAAATATAAATAATAAAATATTACGTCAAGCTGCCGAAAATCTAACAAAAAAAGTAGAAAATTTAATAGTGGTATATATTGCCCACGGGGTTGATAAATTATCCATTACGGTTGCAGTGAGTAAAGCTATAACGGATAAATTTAATGCAGGTATAATTGCAAAAGAACTTTCTTTATTCTTAGGCGGCAGTGGTGGAGGTGGACAAGCAAGCATTGCTCAAGCTGGAGGAAATGATATAATTAACTTAACTAACATTAATAAAAAATTATGGAGCTTAATAGTAACATAAGATGCCTGACATTTATTATTATGACATGTATCAACATCTATAATCTAGTAAATTAATCACGAGTTCCAGAAAATACTAAAATTATTAGTATTTTTGAATCCCACGATCAAGGTTCGGGATGATAAAGAGGTGAAATCTATACATGCTCAACAATGTATCTTAGAAACTATATCTGCTCCACGCGTCATTATTATTATACCGTCCAATCTCCTAAGTACTTCTACTATTTATTATTTAGTAGCAAAATCTACTACATTATCATGATTGCTGTATGATAATTTATAAATCAAGGCATATAACAATCAAATGCTTTGTAAACATTTAATTCAATTGATACTTGAGTTAATTAATATCTAATTGATGCTGGTGTATTAAGAAATTTTCTGCAAAATAATTTAAACATATATTGTATACAAAATAAGAAATAAGAAGCATCTTATTAAATGATCAATTTTATAACTAAATAATTTTATTTATAACTTTAAGTTTCATCATATTACTCAATAACCTCCTCTATATTTTCCTACCTTGCTTGTGCTATTTAGCACAAGCTACAGAAATTTTATGTTGTGTTTCGTTAGTGAATTAATTGTTGTGCTTTTTCTTTATATTATGCTTTAATAAAAAAGTTTAATAACCAATTTATTTCTTTCATTTTTTGATCATCTTTTCAAGATTCCGCATATACTTAAGAGCGACTATAGTTTTTTCTCCTGCAATTAAAAAAGAATTGCTAGTATTAAGAATTTCTACTAAGAATTTACATTCAGATTCATCACACAATAATAGAATTAGTACTATAACCGCTTTTGTTGTAAGATTAAAATTTTTTATATATTGTTTATTTATTTAAAACGGTTTATAGATTGAAAATCTAAAAATTTCTGTTAATTTTACATTTTAATGCTTCCTTATAAACACTTCGCTATTTTACTGATATATTTAACAAAATATCTATAATAATTTAACTTAGACAATATTATGAAAGAAATGTATTCACATCAATAAGATTAGATTTTTTCTTGATGAATCTCATATATATTCTACATTTTCAATAAGTATTTTGACATTTAATAAAGGTATTTTTGTAAACAATATATATTTCTATCTATAAGACATTTCATGATTAGCACATAAACTAAACATTATATTTATTATTACTCTGCTAGCCTAGCATTACTGCTTATCTAATATTTATTAGATAAGCAGTAAGAACGAAATCTTTATGATATCTTATGTATAAGTATTACAATTATTAATTGTAGAATTATTATTAATTTCTTTTAACATTTATATACTTCCTTTTGTTATTAGGTGAGATATTAACTCCTTTATTAAATTTAAAGTACATTTCTTGATATTAAACAATAGTTCTTTAAAAATTAAAGTTAAAGATTATATAGTAACATAGTAATGTTTCTGATGCTTTGTTACGATTATTTCATATGATATCAATAAAAACACATCACTCATTGCTTGAACTTTGAGAAAAATATTTTATATAATCAAAAGATTATAAAATAAAATTTATTTTAACCATTGAATTTATCTTATCAATAGTACTTACTGTATATTAACTTTGTAAATAATTGTCATTTAAAAAATATTTCAATTACTCAGATTTTCTTGTCTACTTTTCTACAATTAGACTTCTTTATCTAAATTGCAAAATCATTTTAAATATAGAAGATTTTAGCTATCGTAATTGCTAAGTGAAGTGTAGGATTAATTGTCTACACTTATTCCGTCTTACGATAAGACAGCTACTGTTATAGTAGCACTGAAAAGTATTTAGTAACGGAAGATTCAAAATTTTTGAATAAATAATATTAAAGATTTTTCTTTAATATTATAAGATATTCTTTTTAAAAAAATTAATACTCTGCTTTTATAAAATAAAGCCCGAATGCAGGAGCAGTAGGACCAGCTATCTTTCTATCTCTTGCATCTAAAACATTTTTAATTTGCTCTGCTTGCCAAATATTTTTACCAACAAGTACTAAACTACCTACAATATTACGTACCATATAATGTAAAAATGAGGGAGCTGAGATATATAATTTTATTTCTTCGTATTCTTTAATAATGTTAATTTCAGTTAAAGTTTTAATAGGTGATTTTGATTGACATGAACTAGATCTAAATGAAGTAAAATCATGTTTGCCTAATAGATAAGCAGCAGCTTTCTGCATTGCTAGAATATCTAAAGGTGAACTAATCCACCATGCTCTATTAAAATCAATTACGGATGGATAAGTTCTATTAATAATTCTATATATATAATGCCGCGAGATAGCTGAAAATCTAGCATGAAAATTATTGGAGACCAATTCACAATTCCATACTCCTACATCATACGGTCTTACAAAATAGTTAATAGCTTTAATAATTTTGTAAGGTTCTAAATATTTTGAAAGATCAAAATGTGCTACTTGACCTATAGCATGTACACCAGCATCAGTTCTCCCTGATCCAAACAATGTTACCTGTTCACTTGAAAATTTATAAATAGCTTCTTCCAATATCTGCTGTACCGAAAGCACTCCTGCTTGTCTTTGCCAACCTGCAAAATGTGTTCCTAAATATTCAATTGTAATTTTATATCGATACATACTGTCATCCTGTGACTTTATCATTGGACCTCAGAATTCTTGCTATGATACAATATCCCATGATAAAACCACAGAAAATGACAGTATTAAGTATTATCATGCTTCTAGTAAATCTGATGGGTTACCATCACCACGTTTTCCACCGTTTCTAAAACTATTAAGTTTTTTTGATCTAATTGGATGTTGTAACTTTCTTAAAGCCTTTGACTCAATTTGTCTTATACGTTCTCTAGTTACTTTAAATTGCTGTCCTACTTCTTCTAATGTATGGTCAGTATTCATACCTATACCGAAACGCATTCTCAGTACTCTTTCTTCACGAGGCGTAAGTGTCGCAAGTACTCTAGTGGTAACTTCTCGTAAATTTGACTGAATTGCCGCATCAATCGGTGCTACTGCATTCTTATCTTCGATAAAATCACCTAATTGACCACCATCACTATCATCACCCACTGGATTCTCAAGACTTATAGGTTCTTTAGCTATTTTCATAACTTTACGCACTTTATCAAGCGGCATTGAAAGACGGTTAGCAATTTCTGTTGCCGTTGGTTCATATCCAAGCTCATTAAGCATTTGTCTTGAAGTACGAAGTATCTTATTAATTGTTTCAATCATATGCACAGGAATACGTATAGTCCTTGCTTGATCTGCAATTGCTCTTGTTATAGCTTGTCTAATCCACCAAGTGGCATAAGTAGAAAATTTATAACCGCGACGATATTCAAATTTATCTACTGCTTTCATAAGTCCTATATTACCTTCTTGGATTAAATCTAAAAACTGTAGGCCTCTATTAGCATATTTTTTAGCAATCGATATGACTAAACGCAAATTTGCTTCTATCATATCTTTTTTCGCTTGCAGCGTTTGTCTTTCACTTTTTTGAATAGTATTCACTAGTTTTTTAAAATCATTAACTAAAAGACCGGTATTAGATTCTATAACTGATAATTCATTAATCATCTGATCTATATAATCCGATTCTTTAGTAATCAACTCTTTCCAAGCAACTTTTTTATTTTTAAGCATTTTTTCTTTCCATGCCGCATTGATAACCGATCCTATATATTCATCAAGGAAATTTTGACGAGTGACTCCGTATTTTTCAGCAAGTTTTAAAAAAGCCGTTTCTTTATTAATTAAATCACGATTTATTCCATACATTTTCCCTAGAATCTCTTCCGTTCTTTTAGAATTAAAATGTATTTCTGAAACCTCATTTATTAATAATTCTAAATTATTATTATATTTTTTGCTATTTTGCAAAACTTTCGGCTCAAAAGATTCTTCATAACATTTTTTAGCTTCAATTAGTAGCTCTTCACATATAAAAGAAATCTTTTTCATACGATCTATGATATTATGCAATATTTGCGTTTCTACTCTAGACATAGATAAGTGATTATCTTCATGCTCTTCTACTTCAGTTTCACTATTATGTTCTTCATCATTTTCGTGCACTTCATCATGTAACATGTTAGCTTCTAAATCGATCAAATCACGTAGTAACATTTTTTCATTAACTAAATCTTCATACCATACTATAAAACAACGCATAGCAATAGGACTTCTGCATAAGGAAGCAGTCATTGTTTTACGTCCTTCCTCAATCCTTTTTGCTATTTCTACTTCATTTTCACGAGTTAAAAGATCAACGCCTCCCATATCCTTAAGATATAATCTCACAGGATCATCAGTACTACCTATATTTTCTTCCTCTACCTCATCCTCAGATTCATTATCAACATTGGTAGATAGCTTAAATTCTTCATCCATTCCGATATCAAGCTTAATTTCATCATCTTCATTAGATTCTAAAATATCTACTCCTGCATCAGAAAATTTTAATATAGCTTCTTCTAATTGCCTTATTGAAGGATTTTTATTAAGAGGGAGAGCTTTGTTTATATCATCATAAGTGACCGGTATCTTTTTAGATTTAGCTTTTTTAAGTAAACTATCTATTTTCGCTGGATCATTGTCTATATTGCTATTGCTCATTAAATACCTATATGCTTTTTAAGTTATCGTCTGATTAATAAAAGATTCGTTTAAAACTTGAAGCTCATTTACAATCTTTATAATTTCTTTTTTATATAACAAAACTTTTTCAAAGTCATGATTACTGTTTATGCTAATAGCGTATTCCTGTTGTAAATTTATTAGATAATATTTTTTATAGAGCCACTGCCATAATAAATCTAGTCTGATATTATTTTTATTAAATGAGATATCTAAAAACAAATTATCAGCTTTTGATAATAATAAAAAAATATCAAAAAAGCTAGTTTTTTCCACAATTGCAGTAATTTCATTTTCTTTTACTTTATTATCTATAATCTCATTTAAGTACCAATTACGAAATTCTTCAAGCGATTTATTATTAAAATTTAAATTTAAGATGAAATCCCTAATATCTTTTTCTGCAAACATTATAGGAAACTTAATTAACAAAGCACAAAAAGCATGTTCTAGCATTTCAAGCTCTGAATAGCAGTGACTTGAAGCTATAAGAACTGAATTTGAGCTCGGAGTTATAATTTTCTTCTGCTTCGTGACTAAATTTTGCCATATTTGATCCTTAAAAAACCTGTAATAACTTGCTTTTAAATTACTATCTGATATTTTATTGCAGTAATCTTTTAAATTTTTCTCTAAATTAGCTTTTTCTTCTGCAGTTCTAAAATTCTTGCCGCTATATTCAATATGCCAAATCATTTCTGATAAGCTTATTCTTTTATCTATAAGCTTTGCAAAAAAATCAGCACCGTTTTTATTTACTGCATCATCAGGATCAAGTCCGCTTGGTAACCTAATAAAAGAAATTTTCTTTTCACTATTAACAAGCGGTAATGCTAAGTTAATAGTTCTTATACTAGCTTTTATTCCTGCATTATCCCCATCAAGACATAATATAATTTCATCACCAGCACGCCATAATTTATGTAAGTGACTCTCGGTAACACTAGTACCAAGACTTGCAACCACTTCATTAAAACCTGCTTGATGTAGCGCTATAACATCAAAATAACCTTCTACTAAAATCGAGCGATTTTTTTTATAGCTACTGCTTATCGCTTTATGTTCACCGTATAGAATGTCACTTTTTTGAAATACTATAGTTTCAAATGAATTTAAGTATTTAGGTAACTCGTTCCCTAATACTCTGCCGCCAAAACCTACAATTTTATTGTAAATATTTCTAATTGGAATAGTAATACGATTAGAAAATAGATTATATATTTTACCATTTTTGCACTTGCCAATTAAACCTGCTTGACCAAGCTTTGTAATATCTATTTTCTTATCAAGAAAAAATTTTTCAAATTTATTATTTCTTGGTGCAAAACCTATTGAAAATTCTTTTATTGTCGTTTCAGTAATATTTCTTTTGTATAGATAATTTAGTATTTCAGGAGTTAATTGCGTTCTAAAAAATTTATTAGCAAGCTCTAAAATATTTAAGATATTATCAGATTCTTCATAAAATTCTTTCTGTTTTACAGTTAATTTCGGTATCTCTATACCATAATCGTTTGCAAGCTTTATAGCAGATTCATTATAGGACAGACCACTAATATTAGAAGTAAATTTTATAACATCACCAGATGCTTTACATCCAAAACAATAGAAAAATCTCTTACTATCACTAACAGTAAAAGATGGTGTCTTTTCTTGATGAAAAGGACATAAACCTACATAGTTACTAGATTTTCTAGTTAAAGCTAATTTTTGTCTTACTACATCAGATATGTTAATGCGATTTCTTAAAAACTCATAAAATTCTTGTGTAACTCTCATTATATTACAATATGTAGGGAAAAATAGTAGTCGATAAACAATAAGAAAGCGGTATAGATAAATTATCATTAATTCTTAAATATTTTGAATAAAATTCAACTGCCGTAGCACCTATACAGCTTATAATGATAATAACAAAACTTGTATTATATCCTAAATAGAAATACACTAATATACTTATAAAAAGCGCAGAAACGAAGAAAGTAAAAGAACCAGCTATTGATTTACCATTACTTAAACTACTTCCTATTTTAATACCGACAAGAGCCGCTAAACAATCTGAAATAATTAAAATTAACCACGAACAAATAACTAAATTTTTAGGAAAAAGAATAGAAGTTAAGAAAAAACCTAACATCATAAAACTAATGCCGCTTAAAGCAAAAGTACCGTTATTTTCCTTTAATCTTATAATTTTTGAAAAAAATCGAGTTACAAATTTTCTAATTTTTGCATTATTATGGCGTATTACATCTAAATATAATGTAATAGAAGTTATTATAAATAATAATAACGCAATAGCGATTCTTGGAACAAATAAATAAAACATCGGGAATATTATAGCTGATATGTGAAAAATTTTACGCTTTTTCTCAAAGTCAAAATCTTCGGTTTTCATAAAATTACTAATTTATTGCTACATACAGTTTTCATCATGTAATTTATTATGAGATCCATGTAAAAATACAAATTTGAGTATTTTAATTGTTATCTAGACACTTGCCACAATACAACAAAATATACAGTCAATCACAATTATTATATCTAGGGAAACACTAAATAATTAAAAAGGCTTATTTGACAAATTTAACTATTACAAATATACTTGCTGAAATCAATATTATTGAAAATAGTATACTAAAATTACTAAATCTATACAATATAATTTATGAATACAAAATTTCCTATCACCGCTAAAGGTTTTAAAAAATTAGAACATGAACTTAAACATTTAAAACACGTAGAACGTAAAAAAATTAGTGAAGATATAGCAGAAGCACGAGAACATGGCGATTTATCTGAGAATGCAGAATATGAAGCAGCACGTGAAAAACAAGCATTTATAGAAGGGCGTATTAAAGAGCTTGAAGATATGACAGCAAGAGCAGAAATTATTGATATTTGTAAATTATCGGGAGATAACATAAAATTTGGAGCTACTGTTACTTTAATCGACGACGATACTGAAGAAGAAGTAACATATATTATTGTAGGAGAATATGAAGCCGATATAACTAAAAAAAGAGTTTCAATCGCTTCTCCTATAGCCAAAGCTTTAATTGGAAAATCAGTAGGTGATTTTGTAGAAGTCACAACACCAAAAGGATTAAAATCATACGAAGTAGTTACCGTTGAATATAAAGAACTGGATTTATAATGCAATTTAATGTCACCAACGTTGTTTATTCATGTAGTAATATGGTGGTATTCATCAATACAAAATACGACATTACTTCTTAAACATCTCAAGCATTCTTGTTGTTACTATAAACCCACCAAAAATATTTATAGAAGCAAGCAACGTTGCAAAAGATCCAAGTAGACTGGAGAACTCAAAAGCAGAACTACTTGTTATAGCAATCATAGAACTAATAACTATAATACCTGAAATAGCATTAGTAATAGACATAAGCGGAGTATGAAGTGCGGGTGTTACTTTCCATACAACATAATAACCGACAAAAGAAGCTAATACAAAAATAGTTATAGCAAACACTAGTGGATCTATAGTATTTGTGTTTGTTTGCCAACTAGCATCTATTACCAAATCTTTTAACTTATTTGATAATTCTTGAGCATTAGAGGCAATTTCAGCAGCCTGTTTAGCCATTATCGGTAATTGATTCATATTTCTCTCTTATTATATAATTAACAATCTTGCCATCTTTTGTAATCAACATATCACGCACTAACTCATCATCCATATTAAATTGACCGTCTTGCAGTGCATATGTTAAAAAATTATACAAATTCTTAGAATATAACTTTGAGCTGTCACTAGCAATCTTGGATGCAAGATTTAATAAACCTATTATGGTAACACCGTGCCTGGTAACAATTTTATCCGGCTCTGAACCTTCTACATTTCCGCCTGTACTAGTCGATATATCAACAATCACTGAACCATACATCATAGATTCTATCATTTTGTCCGTAACAAGCATCGGGGCTTTTTTCCCTGGAATTTGTGCAGTAGTAATAACTATATTATATCCTTTAATAATTTTAGCTAAAAACTTCTCTTGTTTAGCTTTGTAATCTGCAGAACTTTCTGAGGCATAACCTGATTCTTCCTCCAAATCTTCCTGTAATTCTGGAGAGACAAACTTAGCTCCTAAGCTTTCTACCTGTTCTTTAGTAGCGATTCTTACGTCATATCCCGCAACTATACTACCAAGCCTTTTTGCTGTTGCAATAGCTTGAAGACCAGCAACACCTACACCAAGCACTAAAGTTTTACATGCTGAAATTGTACCTGCTGCTGTAATCATCATTGGAAAAGCTTTAGTATAATGATAGCTTGCTTCAATAACCGCTCTATAACCTACTAAATTACTTTGAGAAGATAAAGCATCCATATTTTGAGCTTTAGTAATTCTTGGCACGAATTCCATAGCAAAAGTAGTAAGATTTTTTTTAGCTGCTGCTTTTATATATTCATGATTTAAATATGGTGATAATAATCCTACAACAATTGCTCCTTGCTTTGCGAATTCAAGCTCACTATATTTATCTGTAACAGATGAAGGTTGTACCTTTAATATAATATCAGCATCAGAAATAATTTCAAGCGGCACTGAAGATATCTTAGTGCCGACTGCAACATATTCTTCATCAAGAAAACCGGCATAAAGCCCTATATCTTTTTCTACAGTCACCGCATATCCCTTTTTAATCAGTAATCCAGCTACTTCAGGTGTTATAGCAGTGCGTGTTTCATTTTTTACTTTTTCTTTTAAAGCAACGATTTTCATAAAATATTTGTTTTAATAATATAATTAAAGTATTTTAAACATAATTTAAAATACAAAACAATAAAAATGAAAAAAATATTGTTCTTAACCGTTATTTGTTTTTGCTTAAGCTCTATTAAGGCATATGCAAATAACAATATACATCTCTCAGAGTTTAAAAATTATCTACGCACGATAAAATCTGTTGCGATAGATTTTACTCAAGAAGATTCTTACGGTAAAATAGTTAAAGGAAAATTGCTAATCCAAAAACCTTATAATTTTAGATGCAATTATTATCCACCTTTCCCTTTAGTTATAATAGGTACTAAAAATTTCGTATCGATGTATGATTATGATATGGAACAAGTAAGTCGTATTAGTCCTAGTGAAAATATATTTAATTTTTTATTAGAAGATAATGTGGATTTTGATAAGGATTTTGTTTTTGAATCAGTAATTAATAAAGGAAATATTTTTAATATTACTATCTATCATACTAGAACAGAAAAACGTAGCGAAATTACTTTTAATAAAAATATTAAACAAATTGAAAAATTAAAAATATTTGAAGACCATAATATAGTAACTATTACTTTTGATAAAATAACTAAAGTACAGAAATTTTCGGATGATTTATTTAAATTTAAAAACCCTGAAATATTCAGTCCACCTGAAAGATTAATAAAATCAGAAATAGAAAAAAAATATGTTGTTTCTTCAAAGTAAAAAGGTTATGTTAATTATGCTAGTAGTGGGCATTGCTCTTGCTTAGTTGGTCAGGTCTGAAAAGAAGCAGCCAGGGTAAGATTCTGTGGGTCATTACTAGTATCATTGCTTAACCAATTAATAGTCATTGCCATAGGAATTCTATAGTAATGCGACGAAGTGATCTCAGAAGTTTATTATTACTTCATAAAGAAGACCGTCTTCCTTTACTATCAGCAATGACAAAAACGACATCAATAACAATCATAATTGTGCTAGAAAATTCATCTAATCAATATATTCCTTTTGCAAGGAAATATCGTCCTAGCAATTTTACTGAACTGCAAGGGCAAGAAGTACTAGTAAAAATTTTAAGCTATACTATTTTAAACGATAGACTAGTCGGAGGTTATCTTTTAACTGGTATTAGAGGTATTGGCAAAACTACCTCAGCTCGTATTATTGCTAAAGCCGTAAATTGTTCTGCATTAATTACTGAAAATACGGCTATTAAAACATGCGAAAAATGCACAAATTGTGTCAGTTTTAATAATCATAATCATCCAGATATAATTGAAATTGACGCAGCAAGTAAAACTAGCATAGATGATATACGTCGAATTATAGAATCTGCTGAATATAAACCTCTACAAGGTAAACATAAAATCTTCATTATTGATGAAGTGCATATGCTCTCTAAAGGAGCATTTAACGCACTTCTTAAAACTTTAGAAGAACCGCCACCTCACGTAATATTTATTTTTGCAACAACTGAAGTACAAAAGGTACCTTCAACTATTATCTCAAGATGTCAACGTTATGATTTAAGACGTTTAAGTTTTGAAGAAATCTTTAAACTACTTCAATATATAACTAAACAAGAAAATTTAATAGCTGATGTAGAAGCATTAAGAATTATAGCTCATAAGTCTGAAGGGTCAGCACGTGATGCAGTATCTATTTTAGATCAAGCAGCTAGTATGTCTGCAAAATCTGGTAATATAATTAGTCCTCAAATAATTAATCAAATGCTTGGACTTGTTGACACTTCATTTATATTAGAATTTATAGAAAATATAATTAGCAGAGAAACAGAAAAAGCTATAAATTTAATCAATAAACTTTATTATGGTTTTTCGATTAATCTTGAGACTTTTATAAAATCGGTAGCAGATTTTATTGCTTATCTTAACAAAGTAAAAATATTACCTAATTATAGTTTACCAATATACGAATCATTTAATTATAGGACTAAAAGCATATTAGATAAAATCAGTTTACCACACTTATCAATCTTATGGCAAATATATAATAAGGGAGTTACAGAAATAAAAATTTCCTATAATCAACTAATAGAGACGGAAATGTTAGTTATAAAATCTATATATTCAACGTCACTGCCACTACTAAATGATTCTAATGCTAATATAATGAATGCAGATAATTCAGGAATAAAAAAAATTGAAATTTTAGATTTTCTTGAATATCTATATAAAAATAATGAGATAGATATATATTATTTTTTGCTCAATCATACAGAACTTAAAAAGCTCAGCGATAATAGATTAGAGCTCTATAGTCTTGAAGTTACACACAAACTAAAAAAACAAATAGAAGATTTATTAGCTGCTTTTACTAAAGAAAAGCCTGAATTTATAGTAATAAAAGAGCAAAATAAACAAACCTTAAAGGGTCAGTTAATAAATAAGATTGAAACAAGTAACGATTTTAGTTTAATAAAAAAACATTTTCCGAATGTAAAAATTACAGATATATTACTAAAAATTAAAGGATAGAATTATGGTAAATTTTAATCAGTTTTTAAAACAAGCACAATCAATGCAAAAGAAAATGCAAGAAGCACAAGAACAAATGGCAAATACAAGATATACTGGTAAAGCAGGCGGAATGCTGGTTGAAATTATTATCACTGGCAAAGGAGAAGTTGAAAAGATTTCAATTGATGAATCTTTATTAAAAACAGAAGAAAAAGAAATGCTTGAAGATTTAATTAAAGTTGCCTTTAATGATGCTAAACAAAAATGTGATGAGGATTCACAAAATTCTTTATCAGGAGCTTTAAACGGTATGAGCTTACCACCAGGCTTTAAAATACCGTTCTAAGTTACATCTTTACTACTTAAATCATCATTGTGAATGGAAAACTAATCTCAGGATTTTTAGGAGATTGTAAAGAAACCTATTGCGGCCACTCACAATGACGATGAGGTCTAATAATTCAATATCAATAAATCTTTGTCAATTCTGAAACCTTTGAAACGCTCAAGTAGTGACATACCAAGCAATGAAATATCAAGATTACCAAGCCCAACATGTCCTTTTATGTTCTTAAATTCTGTACCGATTACTACACTATTTAAGATTATAGGTGCAGCCTTATTCTCGCCGTTAGCCGTTAGATAAGTTCTAGTATATTTTAATTTATTTAAGTCAAATCCTAATTTCTGTGCATCTTCTTTAGTCAAAGCTATATCACTTGCACCAGTATCTACCATAAATTTTATTTTTACGTTATTTACACAAGCATTGATATAAAAATGCCCATCTCCACTACGTGCTATAATAATTTCTCCAACTTCGGTAGACCATTTATATGATGGGATTAAAGCAGAAATTACTCTATGATAAGCGTAATGAAGTTCAAATCTAAAAGCATAACCAGTTATTATTACTAAGAAAATTACTGCCCACATTGCTAATTGAAAACAAAATCTACGTATTTCCTTTCTACTAAAAGTACTGTAAATTATACTAAATAATAGTAATAATAATGCATAAAAACTCACTATATTTTGTGACTCTTTAAAAAATTTTGGATAATTCTGATTAATATATTTGTATAATACACCAGTTACAATTACGGTGCTACAAACAATAAAAATAAGTTTTATGAGTCTTTTATTCATATATATAAGTAAAAGTAAAGAAAGATAAGTATAAAAAGTTCTATCGTAGGATATAATTTTAATCTGTATAATTAGATAAAAGCCTTAGCACATTTAAAACCGCAATTCTTGGTTCACTATAATCTGGTATAAAGCTAATAAATTATACCCTGAGTTAGAATACTTATTTGAGTCTCACTTTGCTTTAAGAATACCCGATACAAAAGTTATGATATGACTCAATTATTCTATCTATATCTACAGATAAAGGCACAACCTTTGGATAACAATGCAGACAGCAGTTATTATCGCTTATATGTCTATTATTGCTGTAAAATACAGATAAACAAGTTGTACATTATATCCTAGAGGTAATATTTATATATGTTTTCATTATACGTAAATTATCTATTGTAGAATTTAAACTTGATTTTTAAGTAAACTAAAAATTATGTTACTTATAGTATTCCTAGTTTACAACTAGTACGTTGTTTTTGAGCAACATCAAAAGATTTAAGTTACTCATTACTTGCTTAATTTTAATCTTTTCTAATAATTGATAATCTGTTTTACTCCTTTAAATAATTAAGATTAATAGAATTTTTTAAGTATAGCAATGTGAATTTTTAAAATCTAAATTTTCTTGATATATCATTAATGTAATTGCCGTTACTGAAATAACTTTTATCAGTAATAATTGTTTCTGATTTCTAAACGTTGTTTACCTTTATATAAAATTGCAATTTCGCTTCCTTGCAATACATTTTTTTTACAATTCAAGATTTTTAGTTTTTTAATATTCTTACTCATATCTGCACCAAAACTGTACTATGATAATAATATTACTTAAAATGGTGATATTAATATTAATTGTGTTTCCTTATATGACATGATTTTATCGTAAAAAACACAAGGGTTTTTACTGAAAGCTCAGTATGATAAAATACGCTTATCACATCAAATCACCTATATTTTCTAAAAATAACCTAGCTCGATGTGATGCCGGTTTTTTAAAAAACTCATTCGCAGGCTGATTTGCTAAAATTTGTCCTTGATCCATAAAAATAATCCGATCCGCTATTAATTTTGCAAATTTCAAATGATGCGTAACCACTACCATACTCATTTGAGTTTTTAATAAATTTATATTCTCTATAACATCTTTAATATTTTCAGGATCAAGCGCTGAAGTAGGTTCATCAAATAACAAAATTTCTGGCTTCATCATTAAAGCTCTTGCTATTGCTATACGCTGTTTTTGCCCTCCTGATAAGCTTGTCGGATATGCGTAAAATTTTTGTATTAACTTAAATTTTGTAAGTAATTCAATTGCCATAGAAATGGCTTGTTCTTTCGGCAGTTTTAAAACATTTACCGGTGTATACATTAGGTTTTCTCCTACAGTAAAATGAGGGAAGAGATTAAAATTTTGGAAAACCATACCAACTTTTAAACAAAGCTTCCTTCTATCTTTTTGCATTAGTTTCTGCTGATCTACTAAAAAAGTACCACTACTTGGTTCTTCTAAATTATTTAAAATTCTAAGCAAAGTAGTTTTACCGCTTCCAGAAGGACCAATGATTACAGTAGTTTCCTTCGTAGTAAAATTTAAATCAATATTCTTAATTGCGTAATTTTTACCGTAATGTTTAGAAACTTTTTCTAAAATAATCATAAATTAAACCATAAATTTATAACCGTCATAAAGAGGTTTAACATTATTTGGAAGAACTTTCTTAATCTCATGATAATCTATTGTGTGTCTCATATTAGTTAATAATATCTCCTCAGGATTATATTTTTCTCGCCATGCTAGAACTTTATCAAGTCCTGCATGGTTCGGATTCGATCTGTAATCCATACAATCTAATATCCATATTTTTATATCTTTTAAAAATTTTTCTGATTCAGGAGGAAAGCCAATTACATCAGGCGAATAAACAAAATCACCTATACGTAGACCTAAGCTATCTATAGGACCATGATGCTGTCTAAAAAACTGTACTTCTATAGTATTAATTTTTATCTTATCAAAAAAATTAATAGATTTAGTTGCAAGTAACTTACAAAGGTTAAATAGATAATCAAATTTTGCATGAAGCTGTGCTACACTATTGTAATCTGTATATATCTCAAATGGCTTATCTTGCATAAAAGTAAATACTCGCAAGTCATCTATACCGTTAACATGATCGGAATGGCCATGTGTTAATATAGCACAATCGAGCTTATTTATCTTTTCGCGTAAGAGTTGATTTCTAATATCAAAACCGAAATCAACTAATATTTGACTATTTTCATCGTTAATATATATTGCTGATCTAGTCCTTTTATTGTACTTTGAAGGAGATGTGCAAGTACTACATTCGCACCCAATCACTGGTACGCCTATAGATGCTCCACACCCAAGTACTGTTACTTGTAACATAAATATTTAAAATGATGCTTGAAGTTTTTTATAATTTTTACGGCTTAAATCAAGAAATATTCTTATTTTTGAATAAAATTACTAATATTGGATTTACACCTTATTTTTTAAAAATAATTTCATTTTGTTTTAATATCGCTAATTTCGCCTTAATATATATTTTATACTGTATATATTTTTATATTCAATTAAAGAAAATTAAAAATGATAATGAACAGCAAAATAAATTTTGGCATGGTTATAATAAATTAGTTGAAATCGGTATAATATACGTGATATTCGGTTTAATTTTTACCACTCTTAAATTTTCAGTGAATTTACCTCGCCCTTATTGCAGTCTTCCTGTAAATAGTTTTGTGACCATAATAAATACTGGAAACGAAAGATGCCTTTCAAGCTTTCCAAGCAGCCACGCAGCTCTTAGCATTTTGTTAACATATTTTGCTTGGAACTCTACAAGGTTATCGATAAAAATCTTAATGATTTGTTTTATTATACTTGTATCTTTATCTCGCATAAGCCTTGCTATGCATTACCCAAGTGATATAATCTACGGTATTATTATTGCATTTATAACAATAGTGATAGGTAAATTAATTTATCACATCTTTGCAAATAATATAATAAGAAAGGTTGGCATAATATCATATAATAAGTATTTCACTTTATCATAGGTTAGAAAATAAGATAAGGCTTTAAAATATACTTGATTCCGATCCAAAGCGGAAATGAAATCAATAAACTAATACAAAAATATATGTTACTATACCGAAAATATTTTATAAAAAATATCTTACCACTACTTATAATAGTTACTTTTTCAGTAACTAGTATAGTGTGGATAACACAAATATTAAAACTTTTATATCTATTCGATAAAGGTATAAAAGTTATAGACTTTTTCAATTTAGTAGTTTTAGTGCTTCCTACTTTATTATTTATTCTGTTACCAATAATAACAGTTATTGCTGTTCTCTATATCTATAATAATTTAAAAGTTGAGCGACAATTAATTATATTACAAACTTCAGGAGTTAATAACATACAACTAGCATTACCTGCTTTATATGTTGCATTAACAATTATGCTACTCGCTTATTATATCTCTTCTACGATCCTACCATTATCTCATATAAACTTAAAATCACGTTTAAATTTTATCAAAAATAATTATATCTCAAGTATGATTGAAGAAAAAACTTTTAATAAAATAACAAAAAATATCACTGTCTTTATAGATAAAAAATTAACAGGAAATATTATGAATGGTATAATAATATTTGATAATCGCAACG
This sequence comes from Rickettsia prowazekii str. Breinl, assembly GCF_000367405.1. Classification (NCBI taxonomy): domain Bacteria; kingdom Pseudomonadati; phylum Pseudomonadota; class Alphaproteobacteria; order Rickettsiales; family Rickettsiaceae; genus Rickettsia; species Rickettsia prowazekii. Next base: position 781,625 of record NC_020993.1, on the reverse strand, counting down.
CTGATAACCCATCAGTAGTATTTGCTGGTTCAGGTACTCTTAATATATATGGTAACAACCCAATTTTTGAACTTAATAAAGGTCTAAGACAAGAATATGATGCAAACGGTAATTTAACGCAGCTAACTTTCGATTCTTTAATGATAAAGCTACAAAATAACAGTTCTTTAACATCACAAAGGACTCAAAATAATAAAGAAGCAAACGAATATTATATAAGCGAATTACTAACCCCTAGTCATGATTTAGTTATTACTAAAAAAATTAAATTAATTGCTGAAGCACATCAAAGGATAATCTGGCCTTTATATAATTTTGTATTACCTTGTTTAGCACTTGCAGTTTTTCTAAGATATCCTTATAGTAAAAAAACAACTTTTATGCCAGTATTATTTTCTGCCTTAACAGTATTGTTTGTTACTGCAATTCATTTTATATTGCAAAATTTTGCCTCAAAAAATCTAGATTTTATTTTTGCTTGCTATTTCAATTTGCTTGTTGCTTTAACGATTGGATTATATTTATTAGTACATAAAAGAATATAAGTTTATTATGCTATTTTATTCCAAGTTCCAATAGGATTTTGAGTAAAACAATCTATTTTGTTTTCCTGCCCAGTAAATTTATTTATTTTAATAATTAATTCTTTTAAATTTTCCAGTAAATCTGTTATTATAATTATCCTTTTGAAGACTTTTATATATTCTTTGACTTGTAAAATTTTTGCTATATCTGTAGGTGAAATAATAACAAGAACACTAGCATTATTAGGATTTTGTAACTCATCTGTAATATAAATAGGTTGTTTTGCAGGCTGCGGATCAAATTTACTACCATGAGGTATAAACTGTTTACGTGAATAAGTCCAAAGATTTTTATTGAGCATTTCTTGTTGATGTACATCTGTAGTTAATATCACACTTTTAAAATTAGAGTAATAACATTTTTCTATAAGACGTAATATTGCTTTTAGAAACAATTCGTTGCTTGTGTGATAAATACTAAATTGCTGCATAAATTTTATGTTATCCTCTATGAGGAACTTCATCAAGTGGTACGGATGAAGGGACTTGAACCCCCACGCCTCACAGCACAAGAACCTAAATCTTGCATGTCTACCAGTTCCATCACATCCGCATATGATAACATATTTGTCATAAGACATTGATGCATATCGCATATTTTCATTGCGAAAAATTACATATCAATTAACGAAGCAACCTCAGAACAACATGAATATATAACTTATTGCAATATCAATCTACACAACAATGCCATCAAAGTATTTCTATCAAAAAGTTATAATACACATTATATAATTTTTGTAAATCGCTAATTTTGGTATATTCATTTATTTTATGTGCCATATCAGATAATAAACCGAACTCTACTAAGGAACAATAATCTTTAACAAACCTTGCATCTGATGTACCACCGCTTGTAGAAAATTTAGATTTTATTTTTAACGTTCTCTCTATTACATTAGCAAATTTTTTTATTTTATCATTATCGTTAGGATTTTGAATAAAACTTTCAGCAGAACTACTATATTCTAGCTTATAATCTACTTTATATTCTTTACAATATTGTTTTATAATTTGCTCTATTAATTGCCTTAAAGTTTCTACATTATGTAAACTATTAAAACGTATATTAAAGTGTGCTGCTGCACTTGCTGGAATGGTATTTGAGGTATCATTATCAACATCAATATTTGTTACTTCAAGATTTGAATTTTGAAAAAATTCAGTACCTTCATCAAGTTTTATATTTATTAACTCATTCAATATTTTAATTAAGCAAGGTAATGGATTATTTGCTTTATGAGGATAAGCTACATGCCCAGCTAAACCTACTATATTTAATTTAAAGTTAACACTTCCTCTTCTACCGATCTTAATCGTATCACCTATTTCTTTTTCACAAGTGGGTTCACCAACAACGGCAAAATCTATCTTATATCTTTGATCATAAATATATTGTAACATTTCTTTAGTACCATGTTTTGATTTTCCCTCTTCATCACTAGTAATCAAGAAACTAATTGAACCTTTAAAATCGGTATTATTTTTTATAAAATTTAAACTAGCAGCTAAAAAGCATGCTATGGCACCTTTCATATCTACCGTACCTCTTCCATATATCTTTCCATCTTGCTCATGAAATTTAAATGGATTAGAATTATGCCAAAACTCATAATTGCCAGCCGGTACTACATCTACATGACCAACAAAGCAAATATTAGGCTCGTTACCACCAAAAATAGCATAAAGGTTAGTGACTTGCTCTTTTTTAGAATCACCAAATATTTTTATTTCAGTTTTAAAACTGTGTTGCTTGAGCAAATCATCAATATATTCAATAGCTCCAGCACTATTAGGCGTTACTGACTTAAAGCTGACTAAGTTTTTTAAATAATGAGTGTACATAATGTTACTTCTTTTAATTATACAAACTTATAAAAGTACAAAAAAAATTATTACTATAAATTTATTACTTTTTAATAAATTCAATAACTTTATGTTATTATAACTAACATAGAAATCACATATAAATATAATCAGTTAAATGTATTAATTATTGTTTTTACTTTAACAATAAGAAATATAAAACCAACTTTTATACAATTACAGTTATTTAGTAAACATTACCATATATATTCAATTTGTTTAGAATTATAAAAAGTTAAACAAATTATTAAGATTAGTATGGTGATTCCATATATTCACAGCATTTTATGCAGAACCATCATAGTACCTTTTTTATAGCTATAATAGAAAATTTAATACTTACTTTTTTAAAAGTTAACTCTTTCTTTTGTAAATACTTTATCACTCTTCATGAATGAATTCCGATATAATTTTAGAATATTTTTATTCAATATTTTAGTTTATATAGGTAACAGGCATTATGTTATTTTTATTTTCAAGCAATATTTCATCAGTAATATCTAATTATTTAGCGCATTATTAAAATATTGTACTAGCAAAAAGTGCAGCACCTAAGGATGTGAGACAAATTTTAATTTGAAAAATAGTGAGATTTGTCAGATTAAACGCATACATTTCAAGTAAATGAAGAATTGGTATACAAAAAAAGCAAAGAATCCACAATACGATGATACTTGATATGTCATTATTGTAGCTCTTTAGAATGACTTATCCAATTTACTTAAACCTATTTTCAGACATGATTGTAAAACATATAACTAAAAATAAATCAATTAAGCACAAAGCATTGCTTAGTTTACTATACTCATTAAATAACGATGATAGGATTTTAATAACACATCATATTTTGGTTTGGAAAAAACAGGATATGGCACTATATATACATTATTAGAAGAAGGAATAGCTTTTTGAAGCTTATTCAGCATAAAAGGTATATTATAATTATGCTCTACTAAAGTTATTAAAGTAAGATTGTAAGTTACAATAAAATTGATAGCTTCCTTAATATTATCTTCTTCAGACATTATTTTATTTGGAGCAAGTATTACTTGTTGTTCTATAACATTATGTTTCATTAACAAATTTTTAAAGCGCTCTGTAGATTCTATACCGGTAATAAATAATATAGGCGCATAACCTGCCTTAAGCAAAGCCATACAAGTTTCAATTTTATGTCCCCCATCTGCAAATACTATTATTGCATTAGTAGTATTACTATTAAGTTTATAAGAATTTATTAAATATAAATAATAACCAAAACCACCGACCCAAAGAGTAAAAATTGCTAAAATTATGAGTAAAAATTTTCTGATCATTTAAATATTTTATTAAATTCGGTTTGAATAATTTTATCAAATTCAGACATTTCAACATAAATCCCTAACTGATTTAAAGATGTTACTAAAGAACTTTCAAGTCCACAAGGAATAATCCCATTAAACTTACATAAATCTGTTGAAATATTTATAGCTATACCGTGGTATGTAACCCATTTTCTTACTCTAACACCTATTGCAGCAATTTTAGCAAATTCTCCTTTATTTACTTTTATCCAGATTCCTACTTTATCTTTAATAAGATATCCTTTAATCCCAAAATAATTTAAGCTATTAATAATCCATTCTTCAAGCATTTTTATATATAGCTTTAAATCTTTATGTCGATTTGGCAAGGCTAAATTAAGAATTGGATAAATAACGCGCTGTCCTGGCCCATGAAAAGTAAATTTACCACCACGTCCTGTGTAAATTACTGGAATATCATCGTAATTTAATAATTCTTCTTGTTTATAATTAGTGCCAGCTGTATATACTTCCGAATGTTCTACTAAATAAACAATTTCCGGCTCATTATCGTTAATTACTTTGTTAACATAATCTTCCATTAATTTCAAAGTAACTTGATAATCCATAAGATTTTGTAGAGTTATAAATCGTATCATATTAATTCAGATTAACATTTCCAATATTAATGCATCTAAAATTGCTATGGTTTCAACATCTAAATCACTAAAAACATTACTAATTATGAAAATCCATTTTCTTTCATTTTAGAGTTTAAAATTCCTGTAGTTTAAAGCTTACAGCTCTATATGTAATACATTTTGCTAAATACTGCAATATTGATTATATCAATTTCCATTATCATGTAAAATTTACAAGGAAACATTGGTGTAGGGTTTTGGTTTATACTCGTTAAATCTATTACTACAATATTAATTTATTACTTTAAATGAGATAAGCATATTATATGATTATTTGCTTTGTAAGACCTTTTGCGTTGATCAAAAAATACTCTATGTTTCATTTAAGAACTAGAGTATCAAGAGAAACAACTAAAAACAGCAAATATTTTTTAAATAGATTCTGTGAATAAAACTATTGAATAACGAAACAAGAAAAATTTTGATGGTGCCGGATATCGGATTTGAACTGATGACCTACCGCTTACAAGGCGGTTGCTCTACCACTGAGCTAATCCGGCTAAGCTAATATTATAGAGGAAAACTATGTACCGTATCTTAACAAGATGGTACCTTCTAGAGAAATTACAATATTCAAATTTGCTTGACCACATAATCAAGTCACAGGATAAAGGTATCTGCTCATAATGATGAAAATACCTATAACACTATAAACTAAGATTCTTTAGATTGCTTTTTACTTGGTCTAACTTTACGGTTTTTTGCCTTAACTTCCATTTCTTTTTTAACCTTCTTAGGAAGAGTAACACCAGCTTTCTCAATAAATTTTGCGACTCGCTCAGTTGGCTTAGCACCAGTGCCAAGCCAATATTCTATACGATCTTTCTTTAAAATCACACGCTCACTATTATCTGAAGCAAGCATTGGATTATAAGTTCCAACTTTTTCTAAAAAATCACCATCACGAGGTGCTGTTGCGTTAGCTATCACTACACGGTAAAAAGGACGCTTTTTAGCACCACCTCTAGCTAAACGAATTTTTACTGCCATATATTTATTTTATTTTTTCTTCTTTAAAAAGAACATGTTTCCTAACTACTTTATCATACTTACGAAAAGAAAGTTTTTCAGTTTGAGTCCTTGGATTACGTTTTTTTACCCAAAAAACACCTGTGCCGGCAGTACTTACTAGCCTTACTAAAACATTTTTATTTTTCTTTGCCATTAGATGACACCTTAAATTAAGATATTATTTTCCTTAAGGAAGGTAGAATAAAACAAAATTGGGGAATAGTCAAGTAAAATACTCGATTAGAGAACAGCATATACTTAATTAATACTAACTTATTACTTAAAAAAGAATTACAATCTGAACAAGAGTTCAATATCCTTAAGCTTCAACTCAATATAAGTAGGTCTATTGTTATTACATTGAGCTGAAAACGACATATTTTCCATCTGACGCAGTAATGAATTCATTTCATCTGCTGATAATTTTCGTGCCGCTCTAATAGAGTAATGACAGATATAAATTTTTATCACATGTTCTATTAACTCTTTTAAAGGCATATTCTTAGCAAAATCTGATAAATGATCAGCAAGATCTTGAATTAATTTTTGTACGTTCACATCTCCAAGGATATTTGGAATTTCAGTTACTATAATAGATTTCTCACCGAATTTTTCTATAGTTAAACTAAGTTTAAATAGTTTTTCTCTATTTTCATATAAACAATCTGCTTTTTTTTGGCTTGATAGCTCTACTATCTCAGGAATAAGCAAACGTTGTTTAACTAATTCTCCATTTTTAAGACAATATTTTATTTTTGCATATCCTAAACGTTCATATGCTGCATGTTGATCAATAATTACTATACTATCTTCAGTTTGCGAAATAATATAAGTTGTATGAAGTTGTGCTTTAGCTACCCCAAACTTATATTGTTTATGACTTTGATTATTGTGTTCTATACACTTTCCTACTTCTTGTTCTATTTTACCATACGGTAATGTATGATAAGCAGTATTTCGCTTAAAATTAAAGCTAGTATATTCGCTAGCTTTGCTATTAACATTTGTAGCTTTGTGTATCGTAGGCTCTTTGTTAACTAAAGAATTTTTATCAGATCCGATAGTAGTCGCAGTAATTTGACTTTTATTTGTTAAAGCATTTTTAATCGCTTCTATTAATATATTTCGTACATAATTCGGATCATGAAATCTAACTTCTGCTTTTGCTGGATGTACGTTAACATCAACAAGCTGCGGATCAATTTGTAAGAATATAACACATAGTGCATAACGATCACGAGCTAAATAATCCTGATATGCTACTCTTAGAGCTACTTGTAGTAATTTATCTTTTATCGGTCTATTATTGATAAATAAAAACTGGTCTTCACTTGAAGCTTTGTTATATGTTGGAATACTACTATATCCACAAATAGAGAAATCAGGTGTTTTGAAATCTATATAAGCAGCATTTTTTATAAAAACATCACCTATTACATCAATTATACGCTGTTTTAGATTAGTTTCAGAATCTTTATTTTGACCTTTAAGTTTTAAAAGATTCTTGTTGTCATGTATTAAATTAAAAGAAATTCTTGGATGTGCTAGAGCGATTTTTTTAACGATATCTATACTTGCTGCAAGTTCTGTTTTATCGCTTCTTAAAAACTTTAAACGAGCAGGTGTTGCAAAAAATAAATCACGTACCTCTATTTTAGTACCTTCATTATGAACAGAAACAGTAATTTGTTGTTTATTACCACCAATTAATTTAATCTGAAATGCTTTATCAGCTTCTCTTTTCTTAGAAGTAATTAGCATTTTACTAATGGCAGCAATAGACGCTAGTGCTTCACCCCTAAAACCAAAAGTATGAATATTAAAAAAATCGCTTTCATTAAGCTTAGAAGTTGTATGACGTTTAACTGCTATTTCTAATTCTTTATCAGTCATACCTATACCATCATCGGAAACAATGATTAGATTTTTACCAGCACGTTCTAAGATAATATCTATTTTAGTACTACCTCCATCAATAGCATTTTCAACTAATTCCTTTACTACTGATGCAGGTCTTTCTATAACTTCACCAGCAGCAATTCTATTGATAGTACTTTCTGATAGAAATTTTATAGTCACTTTGTTACTAATTTAAATTTCTTACTACAATATGGGCAAATGATTTCATTTTTTTCTTTATCTATCTCTAAATAAACTTTTGGATGACCATATAGAGGTTCTTTGCCATGACAAGAGACAGATACATCAAGACTATTAACAATTTCCATAGTTATACATTATTTCTAAGAGAAATCTAATATTAAGTTACTTTTAAATAAAATACAAGTTTCATATCGTGACTTGACTACATGGTCTAGTTTTTTAATTTTTTAGATACAGTGATAAATTCATGTAATAACATTATAACTGATTAGAAGCTATAGTGTTTACAAAACTTTAGTATTAGAAAGTTATTAATGGTTTTGCAAAAGATGAAAGTAGTAAAAATTTCAGCAAAACCTGATAAAATTCATTCTATATTTAAGAGAAAAATAAAAGAATTCTATAGATAGAACAATGGATATATTTATGCATGTTGATGGTATCAATACATTTCCAAAAATGAGCAAATTTTTATAGACTTGATAACATCATTCTATACTAGAAAATACTTAATACTGATTAAATATGAAATAGCTTTAATCAGATTATTAATACGCTTTATCGGATCACTTTTTTTCAAATATGTAGAAGCAAAACAAGGTATTCTTAAACTTAACTGTTACAGTTAATGCTATTTGTTACAGTTATATCAACACTTCACTAGTTCATAACTAAATACTGCCAAAACTAAACATATTCAAATATAGAGTCAACGTTAACGTTGATGGATGTAACACTTAATAAGCTACGAAAATTTAATAAAATTATTATTAAAAAATGGTAAATTCTTAGATTTAGAAGATAAAGCTTTACAAAATCAAAACTTAGTTTATATAAAAAAGTAGTATGGTTTATCTAAGCATTGCTATAAACATAAAATATTTATGATATATGGAAGACTACTCAGACTTTTAAGATGTTACGAATCTTAATATAAAACATTTAACAAGTGCTAAACTAGATTATAAATACTTAAAACCATTATCCTGTAATCATTCCTAATAAAACTTTCTTATTCTTAGTTAAAATGATATTTACACTTTATAAATGATGTAAATTGTCTATAATAATAATTAGTAATTAATTTATTTTAAATTCAATGAATAGATCTAAGTTGATTTTTTTATCTGCTATTTCAGGTAATGTACTCGAATATTATGATTTTACGGTATATTCAGTTTTTTCACTGATTATTGGACAAATTTTTTTCCCAGGTGAATCAGAATTCATTAGAATTCTTCTAAGCCTTGGAGTATTTGCGGTTGGTTTTCTAACAAGGCCAATAGGCGGCATATTATTTGGTTATATCGGCGATAGATACGGTAGACGTGTCGCTTTAATAATTTCGATGCTAGGTATGACTATTCCTACCTTCATTATGGGTCTCATACCATCATATGCAAGTATTGGAATTTATGCTCCTATAACTTTAGTTATAATGAGGCTTATTCAAGGATTATGTATTAGCGGTGAAGGAACCGGAGCAGCTATTTTTATCCTTGAACATCGCCAAAACTTAAGACACGGATTTACAGCAGGTTTAGTACATGGCTCAAATATTGCAGGTACGTTAATTGCAACATTTATCGGTATAATAATTGAACGTTATTTTTCTTATATAGATTTTGCTTGGCGTTTTGCTTTTCTTCTTGGTGGATTGATGGGTTTTGCTGGATTTTACTTTAGATTACGTGTATCGGAAACACCGATTTTTAAAATGATTGAGAAAAAGAAACAAGTTCTGAAAGCCCCTTTTTCTAATGTAATTAGAACTGCTTGGATATCTATGTTTTTAACCATCTGCATAGGTGCGATCGCTAGCAGCGTTATGTATTTAGTAAAAACATATATAAATGTTTTTTATTATAATGTAATGAATCTTAGTAATACTATTGCTTTATCATATTTAGCGTATAGTTCATTTGTTGCTATGATAGCGATGCCGCTTGCCGGAGGTACTGCAGATATTATTGGAAAATTTAAAATGGCAATGCTTGTTGGTGTTGCTATCTTGATATTAATTTTACCGACCATGTTACTAATGTCAGCAAAAGAGATGTGGCAACAAATTATAGCTCTTACAATACTTGGTATACTCGCAGGAAGTATAGCAGGTACTGCTTATATATTTGTTATATCATTATTTACAGCAGAACAAAGATTTACCGGCGTTGCTTTTAGCTATAATTTTGCAATAGCGATATTCGGCGGAACTTCGCCTATTATTTCTCGTTGGCTTGTGGAGCATACAGGTTTATTTTATGCTCCAGCTTTTTATATTATGATTATTGCCATCATATTTTTAATAATTATGTATACGATGAAGAAAGTAATTAAATCGTTACTTAATAATTATGAACACAGAAAATAAAGAAATAACAAGTAATTGGTTTACTAATTTACGTGATTTGTTGTGCAAAGAATTTGAAAAAATCGAAGAAAAATATGCACAGATAAAAGGTTTAAAACCGGCTAAGTTTGTACGCACAAGCTGGAAACGTAATGGTGGTGGATGCGGTATTATGTCTCTCATGAAAGGAGAAGTATTTGAAAAAGTCGGTGTTAATATATCCACTGTATTCGGTGAATTCTCTCAAGAATTTCGCTCTGAGATTCTTGGAGCAGAGCTAGATGGAAAATTCTTTGCAACAGGCATATCAGTAGTTGCTCATCTTAAATCTCCGTTAATTCCTGCTATGCATTTCAATACTCGTTATATAGAAACTTCTAAAAACTGGTTTGGTGGTGGTGGTGATTTAACACCTTTTTATCCAGAAGAAAACGAAACTGCAAAGTTTCATACAGCTTTTAAAGAAGCATGCGATAAGTATGATTCTAGCTATTATCCTAAATTCAAAAAACAATGTGACGAATATTTTTATCTAAGACATAGAAAAGAGCCAAGAGGAGTAGGAGGAATATTTTATGATTACTTAAATAGCGGTAATTTTGAACAAGATTTTGCATTTACAAAGGACATAGGTAAGGCTTTATTGTCAGTATATCCTGAAATTGTTAGAAGTAAGTTATTTCTACCTTGGACAGCTGAACAGAAAGAATACCAACTTATAAGGCGAGGTAGATATGTAGAATTTAATTTACTATATGATCGCGGTACTAAATTCGGCTTAATGACCGATGGAAATGTTGAAGCAATATTAATGTCACTACCACCTGTAGTAAAGTTTAATTAACTTTTTACTACTATTTACTGCTACAAATTATAGTTTTTGAATAGTAACTAATTAGTAGCAATTTTTAATACTGCCTAGTATTTTATTCCATTCCTGTTTCATTATTATTACATTACCTGACTAACAGGTAATTCAGCAAGAACTGTAAAAATCAATTTTGCTTTAATCTGCTTATACTAACCAATTTTAAACATAATTCTTTTTTTTGTTACTTAATGATTTTTTTAATAGTTTTTTGAATCAATTTCTCACTAAACTCATATCTTGTACAGTATACTTAATACTTTAAATTATTTCATATATTGACTTTAACTAATCGTTTTTTGTTTAAACGTTTCTGTTTTTTTTAGCCAAAATAGATTGTATAATAGAAGTAATGAACCTATATATTTAATATTTAACTACCAAAAATACCTATTATGTAAAAATTTTAAGGAAGATAAGTATAAATATAAACAAAAAACCTTAAAAGTGAGCTATAGTAAAATAGTTTTGAATTAATATAAAAGCAGAATTTATAGAAGCAATTATTTGGTATTGCTAAAGAGATATAGCATGCACTATATTAATTGTTATTTATTCCAGTTATAAGCTGAAACACTAATATAATAATTAGTCAAATGGTTTGACTATAACCATTATTACTGCAATAACCATACATATAGCTGGAATTTCATTAACTATGCGATAAAATTTTTTTGAATGAACATTCTTACCTTTTGCAAAATCTTTTCGCCATCTTGCAAGTAAACCATGAAATATAACTAGAATCAATACCGCAAACATTTTAAATTGAAACCAAGTATCAAGAGCAACAAACCCGTAAATATGAGCATTTATTAAACCAAATATAAATGTGCTAATCATTGCTGGATTCATAATGAATCTGAGTAATTTTAGCTCCATTACTTGTAAAGTACTATCTAGTTCACTACCTATTTTAGCTTTGGTATGATAAACATATATTCTAGGTAAATAAAGAAGCCCAGCCATCCAACATATAGCAGATATTAGATGTGCTGACTTAAACCATAGGTAGTAACTTTCCATTCTTTTCTTGCAATTATTTTCCTTATTAATTTGTTAAGTTACATAAACATTTAGTAAATTTGTTTGGACATATTCTTTTACTAGAGCTACTCATAACTAAATTGGTATTAGTATTATTAATAAAACGTAGCAATATATTTGTCAAACTATTAATAAAAATTTTATTTGTTCCAAGTGTTGGGATTCTAGTATATTGAATTTTATATTTATCTGCGATTAATTTATATTCAATATCAAGTTCTACTAGTGTTTCAACATGCTCAGATACAAAGGATATAGGTACAATAATTATGTCTTTTTTTAACTTTCCTGCTAGTTCTATTTCGTCTTCCGTATTCGGTTTTAACCATTCTATAGGTCCTACTCTACTTTGATAAGTTATTTTATAATCTAGATCTTTTATATTTAATTCTTTTACTATTTTATTCACCGTTTCTTTTATCTGAAAGCTATAAGGATCACCTGCTTTTATTATTCTTTTAGGTAATCCGTGAGCAGAAAATAATATACGAAAATTTTTATCGTATAGTTTTTCTTTTATTATGGAAACATGAGCTTTTATAAAATCTTCTTCTATGGGGTAACAGCAAATTGTTTTAATTGGAATATCAATATCAATATTTTGTAAAAAATTTTTAACCGATGATCCTGTAGTAGTGCTTGAAAATTGAGGATATAATGGCAATAATATTATTTCACTTGGATTATATTCTTTTATTTGACCTATCACTTCTTTAGCAAATGGTGTTGAATATCTCATATTTATAAAAATAATAAAATCTTCTTTTATGAATTCCTTTAACTTTTCAGTTATTGCTAATTTCTGTTTTTCTGTTTCCTGAATTAAATAAGATTTACTACCAATTAAAGAATAAATTTTTTGAGATTTTTTTTCTCTAGTAATAGAAATTATTTTAGCAATAATATAACGTAAAGGATTTGGTAAATTAATTATAGCTTTATCATAAAATAGATTAAATAAGAAAGGTTTTACATATTCAATATCTTCTGGACCACCTAAATTAAAAAGTACTATTGCTATTCTTTTGTTCATATAACCTAACATATTGTGTCAAAAATTCTACATTTTCTGGATGTGTTTCAGGCAAAATACCATGTCCTAAATTAAAAATAAAATTCTTTCCTTTCATTGCTTGAAGGATTTTATAAGTTTTTTCTTTAATAATTTCTTTATTAGTTAATAATATAACCGGATCTAAGTTACCTTGTATTATTACTTTATTACTCCACTCTTTCATTTTCTCAAGAGGGACCATTTGATCTACAGCTAAAATATCTATCGGTACTTCTTCTATAAATTTTTCGTATAATAATCCCGCACCTTTAGGAAAAGTAATTATAGGAGTTTTTACAAAAACTTCTTTTACTTTTAGTATAATTTTTTTTGTTGGCTCTATTACAAATTCAGTAAAATCATCTTCTGCAAGTACCCCTGACCATGAATCAAAAATCTTTAAAAGATCTACTCCAGATTTTACTTGATTTATAAGATAATCAGATGTTTTTTCTGTAATAAAATTTAATAAATCTTTAGCAAGTATTTTATTTTCATATATAAATTTTTTGCTTGTTCTAAAATCACGTTTTCCTTTTCCTTCTAACATGTAACTCATAACTGTCCAAGGACTACCTGCAAACCCTATTAAAGAAGTATTAGAAGGTAATTTTTCTTTTACTTTTTTTATTATTTTATAAACCTTTTCTAATTTATTATTAGAATCTCTTTGTAAATATTGAAAATCTTTTTGTGATTTAAATTGCTTTAATACAGGCCCTATGTTTTCTTTAAAATCTACTTCCCATCCAAGAGCATTAGGTAAAACTAATATATCAGAAAAAATAATAGCTGCATCAAGTCCATAACGTCTTATTGGTTGTAATGTTACTTCAGTTGCTTTGTTAACATCATAACAAAAATCGAGAAAATTTTTTGTTGTTTCTCTCACTTTTTTATATTCCGGTAAATATCTACCTGCTTGACGCATAAACCAAATAGGTATTTTATTACTATTTTTTAATGGATTTAAAATTTGTTTCATATTCTACTAAAAGATTTAAATATATATTATTTATATATTGTTATAAACAGAATTATGTAAATTAAATGTTTCAAACATAGTTATCAACAAAATTTTCATTTAAATTTTCTTAAAAAAATCAGTATTTTAATTATTATTCACATAAATTTATAATTAATTTATACAAGTGGATAATTAAGTGCAAGATTCATTTTTAGTTTAGAAAAGACTATCTTTTCAAAGAAAAGTGATATTTATTCACAATTTTATCCACAAACTGTTTCTTTAAAAGAAAATGTACTAGATTTTCTTAATTTTATAAGGATTTGAGAGAATTTTAAATAGATTTTAATAGGAAAAATAACAAGTTTTTAAAAATTTTATCCACAATTACATGTGTAAAGTATGACAAAGCTAATTATTCACTTGGTTTCAGACTCTTCTGTGCAAACTGCAAAACATGCAGCAAATTCTGCTCTTGCTCAATTTACTTCTATAAAACAAAAATTGTATCATTGGCCAATGATTAGAAATTGTGAATTACTAAATGAAGTATTAAGTAAAATAGAATCTAAACATGGAATAGTATTATACACAATTGCTGATCAAGAACTCCGAAAAACTTTAACAAAATTTTGCTATGAATTAAAAATTCCATGTATTTCTGTAATAGGTAAAATTATTAAAGAAATGTCTGTTTTTTCAGGTATTGAAATAGAAAAAGAACAAAATTATAATTATAAATTCGATAAAACTTATTTTGATACACTCAATGCTATAGATTATGCTATAAGACATGATGATGGACAAATGATTAATGAATTATCAGAATCTGATATAATATTAATAGGTCCTTCTAGAACTTCTAAAACACCGACTTCCGTATTTTTAGCGTATAATGGTTTAAAAGCTGCAAATATTCCTTATGTTTATAATTGTCCATTTCCTGATTTTATAGAAAAGGATATAGATCAATTAGTAGTAGGACTTGTTATTAATCCAAATAGGTTAATTGAGATAAGAGAAGCTAGATTAAATTTATTGCAAATTAATGAAAATAAAAGCTATACAGATTTTAATATAGTACAAAGAGAGTGCATAGAAGTCAGAAAAATTTGTAATCAAAGAAATTGGCCAGTGATTGATGTATCAACCAGATCAATAGAGGAAACAGCAGCTTTAATAATGCGAATATATTATAATAGAAAAAATAAATATCATAAATAAAAAGATTTTTCATTATTTACAAGTAGAAGTGACTAATTTATAATTTTATTTATTGCTTTTCGTTGTTATGAGTTAAAAACTTAATGTCGTGTTATAACGAAATTACAACACTCCTTGAATTCGATAGCAATGATATCAATACAACACAGAGGATAAATATGGTAAATAACGTAACAGATAGCTCTTTTAAAAATGAAGTACTAGAATCGGATTTACCTGTAATGGTTGATTTTTGGGCAGAGTGGTGTGGACCATGTAAAATGTTAATACCGATAATAGATGAAATCAGTAAAGAATTACAAGATAAAGTAAAAGTACTCAAAATGAATATTGATGAAAATCCTAAAACTCCTTCAGAATATGGTATTCGTAGCATTCCAACGATAATGTTGTTTAAAAATGGTGAACAAAAAGATACTAAAATAGGTTTGCAACAAAAAAATTCTCTTTTAGATTGGATTAATAAATCTATTTGATATTTATTTTATGTTACTTAACCATTCAAAAGTATTTATAGAGATAACAGATGGTTATGTAGAAGGCATAGATGTTCATAAAAGAGCACAGGGTTTAAAGCATTTCTTTTTGAAAAAAGGAGTTTCTCTTTCTCCAACTATACCTATATTAAACAATATTAATTTTTCTTGTTATGAGGGAGAAAAAATAGCTTTTATTGGGAGTAATGGTTCAGGTAAAAGTTCACTTCTAAAACTGATTGCTGGAATATATCCATTAAAATCAGGTATAGTAAAAGTTCATGGAGATATTGCTGCAATTATAGATATGGGAGTCGGTTTTGAACAAGAACAGACAGGTCGTGAAAATATAAAAATGCTAATGCTATATAATAATATGCTAGATAAATATAGCAAAAAAATTGAAAAAGAAATTATAGATTTTTCAGAACTTGGTAGTAAAATTGATTTACCGATAAAAATTTATAGTTCCGGTATGTTATCACGCCTTGCTTTTTCTGTATCGATATTTCAGAATCCACAGATTCTATTACTTGATGAAGTTTTTGCAGCAGGTGATAGCTATTTTATAGAGAAATCCCTTAATTTAATGAAGAATAAATTTAAAAATACCCCTATTTCAATAATAGTAAGTCATCAAGAAGAAATTATAAAAGATAATTGTGATAGATGTATTTTATTAAAAGACGGTCATATTATAGATGATGGGACACCATCAGAAATATTTAAAATCTATAAACAACAAAGTAATAAGGAAATTCATAAATGATAAAGTATTTTTTTTCTAAAAAATACTGGAGGGCAATAGCATTACTAGTTAAAGCTTCTATAGTTAGGCAAAATAAAGATTCTTTTTTAGGATCTTTATGGAGTTTAATTCAACCTTTTATTCATATAATAGTAATTTCATATTTTTTTGGTTTCTTATTAAGACAACCAAGAGAGTTTATGGTAATGAACTTAGTTGGAGGCATTCCTTTATGGAGTTTTATAGTAAGTAGTTTAACGATTTGTGCAAGTTCTTTAGTTACACGTGATCAAATAATAAAAAAAGTTAGAATTTCTAAGACTTTTTTTCCTATTGCGGATAGTTTAGGACAATTATATACTTTAATTTGCTCATTTTCAGCAATGTATTTTGCTTTTATTTTATTATTTCCAGAAAAATTCTCTTGGCAAATAATATTTATGCCTATATTAATTTTGCCATTAGTAATATGTGTGATTAGTGGTTCTATTGCAGTAGCATTTTTAACGCCGTATATTCGAGATATACCGCAAATGTTGAATGTTATCCTTGGAGTTATTTATTGGAGTATACCAATAGTGTATCCATATTCACTAATTCCGGAGTCTAAAAAGATATATTTTGAGTTTAATCCATTCTTTTTAGTTATAAGACCTGTACAAGTATTGGTAATTAATGGATCGTTACCAGATATGATGTTAATAATTAAGTCTGTTATAGTTGCATTTATTACTGTTTTTATCAGTTATTTAATTTATAGACAATTTTCTAAAAGAGTTATTTATTATTTATGAAACTTGGTTTTAATCTAGATTTTAATGAATTAGATTTAACCGGACTTAAAAAATTAGATCAAATATTTTTAGATTATCTCTTTAAAGCCGATAAATCTTTGCATAAAGATTTAATGTTATTTAGAGCTACTCCTCTCTCGATTATTCCACAAGATTATTCCAAATTTTTGCTAAAAATTTCTCCTCATTTAGACGATTTTTTAGCGGAGTTATTTTGTATTTCAAAAGAAGTAACGATATCAAGACTGAAGCATAAAGATTTTGATATTATTTATGAATGTAAAAGAAAATTTGTTCAGCGTGTTGCAGTAAAAAAATATCCTCTAGAGAAAATAAAAGATATTGATTTTGAAGATGTATATTTAAAAATAACTAATTTAATAGGTACGAATTTTACTTCTCGAGAGTTTGCAAAGCAAATTGTTATATGGCAACAGGATGAAGAAAGTTTTTCTCTAGAATTAGACATAGCAGCTAGGTATGCTGCGTATAGGGTTTTTAGTTATTATAATTCATTGTCATCATGGAATAAAAATCTGTTTTTACAAAATGATATATTATTCAACCTTCAACAAAAATTAGATAAAAAAAATCTAATAGATGATAAAAAAATATTAAAATATCAAAAAAATGAGAGAGTAGATTTTGACTATAAGGATTCTTTTTTTAATCTAGATGAAGCTCTAAACAATTCTCATTATTGTATTTATTGCCATAAACGGGATAAGGATAGCTGTTCTAAGGGATTTGATGTAATTCCACACTTTGATCGTGTGATCTCGGTAGATAAGATTCCGAGGTTAAGCTATAGGATGACAACTGGTTGTCCATTAAAACAAAAAATTTCCGAAATGAATTACATTAAAGCGCAAGGTTTTAATCTAGCAGCTCTTGCTATTATTGTTATTGATAATCCGATGGTTGCAGCAACAGGTCATAGGATTTGTAATGATTGTTCTAAAGCTTGTATTTATCAAAAGCAAGATCCAGTAAATATTCCTTTAATAGAATCAAATATTTTAGAAGAAACGCTTAAATTACCTTACGGTTTGGAGATATATATACTTCTTACACGTTGGAATCCACTTAATATTTATGCGCCACTTCCGAAAGAACCTACAAATTATAATATTTTAGTTACCGGTCTTGGTCCCGCAGGTTTTAGTCTTAGCTATTATTTATTACGATCAGGTCACAATGTTACAGCTATTGATGGTTTGAAAATAACCCCTTTATCTTTTAATATTCATAAACCTGTAAAATTTTGGCATGAATATAAAAATTTGTTATCAGAAAGAATACCAAAAGGATTTGGAGGGGTAGCAGAATATGGTATAACTATTCGTTGGGATAAAAACAACCTTGATATACTGCGGCTAATACTTGAGAGAAATAATAATTTCAAATATTATGACGGAGTAGCGTTAGGTTTTAATATCACAAAAGAACAAGCTTTAGATTTGAGTTTTGATCATGTAGCTTTTTGTATTGGAGCAGGTAAGCCAAAGATTTTGAATATAGAGAATTTTGAAGCTAAGGGAGTAAGAACAGCTTCTGATTTCTTGATGACTTTGCAAAATGGAGGCGCATTTTTGCAAAATTCTAATACTAATATGATGATTAGAATGCCGATTGTGATAATAGGCGGTGGTCTTACTTCTTTAGATGTAGCAACAGAAAGTTTATTTTACTATAAAAAGCAAGTAGAGGAATTTGCCAAAAATTATATAGAAAAAGATTTAACAGAAGAAGATAAGGAAATAGCTGAAGAATTTATTGCTCATGCAAAATTGTTTAAAGAAGCTAAAAATAATGAAGAATTAAAAAAGGTTTTTAATAAGCTTGGAGGAGCTACTGTTTATTATCGTGGAAGATTGCAAGATTCGCCAGCTTATAAATTAAATCATGAAGAGTTGATATACACATTAGCACTTGGTGTTAATTTTAAAGAAAATATGCAGCCTTTAAGAATTAATATTGATAAATATGGTCATGTGGAATCTGTAGAATTTAGTATTACTACTTGGCTTGACCGTAGGACACATAAAAAATACCATATTAATATGTGTCCTACGGTCAAGCCAAGTAGTAATACTGTCTTAATCAAAACTAAAACCGTAATTATGGCAATTGGTATAGAAAATAATACTCAATTCGATTATGATAAATATAGTTATTTCGGTGATTGTAATCCTAAATATTTTGGTAGTGTAGTGAAGGCCATTACTAGTGCAAAAGAAGGTTATGAGGTTATTAACAAAAGACTTATAGATAATGTTCCTAGCTTTAAAGGTAGTTACGCATGTTTTATAACACAGCTTGATTATTTGCTAACTTCTAGGATTAATAAAATAAATATTTTGAATGATAAAACTTTTGAGCTTATAATTCACTCACCACTTGCTGCTAAAAATTTTCAGTTTGGACAGTTTTTTCGTTTACAAAATTATTCTAAAGATATTACTAAGTTAATAGAGCCTGTAGCTTTAAGTCCTGCCGATATCGATATAGAAAAAGGTTTAATTAGCTTTATAGTTTATGAAGTTGGTAAGTCTACTAGCTTATGTAAAACATTATCAGAAAATGAGAAAGTAGTTTTAATGGGACCGACAGGCTCCCCACTAGAAATACCTCAGAATAAAAAAATAATTATTATTGATTCCAAATATCGTAATGTAGGTTTATTGAAAATTCTAAAAGAAAATAAAAATAAAGTTATATTTGCTACCTATCCTGATATAAAAAAGCATAAATTAACTTCTGTGGATATAGTAATAATTAATACTTCTCCTGAAATAGCTGAGGAACTACAAGAGTTAAAAATATTTGGGGAAAATACAGAATTAATAATTAACGTTAATTCATTAATGCAATGCATGATGAAAGGAATTTGTGGACAATGCATTCAAAAAGTTAAAGGAAAGCAAAAATATATTTTTGCATGTAGCGAGCAGAATCAAAATGTAGAAATAATTGATTTTAAGAGCTTAAAAACTCGATTGCGCCAAAATTCTTTACAAGAGAAAATGAGCAACTAATTCATCTATTAGATTCAATTATTTCTTCTAGTTGTTCAGATAACAATTTAATAATTTTTATATAAATTAGCTTGGGTTGTACCTAAATTTTTATTCTTTTCGCTCATTTAGCAAATTTTTTTTTATATTTTGACTATAAATCAGCATCATAATTTTATTTAATAAGTATTGATGTTTTTAGCTTATTTACTAAAGATTATAATATTAATTCACTAATCATTCAGCTTTTGCAACGGGTGTAAATAATAGGCTGGCTTTTCAAGTTTCTTACTTGCACGTATATATAATACTTTATCATTATTATACTTTTAATAGTAATGCTTTATTTACTATTCCTAGTTAAATAAATTTATTTTTTAAAATGACAAAATGCTCTACTACTATCTTGATTCAGAAAATCAATAATTTGGGTTACTATAGAATTATTTTTATACTTCTCTGCAACTTGTTTTATACGATCAACAAAATTACCTTCGCCTAAAAAGATTTCTTCTACTGCATTTAAAGCAGTTAAAGAATCTGCTTTATCAAAACCTTTTCTATTCATACCAATTAAATTTAAACCCTCAAGCACTGCGCGTTTACTACTTACAAGTCCAAACGGTATTACATCTGCGCCAACTGGTGATAGTCCGCCTATCATCGAATATTCACCGATTCTAGTATATTGATGTACGGCAGATAGTCCACCAATTATTGCATAATCACCTACCTTAATATGGCCAGCTAAACTTACATAATTAGCAAATACTAAGTTATTGCCAATTTTGCAGTCATGACCTATATGAACACCAACCATAAATAAATTATTATTCCCTACTCTTGTTATCATTCCACCGCTTTTGCTTCCTGCTTGTACTGTAACATATTCTCTAATAGTATTATTAGAGCCGATTATTGTGCTTGATCTCTCATTAGCGTATTTTAAGATTTGCGGAGGTTGACCAATCGATGCAAAAGGATAAATAACTGTATTTTCCCCGATTTCAGTAATCCCATCAATTACTACATGAGACTTTAGCTCAACGTTATCATGAAGCACAACTTCGGGACCTATAATACAATACGGTCCAACTTTTACATTTTTACCAAACTTTGCACCTTCTGCAATTATAGCTGTAGTATGGATATTAGAATTTGACACTGTTACCTTTTACATTTTATCTTTGATCATTGCGGTAAACTTGCTTTCTGCAGCTATTTCACATTCGACCATCACCTTACTTGAAAACTTCCATACGTTAGCTCTTTGCTGATCAATAACAGAGTGGATATGCATAGTATCTCCAGGTTGGACAATTCTACGAAATTTTGTATTTTCAATAGACATTAAAAACACTTCTTTATTTTTAGTAGAATCTAGAGATTTAGCAACTAATATAGCAGCTAATTGTGCCATAGATTCAACCATTAGAACTCCAGGCATAACAGGTCTTGCAGGAAAATGTCCTGTAAACTGCGGTTCGTTAACGGTAACATTTTTTATACCTATTATTGATTTGTTAGGATCGATTTTAAGTACTCTATCTACTAATAAGAAAGGATAGCGATGAGGTATCAAATCCATGATTTCGGTAATAGCTATGATCATTTATCTAGGTCTCTTGTTTAATATAAATTTGCCTTTATTACGAGAACGCGTTGATTGCATAGAGCAATTTTATCTCTGTTATTCAATTATTTATTCACGGGACCCAATTAAATATATTTTTCTGGATCTAATGGTTAAACCATGAGATAACAATAAAAATTGATTCATACAACAATAAAGTTATAGTAAACTACTTTTTTAACTTACTATTAGAAGTCTTTACTAATTGTTTCATGATAATAGATTGTCTATGCCAATCCATTATAGGAACTGCAGGGCTCCCACCTACAATTTTACCTTCCTCTATATTTTGAGCTACACCTCCTTGTGCCGCTACTTGTGTTCCGTCACCTATATTTAGATGTCCAGCTATTCCTACTTGTCCTCCAAGAGCACAATATTTTCCTATAGCGCTACTTCCTGCTATACCTGCCTGTGCCACGATAATAGATCCTTTTCCTATTTTTACGCCATGCCCTATTTGTACTAAATTATCTATTCGGCATAAATCTTCTATAATAGTATCTTGAAGTGCACCTCTATCAATAGTAGTGTTGCTACCAATTTCAACATTATTGCCGATTTTAACTATTCCTATATGAAATATTTTATGATGTACGCCTTTTTCAGTAGAGAAACCAAACCCGTCTTGTCCAATTTTTGCGCCTACTAATATTACGACGTCGTCGCCTATAATTGCATAGTTTATTGAAACATGTTGTTCTATTCTAGCATTTTTGCCGATATTTACGCCTCTACCTATGAAAGTTCCTGCATCTATAATACTATTATCACCTATAATAACATCGTCTTCAATAACTACATTGTGGCCTATATAACAATTTTTTCCTATAGTCGCTGAATCTGCAATAATAGCAGATTTCATTATTTTAGTAGAATATGATTTAATAGGAGCATAGAAAAAATCTATTAATTTACTGTAAGCAAAATATGAATTCTCAGCGTGTATTAAAACAGTATTTTGATTTACTTCTTCTGTAAAATTTTTTGGCACTATACAAGCAGCCGCTTTGGTAGTTTTCAAAAATTCAGAATATTTCGGATTACTTAAAAAGCTGATATCATTTGGTGATGCTTCTTGTAGAATTTTAATATCATAAATATCTATATCTTCATAAATTTTAGTAGGCTCTATAATGTCGTGTAAAAAATCTACAATTGCCGTTAGTTTTCGTGGTCCTAGATTTTTATAAAAATTACTACTTACCATATAAACTTTAACTGACTTAATCACTAGCGATATTATATAAGTTATGCTTTTATTATGCAATAAAATTGTAAGTTTTATATGGCAAAAACGTGTTCAGTGTCATACAGTGACTTGACTATAAAAATACTAATATAGTAATTTTAAACTAAATTTGAGATTCAAGTTATTAATTGAAGTAGAACATGTAATGTGAGAAATTTAAATTAATAATATTGATTTATTTGAGATTCATCTTTGAATAGCTAAGGTTTTTGTGTAGTTCTTTTATTTAGAGATTACTTAGTATTCATAGATACGATACCTCAGTTTTATTACGATTATGTAGATTTTATATCTATAATAGAGTTTGAAACTTTAAACCTAACATAAAAAATCTTTTGAACCACCGCGTTATTGTAGAATATTTTATTGGGTAGTAATTAGTTATGTGTAATTATAATGGCATCATAATAAAAATTATTGAGCTAAAAAGCTTATACATCATATTCTTACAACAAATTAATAAAATTTTTATTTATTATGGGATTGGAGCTTTAACTTAAACTGATTACTTGGAGTAATTAATGGTGGCCACGGTTGGAATTGAACCAACGACACAAGGATTTTCAGTCCTTTGCTCTACCGACTGAGCTACGTGGCCTTATTATATCATTTAATTTAAGCAATTGGTTACATAATTCATCTAAGTTTTCTGATGCTTTATATTATGCTGCGCTCATCTGTTTCCGCTTTTGCAGAGTAAATAAGTATCAAATAATCATTGTATGAGACTAAGGTATTATTGCATTTCTCAAAAATCATGGTACCACACCGTGACTTGTGATCACAGTGTATGATCCATTACTGGACTCTTGCTTCTAGCTTAGGAATGATATTTTACTCAAGTAAAGCAATATAACTAAAACTTATAATAGATTAATCAGCTTTTGTCTATCCTTTTAATTAGTAATATTAGACATAAATGCTTAATTATGATATAATGCTTAATTTTATAACTATTTTTATGATTAAAATCGGTAATATAGAACTTTCTTCAAATGTGATCCTTGCTCCAATGTCTGATGTTACGGACTTAGAATTTAGAAAATTGGTAAAAAGATTTGGTGCAGGA
Organism: Rickettsia prowazekii str. Breinl; assembly: GCF_000367405.1. Taxonomy (NCBI): domain Bacteria; kingdom Pseudomonadati; phylum Pseudomonadota; class Alphaproteobacteria; order Rickettsiales; family Rickettsiaceae; genus Rickettsia; species Rickettsia prowazekii. The sequence continues at coordinate 757,578 of NC_020993.1, read as the reverse complement.
CTTGTAGTTTCTGAAATGATAGCAAGTAGAGCGATGATTATGAAATCTAGGCAATCAATGCAAAAATGTGCTATCATGCATGACGATCCTACAAGTGCATGTGTGCAGTTAGCAGGATGTGAGCCGGATGTAATAGCTGAAGCTGCTAAAATGAATGAGGATATGGGAGCAAAAATTATCGATCTTAATTTTGGTTGTCCAGCGAAAAAGGTAGTAGGTGGTTATGCAGGTTCAGCTTTAATGAGAGACGAGCAGTTAGCTGCTAAGATTTTTGAAGCGACCGTTAAAGCAGTTAAGATTCCAGTAACGGTTAAAATGCGTATTGGTTGGGATGATAATACAAGAAACGCTCCAACTTTAGCTAAAATTGCTGCTAACTCAGGTGTTCAGATGGTTACCGTTCATGGTAGAACCAGATGTCAGTTTTATTCTGGCAATGCTAATTGGGATTTTATACGAACAGTTAAAGAAGCAGTAAAAATTCCAGTTATTGCCAATGGTGACATAACTAATTTTGCTAAAGCAAAAGAAGCATTACAGAGATCCGGTGCAGATGGTATTATGGTTGGTAGAGGAGTGTACGGAAAGCCTTGGCTTATTTCACAAATTGCATATTATCTTAAAACTGGTAAAGAAAAACCTGCTCCTTCTATAGCAGAGCAACTAGATATAATAACAAAACATTATGATGCAATAATTGATTATTATGGCAAATCTGTTGGCGTACCTATTGCACGTAAGCATATTATTTGGTATAGTAATGGTTTACCAAGTTCTGCTGAGTTTAGATGTACTGTTAATTTAATGAAGGATCCTATAGCTGTAAAAGAGAAAATTGCAGAATTTTATATGAGTGTTATGGATGCAAATAAATGAAAAGAATTTTAAGTTTTATTTTTATAATATTGTTTTTTAATTCAAGTTATGCTGTTGAAAAAGCAGCAATAATAACTGATTATAAACCGATATTTTTGCCTGTAATTACTGAAAATAAAAAAATAAAAATCGCTATTCGTTCTTATTTAAAGAATAAAAAATCATATTTTGTGTTAGTAGATCCGAATTCTTTTAAAACTGAGATAGTACTACAAGAATTGGTAATTTTACCTGCAAATAAGATAGAAAAAGAAAATCTGCTAATAAAATTAAATAAAACTTCATATATTAAAGCTTTAAATAAATATAACTTTATAGATCAAAGTTTACAAAGCTTCAAACAGGATGAATTTAGTAATAAGTTTACTGACAATACAATAGTGTATGAGCACAAACTTAACTCCAAAAGTTCGCATTCATCAACTTTTATGAATTCTACTGTACAACAAAATTATGGTGCTACTAGTAGCATGTATAAAGTGAAAGGTCAGTTCTTAACAATTGATATGTGTCCTTCTTCTAAGAACTTTGAAGAAGTTTTTTTTAAAAAGCTTGTAGAATTATCGACAAAATTAAAGAAAGCTATACCGATTACTATATGTGTTTCAGGTTTATGGATTAATAAGCATACAGAGGAATTTTTATGGTTATTAAAGCAACAAGAAAATGGTTATCTACAAATAACATGGGTTAATCATTCATTTAGTCATCCTTACTTCAAAGATAAACCACTTGAAGATAATTTTCTTCTTTCTAATAAAGATGATTTTGAAAATGAAGTATTAGAAGTAGGCAAGATATTAGTAAGTTATAATATTGCACCGTCCCCTTTCTTCCGTTTTCCTGGATTAGTTTCTGATCAAACATTAATAGCAAAACTAAAAAACTTTGGATTTATTCCGCTTGGCAGTAATGCATGGCTTGCTAAAGGTGAAAAAATTCAAGACGGTTCTTTTATATTGGTGCACGGTAATAGTAATGAAAAAGCTGGAATAGATTTAATTATGCCTATGTTGTCAGAATTAAAATTACTTCCTATTGAAAAGGCATTTTTACCAACAAATTTTTACCAACAAATTTATAATTCAATTTTCTAGTATGATTTTATCTCTTTAAATATCAAACTTTATAGGGAACAGAAGATACATTTATAAGAAATCAAACAAGAAATTTTCTTTGTGAATGCTACATAAACGTTTATTATTATCTAATACTTTTAGATTTACTTCAATTAAAGGAGGTGTGAGTAAATGCTTAATAATTTCTGACCATTCTATTAAAATTAAATTACCGTTTAATGCCTCTTCAAAACCAAGCTCATAGATTTCCTCAGGCGATTTAATACGGTACATATCATAGTGATATATATTGAATTTAGGTGTTTTATATATTTGAAGCAAGTTAAAAGTTGGGCTTATAATATTCGTATTTTTACCGCAAAAATGTTTAATAATTTCACGACAAAAAAATGTTTTACCGGCTCCAAGGTCACCATTAAGTAAAACTATATCATTTGGTTTTAAGTTTTGTGCAAAAAGTTTTGCGAAGTTCTTTGTTTCCTTTTTGCTATTTAATGTATGCATTTTTTAACTTGATTAATCATTTGTAAATATTGATCCTGAAAAGTGTTTGAGTTGATATTTTTTACATTCCAGTTTTCACTATTTAATATTATTATTTTGGTTTTGGCATTTAATTTTGTGTATAATTGTGATTTTTGTTTATTACTTAAAACAATACACTTGTTATTAGATCCTTTAATTAATTCTTCTAGCTTGCTTATATAGCGGAGGCTTTTCTGACTTTCTCTATATAGTTTTGCAGTTTTAATATTAGTATTAAGAAAAAAGTATTCGCTACTATCACTTAATAGAATTATATCTTTTATTGTCCTAAATTCATTATTTTTAATATCTTGTAGCTTATTTAATTCTTTAAGAGCTATTGGAAGGTTATTATTAATCTCTTTTTGTAACTGAGGAAAATTTTTAATAAATATTTGTGCAAATTCTTGTAGTAAAATCTTAGCATTATTAAGATCAAGCCAAATATGCCAATTATTTTTTATAGTGGTTAAAGATTTTATATCACTGATTTTGATAATGTTTTGGTTATTATTACTAATCAATTTCTCGGTAAAACCATCAAATTGTTCATTTATATAAATAACCATGTCTGCATTTCTAACCTTAGTAATATCACTTGGCTTTATATTATGGTGATGAGGGCACTCATTATTTACTGCTAAACTCTCTATATCAACTTTATCTTTAACAAGCATTGCCAATATACTACTAATTGGTGTAATACTGACCACTATTTTAGGTTTAGCATAACTAGTAAGGCTGAAGAATATAAAAAATAATATCATTGCGAGTGACTTAAAGAAATATAGCAATCTCAGTATTGTATGAGATTTTTTTATAAAAATTTTGTCCTTACAATTGTTGGTTAGCATATTAGTTTTCATAATTTCTCCAATAGCTCAGATTTACTAGGTTTGAAATCATGCTCTATCCAAAAATTTTTTAGATATTCTAGTTTCGCTCCTATTTCTTTTTTTTCTATATTCAAATTTAACAAATCATTACCATTTAATTCGAATTTTGGATGTGATAATGTATCATATTTAAGGATAAATTCTTTTACTTGTGAGTAATCTAGTTTATCGATGATGCAGGCTGCTAATAAATATTCCTTATAATTCTTCTTTTCAAACCAAATTTTCTTTATGTTAAATTCAGCATCATTAAGAAAGTTTAGTATCGATAATATTTGCATTGCTTCATGTTTTGAGAATTTCCAATTTAGAAAAATCTTTAAGTTTAAATTTTGTTGATTATATAATAAGAGTGCATATTTAGTAGCTAATTCTAATTTAAAATTATTTGCTCGCTCAAAAAATTTTATTTCATAATTTTGTATAGAGAATATTAGTTCTAATATTCCTATTTTAAACATAGCTTCTAAAATTTGTGTGGCTCTTTTTGAAACAATAATTTTATCTATTTCGCTTTTTATTCGCTCTCGTGATAAAGTTTTTAAGCCATATTTTAGAGTGTCGCATGCTTTAAAGCTTTCATAATCAAGCTGATTTGCATAATAGCTAGAAAATCGGAAAAAGCGTAGAATTCGCAAATAATCTTCTTTAATTCTATTGAATGCTTTTCCTATAAATACAACCTTTGCTCGCTGCAAATCCTTAAATCCGTCAAAATAATCGTATATCTCATTCTTAAATGGACAATAGCTTAAAGCATTAATAGTAAAATCTCGTCTTGCTGCATCTTCAGCAAAATCTTTACTGAATATTACTTTAGCGTGTCTACCGTTACATTCAATATCTTTTCTGAGAGTTGTAATTTCAAATTTTTCATTATTTAAAATAGCCGTAATTGTGCCAAATTTTAAACCGGTTGGTATAATTTTTATATTGGCGCTAGATAAAATATTTATTGCTTCACCTGGCATCAAATTAGTAGCTATATCTATATCATATGTGTCTTTGTCAAGTAAAGCATCTCGTACACAGCCGCCGATAAGTCTTGATTGCCCTTTTTTATTTAAAAGGCTTAAGATTTTTTTATATTCTTTTGAAGAGATTTTTAAAGTTTTATGTATAATTTGCATGGTTTGATTTTAAACTACATTCTTTTTACTGTAAAAGTTAAGTATAACAGTGCTTTTAAAAGAAATAATAATCGTTATTAAAGCTCTATATACATTTATAACTTTGTAATTAAGATCTAGTTTAATTTCGTTGTTAATTGTGTTTATTAATTTTCTGTTTGTAGTAAAAAAATATATCTTTTAAAGTGAATAAATCTTGTTGTACAACCAATTATTGGTATAAGAACAAGTTACTAGTTTATTTCTCTTTTTTAATATATGTTTCCATATCATTTGAGTTTTTATATAATTACCTATACAAAAGCCGAATAAAAAGAGTAATATAACTGTCATAGAGTAAACTAAACTATAAAATAGAAAGATTATTTTATCAATACAGAATCCTATTTAGGATATAACTAATCATCTAATACTGGTAAGAGGCAAAGATAGAACGATAATGCGGTTAGTCGATACTTAAGTAAGTTGGAAATAATTGATTAATTACTGTAAGTGATGTTATGATATTTGCTAAGAAGTTTTATATTTTTCTAATAGAAGTTTCTAAAAAGAAAGATTAATAGAAAGTATTAGAATGAAAATTCAAAATCAAGCAAAAAATAACAATTATATCATACTTCCAATTATTTAGAGTATTGTTGAATTTCCATCAAAAGTTTTAAAAACACATTAAATTACATAATTATTAAACAATATTAATATATTGCTTTTCATTAACTTATTTATTACAATACACAACTTATATTTAAATCGAGATATCTATAATGAATAAGTTAACAGCACAAAATTTACTAAAAAAATCAAGATTTTTGAAATATTCTTTGCTTACCTCTATTTCAGTAGGAGCTGTAATGGCAATTCCTGTTGAAAGGATTGCTATGGGAATGGATCAAGAAGCATTTTGTGCTGAATTAAGTAAGAAATTATCACTCGAATTTTCACAATCATATGAAGATACAATCAGTACAACACAAGAAAAAAATAACTTATCTAACAATGGACCAAGCAATAAAAGTGACATGGCAGAAGAGTTAGCTAATGTAACTACCAAATCGTTGTATAAAGTTAGAAAGATGCAAGCACCAGAATTCAAAATCAGCGAAAATAAGTTTCTGAATAATTTGGATTCTCAAACAATATCAAAAGAGTTAGATCCAAATACTTATACAACAGAGTCAATATCTCAAAAACCAGAAATTATTCTAACAGCATCTTCGACTACTGTTAGTACAGATTCAAATAGTTTTGTTACTGTTTCTACTGCTTCATCATTAAAACCTGTAACTTCGTATCAGCCCACTCCAGATTTTAAACCAAATTATAGTTTAGGATTTAATACACCAATAAATACAAATTTAAAGATAGTAAGAAAACTATCATTTAGTAGTGAGCAGCCGCAGATAGTACAGCATAGTAAATCAATGATCTCTTTGATGCCAACAGCACCTGTAGTATTGCCTAAAAGTAGTATTGAAATTGAGCCAGAAATGGTAAGTAATATACCACGAGTTGATGATACGATAAGCATCAAATCATCTGAAGTAAGAGAGGATATTAAAGGTACGAAAGATCAAAAAACACTAGTAGATCAATTCAATAGTAGCATAGGTATCTGGAGCAAAAAGACAGGAAAAAATAAGTATGATTTGAATAAAGATAGTTCTCAGAAATAGCAAAATTTAAAAAGGATTTGACAACTAAAAACAAGGACACAGATAGGTTATCTGAAGAAATAGATATTCCAGAAACAAAAGTTAATGCGTTTCAAGCACAGCAAGCAAGAATTGATGAAGCTCAGCGAGATTTATTAGAATCAAATCAACAAAAATCAGCAAGAAAAAGATTTGAAGAAAATAAAACAAAAGAAAAAGTTAAAAAAATCTTTAATAATGCAAAAAAGAAAATAACTAGAACAAAGCTAAAAAAATTGCAAGACCAAGTAGGTAATCATATTATAATGGGGACTCTTCCTACTATCCCTAATACATTGCCAACATCAAAGCCAACAATGCAATTAAGTAATGACATTAATAGAACTGTGTCGGAAGATGAAGATGGGTACTTAGTACCATGTAAAGCTCAACCGCAAATTTATACAGTAATTTTGCCAAGTCAAGAAATAGAGAACCATAAAAGTATGGATTCGGATTTGTGGACTTTATCAAGCAAAACTTTAGGTAAAGAAATAGATGAAGTGCATCCTAATATAGTATTATTAAGTGAGAAAGAGACCGAAGCTAAAATAGTAGAAGACGTAAAAATTTCAAATACTACTAATTCAAGAGGAGTATTTGAAAATACATCTAAGTCGTTTGGTCAACATAATAATTTTAAATTAACACAAGATCTGTATGGTAAGGATAGAAAGCAATATTATAAACAGGAAATTAATTCTATTAATAGTTTAGATTCAGCAGTTCTTGTAGAATCACAACAGTTTAAAAAAACTAAAAGTCTAGAAGATATAGAAGATGGATCTTTATCATCACAATTAAAGCAAACTAAATATAAATCGGTGTTATCACCTTCTTCTTATGTTAACGACATGTTTAGTAATGAGCATCATCAAAACTCTAGCATTGAACTACCAAAGTTGTTGCATAGTTCATTGAGTGATACGAACAGTTCGCTTAATGATTGTATAAATCAACTACGATGTGCAAATACATCAGATGTATATAATTTATCATATACACTTTCAAATAAAACAAAGCAATTAAGTATTGATGAACTCAAAAATACATTAGAACAAATGCAAACTTCTCCTAATATAAATATAGTATTGCCTATGCTAATTAGAGTACAACAAGATTATGTAAATGAGGTTGCTGAAATATACCAGCAGACTATAGAACAAAGAAAGCAAAACCCAAGTGAGCAGGCAAAAAATCAAGAAGAGGTAGTAGCAGCTTACTTTACTCAAGAATACGATAAACTAAAGATTATTAATTCATTCAGATCACTAAAGACAGATTCGATTACAAATACATCTTTAGCTAGTAGTGTAAATATATTTGGGAGTAATGAAGATTTATCATGGGATAATACAGGAGATATAGGAGTAGGTTATAGATATGGACCTGAGCATAGTTGTCCTACTCCGGATGATAGGTTAAGTTCTAAGCTAATTGATATGAGCAATAAAAACACCAAGAATGTTAAAGGGCTGGAAGAAGGAGTCACTATATATGATTCTATAGATTCAGTAGCAGATCCATTAAAATCAAATGATGTTTCTTTTGAAGAAATAAATGAAGCGCTTAAGCAGTTGAGTGCAGCGATTTCTGAAACAGTTATTAATTCTAGTGAATCTAAAGTCCAGGAGGATCCTGAAGATATTTTAGATGGATCAATATTACAAGCAATGTTAAATTCAAATAATGATCAATCTATAGAGTCTTTGTCATTAGGAAGTGAAGAAGAACAGGGACAAGAAGAAACAGAAGCTAGTATTCAAAACGCAGGAGATAAGAAGTTACTTCCTGTACCTGCATCAAGTAATGAGAGTACATTATTATTAAGCGATTGTAAAAAAATGAATATTTATCATTAGATGATTGTAATAAAGATGAAAAAAATTATGATTCAGATTTTCAAAAGGAAGAAGAAACAATAGAGCAATTATCCAATTCTGATTGGTACGACATTAAAATGAATAAGGTTGATACAACTATTCTGCTTGAACAGGAAGCAAAACAAGAAATGCAAACACAAATTTCAGAAAATGCTCCTACTTTGAATCAAGTAAAAGTTATTAATACTATTGTCAATAATATGATTCGTAACAGATTAGATACATCTATAAATATGGTAGTAGTAGGAGCCAGTGCTGAAGAAGAGTCTAATATAAAAAGAGGTTTATGGATGCGTGGTATGTACGGCACTAATAATCACGGACGTGTAGACAATATGACAGGTTATAGAGGTATTAATAAAGGTGCTACTGTCGGGTTCGATGCTGAAATCAATAATAATATCATAGGTATAGCTTATAGTAATGTTCATTCAGTATTTAAATTTAAAAATGGTAAAAATAATGATAAAGAGCTTATTGGTAGTAAAGTTATTTCTATTTATGGACAAAAAGAATTACAACAGAATTTCACGCTGCAACTTTTAGTATCTGCTTCTAAAAATTTTATTAAAGATAAGATAAATTATTCATACGGTGATACTCAAATCAAAAGTCATGTAAAACATCATAATCATAGTTATAATGCGGAAGCATTACTGAATTATAATTATCTTGTTAAAAACAGTATTATTATTACTCCAAATATTGGCTTAAAGTATGGAAAGTCACGAGATGGTGTATATAATGAAACTGGTATTAACGTACAAGAAATAGCTCTTACGATGAAAGAGAATAATATATTGTCCGGAATTTTAGGTGCTAAAGTCAAAGTATCTCTAATAGATGTTCTAAAATTTAATAATTTAGGTCTAACATTTCAAACAGCGGTAGAACATAATTTTAAAGAGAAAACACAAAGGATAAATAGAGTTATTAAAATATTTGATAATATATTCAAACAGGATTATCTAATACCGAAGCAACCGAAAACATCCTATAATTTAGGAACTGGTATTATATGTGGTATCAATAATACTAATATTGCTGTGGATTATAATTATTATCTAAATAAACATTATAGAAGTCATCAAGGTAGCCTTAAGATTAAGGTAAACCTATAATTTTTGTACTTGCAATATTTACCAGGTTATTGTATAAAACTTCTAACTTATAGTCAGAAGTCAGATAACCATAGTATGACTAAAATAATACTGCCTACTTAAGTGAGAAGGCCCCTTCGTCTAGCGGTTAGGACACCACCCTTTCACGGTGGGAACACGGGTTCAAGTCCCGTAGGGGTCACCATTTTATATTTTCCTATAATCTCATTATCTTAAATACGCTAACTTAAAATAATAGTTAAATTAATAACTTTTGATAATTCTTTAAGAAGTTTTGTTCAAAAGTTTAGTCCAATTAAACTTAGATCTTATTAGTATATTTAATTTATTAAAACAGGTATTTTAAAATCTGGTTAGTGATTATCAAATCTAGTGTGAATAGCTTCTTTATTTATTCATCTAAATCTAAATTATTTAACATTGATGCAATTAGAGACATAAATTTTAGTAGTAATGTAAGTTCGTACAAAAGTGCAATGATTAAATATTCTGAAATATAATTTTCATGGCTTGCAGAGTTTAGTTTATATTAGAGATTTTCATTGCCCAAAAAAGCGAAAAGGTAAGTAAGTTCAATAATTCATGTTTTTCAAGAATATTTTTGCACAAAATTCTTAGTAAAAACTCTAAATATAACAAGTTATTTATCTGCGGTGAATTTTATAAATATTTTCAATCAACATATATCATATAGTAAAATTACCAGAGCCCAACATAATTGTTTTACAAATCCATCATTTACTTGATTCTATAATATAAGTTTTGATTTCGAAACGTTTAAAAGCTTATAAAATATAAAACTAGAAAAGCAATAGATAAAGTGTCAGATATTTATATCTGGGTAAGTAATACAAAAATTTTGCATTCTTATATAGAAAGGGATATATTGATAACAATGTTATAGTAGTTTTTAGAGCTTTATAAGCATTTAGAAAACGATCATGCTCAAAGATATAAGTCAAAAATGTAATATTTGCTCAAGATCAATTTCAACTTAAATGTCATTATCATTCTGTAACAAGTCTGTAGTATAATAAATACAAAGTGTATTAGTAAATTCTATTAAAGTCGGTTAAATAGATAGATGAAATCTCGAGTTTAGTTAAGCAATAATTAAAAGCAAAAAAAAGAGTAATATAACGTTAAAAAAAAGAGATGACTTAAAACAGGAAATTTTAAGATTAATTAAAATTAGTCCTTCAATAGATGAAGAAACTAGTAACAATTAATAATTACTAAAAAAAATAGTAGAATTTTTAAATATTTAAAGAATGCAATATTAGTAATTTATATTAGAAGTATTTTTGCAGTGAAGATATTTTCGTATAGCTTATATGAAGTAGTAGCTGTTAAAAGAATAAGGTACAATACTTGTAAAAATGATAATCGAGAAATAGTTTATTATTGTAATCATTAAAAAATTGTCAATAATTTGGTATATATTAAATATTCTGAATATTTAAAATATTACTTTATAAGCATCGATATTTTCAAGGAATGATTTCTAATAGACAAAGCAAAATTGTAAGAACATATATTAAGGACTTTATCGTTAATGAATCTAATCTAGTAAAGATGTATTAAGATTATTATAATTCACAGTATAATTTGTAACATATAAACATAAAGTTTTAAATAGTACTAAAGAAGTATAGTTTATCCATTCAGTAAATAGTTGTTCCAAATCAAGATTGGTTATTTAAAAATCTTCAATAATAGTGCCAAGTCTATTTGAAGATTTATCAATCAGTATATTAAAGTAATTATCAGGATAATAACATAAGTGTATTAAACTTTTAGTAAATAGTACGGACAAAGCGTTTAAATTGTTTTTATCTATAACTCAAAATGATTCTTTATATATTGCAACTTCTATTAAGAACAGTTTATTGTAAATTAAGTAATCTTCTGCAAATTGCTAAAATAAAAGCAAGATCATCATTTATCACATTGCTCAATCTTTTAGGAAATAGATGGTACAACCCTATTGAGCAAAATAAAGGAGCTTTAGCAAATGTAAAAAATATTAATTTTTTGAAAAAAAATTCCTAATGGCAATTAATAGAACGCTTCTCTTGTATAAAAAACTGGCTTGATGAATTAACAAACAAAAATATTTCATTTATTGCTAGATATTACTGGTATGTATTAATTACAATCCTAATATAACTGCAAACTATAAGTTAATGTAGATATGTAGCTTTGCTATCATTGTGCACAAAATCTGATTTATCCATTAAATTTTTAGCAATACTTTTTTCTGAAAGTTTAGCTGATCTAAAATATTTGGAAACCAGTGTGATCACCTCATCACAAAATTCATCTTGCAGATCTTTACTTGCAGTTGATTTTTGATTTTGAATTAACTGTATAGCGTCAGCTTTTTTACGTTCTAAAAATTCTTCCATTTCTTTAGTTTTGTCTTGAATGATTTGTTTTGTAGCTTTATCGCTTTCTTCTATCATTTGAGAGCGTAAAGTTTCTAATTTTTGTATTTGTAATTTGGTTTGTTCAAAGAGCAAAGCAGCATCTTCTTTTAATTTTTTAGCTTTTAGAACTTTTTCTTGAATTTCTGAAATCTTAGTATCCAAAGCATTTAAAATAGCTTTTTTTGCCGGTCTATAAATTAAATAGACAAAAATTACAAAACTAATGGTAAGCCAGAAGCTTTCATCTAGGAAATTCATTATTTTATTTTTATATTTTTTTGTAGTAAATTCATGTCTGCTTTAGTTCCAGCTATTTTTTCAATAATATGAACAGCAAGTTTTATCATCGCTTCACTTTTATTAGTTCTAAATTGTTTAGCAACTAAATTTATATCTTCAATATTTTGATTGATAGATTTTGTTAAATCTTGTACTAGATTCTTTTTTTTAATTAAAAATTCTGATTCTATAGATTCTATTTTTTCTTTTTTTAAATTATCTATTTCGGTATTTGTTTTGTTAACTATATCACTATAATATTTGTTTAGCTTTTCTATTTCTTCTGTTAGAGCAGCGGCTTGTGTAATATTATCTTGAATGTTTTTCTGTCTATTATTAAAAATTTCTTCGGCATTTGGAGCTATAAATTTATAAACAAGGATATACAATAAGCCAAAAGTAACTATAAGCCAAAAAATTTGTGAATAATAGGTATCAATATCAAATTGAGGCATCTTATTTAAATTTTAAGAAAAAATAAGTAACATAGCAATTACAAAGGAAAAAAGTCCCATTGCTTCAGCAAGGCCTGCGCCTATCAGAGCCATTCTTTGTAAGTTTTCTGCAGCTGAAGGATTCCGTGCTATTGCACTAAGTAGAGAGCTAAATATGTTACTAACACCTAAAGCTGCACCATACATGCCTATAGCCATAAATCCTATACCAATAAATTTTAAAGAAACAATGTCCATACAAACCTAACTTTTAATTAATCAAAATAACAATTAGTGTAAATTAATAGCATCATTAAGATACATACAAGATAAAATAGTAAAAATATAAGCTTGAAGTATTGCAATAAAAATTTCAAACCCAATTAGTATCACCATAAGAGGTATTGGCAAAAATTTCAAGTAAATCATTAATGAGACGGTAAAACTTGCTATAACTTTTAACAGAACATGTCCAGCCATCATATTTGCAGCAAGTCGCAATGATAAACTAACTGGTCTTGCTAAATATGTAAATAGTTCAATTACTATCATTAATGGTGCTAACCATACAGGAGTTCCGTGTGGTAAAAAAAGAGTTAAAAAACTTACGCCATGTTTTATGAACCCAACTATAGTGACCGTTAGAAATATTAGAAGTGCCAAGGTAAAAGTAACTATAATATGACTAGTAGCAGTAAAACTGTAAGGTGTCATTCCAAGCAAATTACAGAATAAAATAAAAATAAATAAACTAAAAACTAACGGAATAAATTTACGTCCTTTAATTCCTATATTTTGATTTAACATATCCGCTACAAGGTTATAAACTATTTCAGCACTCACTTGTAATCTAGAAGGTATTAATTTTCGATTATAAAACGCTAAGTACAAGTAAGTTAAAGATAAGGTAGTAGCAAGTAACATATAGATACTCGAATTAGTAAAGCTTACATCAAAACCAAACATTTTAATATCTATCAATTTTTTGATATTAAATTGTATTAAAGGACTATGAGTCATTTTCTTACTTTCGTCTTATAATGTTAAATCCAGCAATCATTCCTATTATTGTAAATATAATAAGAAATAAAGGTTTAGAATTAAAGAACTTATCAGTTAATATTCCAATTAAGAGCCCTACCATTGTACCTGAAACTAAATCTAAAGCGATACTGAATGGGTTAATTTTTTGCTGAATCTTAGAATTAGAAGTTTTATAACTTTTAAAGTCTTTAATTCTTGCTTTTATATCTTTTAGTTTTTCTGTATTCATTAATTAAAGTACATTTTTATATCGCAATCAAGTCGCGGCATGAAGTTATTATTAGAAATTTATTTGCTTTTTTGTTTCATCATCTAAAGCTTTATCAACTGCTTTAGAAATATTATCTATACTATAATTTTCGGTTTGCACTCCGTTCACGAAGAAAGAAGGAGTGCCTATAAATTTTGGTGCTTTTGCTACTAAATTAGTATTCGCAATTAGCGTTGCAGTAATTTTATCACTATTTAAACATTGTTTATATTCTTCCGGAGGGATGCCGCCAAGTTGACCTATATCAGTTAATAATTCTCTATATTTATTGCTATATGCCCATTTATCTTGTTGTTGTAATATAATATTATGAAACTGTATAAAACTATTTATATCGCCCTTGCAGCGAGCTAGAATTGCAGCATCTAAATCTTGTTTTGTAGCAATAAATTCACGAATCACATATGCAATTTTATTAGTATCTATATATTTTTTTTTAAGCTCTGGAAAAATTGTTTGATGATAATAAGCACAATGTGGACATGTAGGAGAAAAATACTCAACTACTATAACATTTGATTTTTTATTACCAAGAACCATATCATTATCATCAATTTTAAAAGTTACTTTAGTAGGTCTTATTTCAGGTTTTTTTTGTTCACGTGAATCATGTATTAGTACTTCTTCAGTTTGATTATTATCATTATTATGAACTACTGATTTAGTTGCAGAATTTATGGATTCCTGATTAGTTTCTTGAGGAGTTTTATTATTTTGTAGAGGTTCTTGTACTATTATTTGTTTTCCTTCGTATTTCTTATCTTGTGCTTTTACTTCTGAACAGTTACTCAAAAATAAAAATATTAGGACAATAAAAATATTTCTCATATTTATTCCTTTTGACTATTAACCATTCTACAATAAGAGTGTATCAATTTTATTTCAATAAAAATATATACTTTATAATAGAAGCAAAATATGTTATGCTATAAAAATAGTAGTCTAACTTTAAGTCTTTTAGGTATTAAAAGCACCACGGAGGAATTAATAATGGCAAATATAACACAATCCGAACATAAAACGGAACAAAAATCCGAGTTTAAAATAGGACAAAGAATTGTCTATCCTGCACATGGAGTTGGTGAAATAACAAATATAGAATATCATACTATTGCAGATACTGAAATTAAAGTATATGTAATTTCCTTTTCGCAGGATAAAATGACATTAAAAGTCCCTGTTAATAGAGCTGCGGTTGTTGGCCTTAGAGCTGTTGCAAGCAGAAAAGATCTAGATGTAATCTATTCAACTCTTCAAGGTAAACCGAAACAAGGAAATAGAATGTGGAGTAGAAGAGCACAAGAATATGAAGGTAAAATTAACTCGGGCAATATTGTAGCTATAGCTGAAGTATTACGTGATTTACATAAAAATGTTGATAATGATCGTTCTTACAGTGAAAGAACACTCTATGAATCAGCTTTAAATAGACTTGCAGGTGAGCTTGCGATCCTTGAAAACATTGATCCAACCGAAGCCATTAATAAGTTAGTTGAGGTATTGCGTGAAAAATTAGTTGCATAGATATACTACGGATTGTAGTTAGAGCTTAAATAAGTATAAGATGTATTCTCTTTCTTGTGTCCTACTCATTTGCTCTTTTAAAATTGACATTAGTCCACTAATCTTCATTTTACTTTAAGTAAAACAAATCGTCACCATATTTAGAATGGTAAATTGATTAAGCAATCTCAAGATCTTGTTATTATTTCATGAGATTGCTATGTAGATTTACATATGTTCGTAGTGACTTTCGGTCTCTAATCTTATAATGAACTTATCCAATTAACAGATAGTTTATACGGAATTTCTCAAGAGAGATATTAACTATATAGTCAACAAATTCTTTTAATAATTTTGGATCAGTTACTGCTTGTCCTTTATTATCACAAGCAATTAAAAGTTTTGAATTGATTTTTTCAATCATGCCTTTCTTAATATCATCAATATTATGCGTGCCATCTAACATTTCTAAAATATATTTTTCATGTATTGGTATACCTATCATATCGTTAAGTCTATTAGTGACGCTCAACATATTAGTTACATTATTAAAATGTGCGTGTTTTGCTTGGTATCTTACAAATTGGCTTGTTTTAGGTTTTTCTGTAATAGTAGCTATGGCATGCGGCTTGGTTTCAAATATTTTAAGATAACCTTGAAAAATAAATGTGATAAAATGCTGTTCTAATATCGCTAAAAAGTCTTGTAATTGATATTTACCAAGCTTTTTAAAAGCTTCTTTTGCTACTTGTTCTAATCTTATAGGATTGCTAATATTTTCGGCATATACATATAAAATAGCTTTCATTATCGCTGAAGTGGTTGAAATAAAAGGCTCAGGTAAATTTTCATAATAGAAGCTAATATTTTCTTGTTCATTATTTAAATCAATTTTGTTTTCAGAGCTTATTGGTCTAATATTAAATGTAGTGTAAAAATCTTTTAAATTCTCAAATTCAATTTTTCTGTTTATCGGTATATTTTGATGACATAGCAATGTTGAGCGGAATTTTCTATTAGTAATAAAATCCATATATTGTTCAGTGCGCACAATATCATTGATGGCTTGTAGTTTTTCTGCTGCCTTAGTAGGTAAATTACCGATAAACATTGCTGTAATAGATGTATCACCTAAGTAATTTAAATGGTTTTTTTGAGCTTTCTCTATGAATTGATGAAAATATGTACCTGTATTAATTTCGCCTAAATATTCATGTAATACGTATGAATCAGCATATGTAGATATTAATTTTGCTTCTTCTCTTAAGAAATTAGCATAAGGAGTTGTCGAATTTTCTAATGAGTCATTGATAAACTTTAAAAGTAATTTAGATTGCTGTAATTTATCATGGCTAGTATTAAATGATTCTGAATGGAACATCATCATTTCACGTATTGTGTTCTGCATATTCCAGCCTGGAAGTGTATTATAGCTTATAAAAGCTATACCGTTTGGATTTAGCAGTTTATTCAATACTTCTAGTATTTTGTCTTGTACTTCTTTAGATACCCATGAATATACCCCATGGCAAACTATATAATCAAATTTCCCGTATGACTCATCAAGATCTAATATAGATAATGCTTTTAGTCTGACATTTTTTATTTTTGAATCACTGATAGTTTTTTTGCCAATTTCTATTTGTGTTTTTGATAAATCAACACCAAGAGATTGTGATTTAGGATATGTTTCAGCAAAATTAAGTAGATTAACACCGACTCCGCAACCTATATCAAGTATTTTAGCAGTTTCAAGAGGTGGAGGGTTTAGCCCAAATAACTTGCCTATAGTTCTTAAATATGGTGGGTAGGTATGACTGAAAGTAAATGGAGGATAAGGTACTTCATCATAGGATATTTTATTAGTTTTTTTTATCATATATTTTTCTTAAATAAAAAAATAATTTTAAAGATTTTTAAAGAATTAAGCAATATTTTTATATAATGTTATTATTGCGCGACTTATATTCTTCTTAAGCAATTATTGCTGCCTGGGTAATGGGAAATGACATCAGTAATTAACGAAGTAATACAATAAAAATCCTGATGTACAGAATTTTAAATTATTTTTCTAGATTATAAAACTCCTTCCAGCAGCTTACCGTGACGATACTTTTCCTGGAAATGTTTTATAACTTAATTAATTGGGCTTTATTTGCAAAATTTTCTATTCCATCTAGATCAGTAGCAGTAACCCATAGTTGTATGTTTAAAGCATTAAAAAAACCCATTAAATATTGACGTCTTTTATCGTCTAAATGCACAAAGATCTCGTCTAAAAGTAAAATTGGCGTTATTTTAGTTAGTTTGATAGTTGAATTTATTTCAGCAAGGATTATTGCGATTAATATCGCTTTTTGTTCACCAGTAGAACAGAATTTGGCTAAGATATTTTTCTTCTGATGCTTTACTAAAAAATCACTTTTATGAATTCCAAAACTAGTACGACCAAGTAGTTTATCTTTACTTCTTGTTTTATAAAGTTCTGTAATAATAAAATTAACAATATCTCCTTCTACGTTTAATATTTTTTGTTCAATAATGCCATCAATTGATAAGTCTGCTTTTGGAAATTCATTTTCAATGTCATCTATTGCTTGCTGTATAAATCTTATGGTTTTTAAACGATTATTAGCAATATTGTTAGAAATATCAGCCATCTTTTCTTCAATAATTTTAAGCCAATTATTATCTCTTATATCTTCTGCTAAAATTTTATTTCTCTCATGCATGTAATATTCATATTTATTTAATAGTGCTGCATGTTTTGTATCAAAGTTATAAACTATTCTATCAAGAAATTTTCTTCTATCGGTACTGCTGCTTGTAAAGATTCCTTCCATTTGTGGAGTTAGCCATACCATATTAGTAAATTTACTTAACTCGTTATTAGCTATTTTACTTGCGTTATATTCGGTTATTCGCCTATTTGAGCTGCGTTTAATATGTGTACTAAGCTCTGCAAGACCTAGCTTGCTTTGCAATAGAGTTTTAACTTTACAATAATCTTCTGAAGTTTTACATATATCGGTAAGTTTTGATGACCTCAAGCCTCTGCCTGGATAGAACAGTGATATAGCTTCTAAAATATTAGTTTTACCGCTACCATTTTCACCTGTTAAAATTATAGGTGTATTATCTGTTTTTAGTTCAAGGTTTTTAAAATTACGATAATTCTCAAGAGTTAAGGAATGTAGAAATATATTTTTCATTTTATGAAAGAATAATAGTATAATTATTGATATATTGCATTTATTCTGTATAGAAATTGCAATAGTAGTTCTGCGCTTTTTACTGTGTCTTGATATATATTTGTTCTTTTGAGTTTGAATTATTAATCAAATTTGCACATTCTTGTGTCATGCAATTGATATACTGTACTATGAACAATGAAAAATTGTAAAGTCCTATAATATGGAGTTCTATAAAATTTTTGTAATACTTGAATTTTAGAGTCTGTTATCTCAGGAGTGATAATAAACATTAAATGCTCTAAAAATTGTACATTGAACAAGTTTTTGAGTTGAGCCTAATTCAGATTCAAAATGAGCTAGTTTCTTAAACATCCTTCAGTAAAATGCTGCCATAATTCTTAGTAATTTTCTTCAATTTATTCTTTTACATTTGGAATGTATTACACTTAATATAGTGTGGAAATTGGTAATGTGATGATAATACTTTTTTGTATATTTGTGCTAGAAATTTTCATGTTGCATATTAGTAATTTTAAATTTAATAATATTTTGTCTATTTAGAATGCAATTCTGCTAAAAGATTAAGAAAAAAAATATACTGCCATCATAATTTATTTATTTTAATAAGATTGTACTCTCAGAAAAACGTAAAAGTTAAGTATTTATATTGTTAAAAATCTTTCTAGTTTTAGACTAAAAAGTTTACGCCTCATTAACTATTTAAACTCTTTATAGCACCAATAACCTTTATTACATACAGCCCTTTGTGTTTTACAATATACCTCATCATATTCTGTTAAATATTACTATTATTTTTTGTGTAATGCATTAGAATAAAACAGAAATATAAGATTTTTTAAATATCCTCACAATATATCACAGTCTAGTTTCTTAATTTTTTGTAAATTATAAATATATAAATTTTGATAAATAATTTTTCTAAAACCAATTCTATCATTATTAAGAATAATATTTTCTATACAAATCTACCTTTTTTATTCTTGTAATATTAAGCTAGAAAGCAGAGATTTATTGGAATCAAGAAATTTTATTTTTGTGTTTGGATAGTTGATGAATGCGTAGTAATAATTTGCCAATTATAATTGACAATTAATATATCTAGATTATTTAACACAAAGTTAATACAGGTAATAAAGTATTTTTTAAATTATTACTTTGATAGTCTATTAATATTGACTATATCTTCTTCACCTTTTTATTACTTCTATAAGTTATTCAAGAACATCCCTAAGCATTCTTAAACTTGAAATTATTGAGATGCGGTATTTTTACAACAAGTAAACCTATATAATCATCAAAGTAGGATATCTAGATCAATAACTCTTGTAGATCATTTATCATAAGAGTTTGATTAATATAATTTTTGTTCAATCTTTTAAAGCTCGATTAGAAATTTACTAGTACTAGGAGTTAATATATTTATTATTTATATACTATAAAATATGATCTATAACAAACTTTATCTGCGTAATAAATTGCTTTAATAGTATAATAAAATAAACTACAGCTATATAAAAATATAGTATATTCTCTGGAATAAATAGCATTATTAAAAACTATAATTAGTTTCTTCTTATTTATATGCTACGTCTACGTCCCGTATTTTATTTATCCATTAATATTTTTTTGTTTCATAAGAAACAGAAACTCTTTCATGTACTAAAAGGTGATTTTAATTTACTAAACGGCTAATTTAGATTAATAATATCATGTATTTATAGGTCTGAGTACTCAATAGTTTAAATTGGTTTTCTTGAGAAAATTTTTGTACTTAGCTGTCGCGTATAGTTTATATTATCTGTTTCAGTAGAATGAAAAGTGGTTAGTACCATATGTTTATGTTAATTTTTACAGGTTGTACCTGGTGTTTTTCTTGAGTACTATTATAGGAAAATTTAAGTTGAAATCTTGCTATATATTACTAAATTGATCTGAGCCTAGTATAGGCTCTTAATAATTAAATTGATATACTGTTATTTTTTTTAAAGCCTGCATGAGCTTTTTCAAGTTTTTTAATAAGTCTAGGTGAATATGATTTAATATCTTTTTCTTTACCGCCCTCATATTTTTTAGCAAGCTTCATCCCGCCTTTTATCATGTTATATGCGAAATTCATTAGTTTCGTTTCGCCTGCTATTCTTTTTGGATTCATGAACATATAAACCTGATAAACGGCAAAGCTTTTTATTAAACGTTTTAAGTCCATTCGAGCTTGTTTAGTTAAACTTTGCAATTTGTCTTTTGGTTTTGCAAGGTTTTTATTAGCATCTCTAACTATTTTAGAATGTTGATGCATTAAATAATTACTGACTTCAGCAACATTCTTGTTAATGAGCTTCTCATCCATTTTAAGCTTTAAGTTTTTAGTTTTATCTAAATACTTACGGATTAATAAGATAATTCTGCTTTGCAGTTGTGTTAAATCCATAGTTTGCTCATTTAAGATTGCAAGTATTCGCTCTATCTCATAATCAAATTCTTCATTTTTGCTTAATTCTTCAAAAATTTCCTCTACCTCTTTGCTCTCAAGTACAAG